>JAFQOH010000084.1:0-51772 GCA_017403345.1 Thermoguttaceae bacterium
CCTGCTCTGGATGACCTGATCGAGACTCCCGATGCGGAAACGCCCGCGGTGGAAGATGCGGAAGAATCTCCTGCCCTGGATGACCTGATCGAGACTCCCGATGCGGAAACGCCCGCGGTGGAAGATGCGGAAGAAGCTCCTGCTCTGGATGACCTGATCGAGACTCCCGATGCGGAAACGCCCGCGGTGGAAGATGCGGAAGAAATGACCGCGCTGGATCTCCTCGAGACCTCCGATGAGGAAGAAGCTCTTCAGCAGGAAGCGGTCGATCAGGTCTTGGAAAAGAACGGCGACACAGAACTTGAGCCAGTCCTGCGCAAAGTGCAGCCGGAAGAGATCCGCGAGACCGTGGACAAAGCACTGGAAGAAGTGGAAGTCGACAATAAAAATGAAAAGATCAACGGGATCGTGGCAGATTCTCTGAGTGAAGTCGACGAAGACTCCATCGAAGCCTCCGTGGATCAAGTCCTTGCCGACACGGAAACGGCCTTGGGCGCACCGAAAGAAGAAACGGTTTCCGATCCTTCCGAAGAAGCCGACCTCTCCCTTCCGGGATCCGTAGATCAGGTCCTAGATGAAGCCGATCTTGAAGTTCCAGCCGAAGAACCGGAAGAAGTTCCAGCCGAAGAACCGGAAGAAGTTCCAGCCGAAGGACCGGCAGAAGTACCGGCCGAAGAGGTCTCCGCGCCGGAAATGTCCGTTGGAGCACCGGCACGAATGACGAAACTTGCGGAAGTGGACGCACTTCTCGTCCTTCCGGAAAATGCTGATTACGAAACCCTCGTTCAGTTCACGAACGCACTGGACCGGATCCGTCCCTCGGACCTGAATATGGAAGACCCGGCCATCCAGGAAGCACAGATCAACGAATTCCTCCAGAAACTCTTCACGGCACGTCTGCGTGCAGCGGAAGCGATGGTGGCACTGGATGACCTAACGGACGAGCAGTGGGAGACTGCCGTCTCGCTCAAGGTACAGACACTGGCGAATCTTTTCCGAGTTGACGAAACCCATCTGGAAACGCTTCGGAAATTCCGCGGCGAGATCCAGACGCGCGCGGACCAGGAACTGCTTTGGCACGTCGATGCAGTCATCATTCAGATGGAACTTTGCACTTTCCATGAAGAACCGGCTCCGGAAGTCCTTAAAAGCCACGTGAAAACACTGCTGGCTCACACGCGCAAAGGTCTTGAACTCGGATGCCTGAATCCCGATTTCGCCCTCACGACGGTACAGATGGTCCTTCTGAGCGAAGAAAAACTCCCGAAAGAAGAATCCAGCGCACTGTTTGCCGAGGCGATCGAGATCCTGAACTCTTCCGAGGAACAGCATCTCAAAGACACCGCCCAACTGCTGGAAAATATCCTCAAACAGCGGGACCTCCTTGGCGAAACGCTCGATTTTGAAGTCGAGACCCACGACGGCAAACTCCTCAGATCCAGCGATTTTTCCGGAAAAAATCTTCTTCTGTACTGCTGCTCGTTCCAGTCACAGGAACACATCGCCGACCTCGGCCTGATCTACCAGATCTACATGGCGTACCACAGCAAGGGACTGGAAGTCATCGGTCTGGTCAGCGGCCCGAAAACGGACGACATGGACGCGCTGCTGAAACAGATCCCGTGGCCAATGGTCTTTGAAGATCCAGCCGACGAAAACGCACTCCGGAACCGGCTCGCCGTCACCATCCTGCCGGCAAAGATCCTCATTTCCCCCGAAGGAAAGATCGCGGATCCGAACATCACGCTCAGCAGCCTGATGCAGCATCTGGAAAAAGCGTACGGTCCCGTCGAAAGCAGTGAGACAGAAGAAACCGAAGCGGTCGAAGAAACTGCGGATGCGACGGCAGAAGATACGACGGCAGAAGAAGTCTCTGTCGACCCCCTCGGCACAGAAGCCCTTCCGCTCGATACCGCAGCGGATGAAGACTCCGCCGCCAAAGAATAACAGGAAAGGAACGCCCTTGGACATCGCCCTTGAACAGCGCGCAGACGGCGTCCTCCTCCCCGTGAAAGGCGCCCCGGGTTCACGCAGAAACGAACTCCGGGACGCTTCCGGCGGCATGCTGAAAGTCTGCTGCACGCAGATCCCCGAAAAAGGGAAGGCAAACAAAGCGATCGCGGAAGTCCTGGCAAAGTCGCTGGGCCTGAAACGCTCGCAGGTCACACTCGTGAGCGGAGAGACCGATCCGCACAAAAAATTCCTCATTGCGGACATTTCGGTCGAGGAACTCCGGGAGAAAATCGAGTCGGTGCTCCAATAAAAGAAAAAATTCGGGAGAACTGAGAGAAATTTGGCCGTTTTCTCCCAGCCCCCCCTTGAACTTATTTGGAATCCGGCTATAATTCATTTTCTTGATTAGTGTATTTGGATTACACCCGTTTAAAATCATATTAGTGGAGATTCAGAGATGACAATCGATAAAAGCCTGAAAGTCCGCGCTGCGTTGATGCGTACGAGAAGTGTTTTGACTCGTGCGGAACGCATTGAGAAACTTCAGTCATTGGATCGGTGGGCCGAAGGCGACAGTCCGGTTGGTCTGGCGAAAGTGCGCGTTTACAAACTGCAGATGAAAAAGAAGAAAAAGGAAAAGACCGACGACGACGCTCCGGCCAAAGGCAAGAAAAAATAATGCCTTCCCTTTTCTTATGGAAAGACAAAAAAGCCTTCACATTCACAGTGGAGGCTTTTTTTATGAAATTCGCGCTGCGGACAGCCGCAAACACCCCTCTGACTGGAAAAATTTTCTAAAATTTCAAAAATTTTTTAAAAAAATCAGGAAAATACCCCATACCCCTGCTGACATTTCATAAAAAATCGGATATAATAGATAGCATATTGTATTTTTGAAAAATTTCCGTTTTGACAGGCAAGACTGAACCTTTCCGGCTTTCCTGCGTAGTGCATAATAGCGTCATTGGGCGGGGACGTGCACTGGCCTGCCAACCACAAATCGGACAGCTCAAATTTCACAAGGAGAATCAGGATGAGAAAGCTCGTCAATCGACAGGGTTTTACGCTCGTTGAACTTTTGGTCGTGATCGCCATCATCGGGATGCTGGTCGCGCTCCTTCTGCCGGCCATCCAGCAGGCTCGTGCCGCAGCCCGCCGTATGCAGTGCCAGAACAACATGAAACAGCTCACGCTGGCTGCGCTGAACTACGAAAGCGCCAAGAAAAAGCTCCCGCCGGCCGGCCGTACATCTTCGGAAAACTACGACTGCACCAGTATTTTCGTGGAACTGCTTCCCTACGTGGAACGTGAAGCCGAACACAAGAGCGTTCGCAAACTGCTCAACAAACCGCTCTCCGGCGACCAGAAAATGATCGAACTGGCCTCGCAGTCCATCCCGGCGTTCCGCTGCCCGGGCACGTCTAACAATCCGACCGTTGACGAGACCGGTTCCAACCAGAACGCTCCGGCCGTCGCCAACTACAAAGCGGTCGTCGCCTCCACCTTGGGCATGTACCAGGGTGCGATCGGACAGGGCGGTTCCCCTTACGGAAACAAAACGGCCTCCGCGGACGGCGCGTCCAAATTCGATACGTCCGGATTCAAACTCAATGAGATCAGCGACGGTAATTCCAACACGCTGCACATGACCGAATCCAACGAGCAGAACTACTCCCGCTGGGTCGTCGGTCTTGATTCCGGCGTTTACACCTACTACGAAAACAACGTCGGTGCCCCGGTCAAAAACGGCAACAATGCGTTCTATGCTCCTAGTGGATATGTAAATAACCAGCTTGGCGCGGATAATGAGAGCTATGGTACACTGACCCCGTGGACGAACCTTGACCGTGTCTACGAAGAAGGCGAAGACGATGCCGATCCGTACGAATGGTCCTCCCTGGCCAACAGCAGCTTCATCAGCTCCGGCATGAACAAGGACGCCGACAAATACGGTCCGTCCTCCGAACACTCCGGCGTGGTCGTCCACTCCTATGTCGACAACTCCGTCCACAGCATCAACATTGAAGTTGACCCGGCGGTCTACTTCTTCGCCACCACCCGCAATAACGGCGACCCGGCTCCGCAGCTTGACGAATGATCTTCTGTCTGAGCGGGCTTTAGCCTGAAACACGAAACTCCGTCTGAAATCGCGTCAGGCGGAGTTTTTTCATTCATTCCTTCCAAACAGAATCATGGACGAAAGCAAATTCAAGACCTACGACCGCGTCGGAGTCGTCGCACTGATCCGCCGCGGAGAGAAATTCCTCGTCATTCAGCGTTCCGAGACCGTCCGCGCCCCGCTGACCTGGTGCTTTCCGGGCGGCGGGATCGAACCAGGCGAAACGGAAGAGCAGGCATTGGTGCGCGAGATCATCGAAGAACTGGGATTCTGCGTCACGCCGCTGGAGTGCGTCCACGAGTCCGAAACACCGTGGAACGTCTACCTCTACTGGTGGACGGCAGCCGCGTCGGATGAGGAACTTGCGCGTCTGCGTCTGGATCCGAAAGAGGTCAAGACGACAGCATGGATGACGCTGGACGAACTGCGTGCGCACCCCGACACGCTCCAGAGCAATCTCGCGGCCCTCGACATTCTCCAGGCCCAAATTTTCGGAGACGACGCCTGACCGGAGACTATTTCCGGCTCTCGATACTCAGGATCCGGGCGTCTGCCGCGAGGAGTTTCGGCTCGGATCTTCGATAATTCCGGATCTCTTCGATCAGAGCCTTCGCCTCGGCGAGTTTCCGGCGTTCGATCAGCTCAAAAAGTTTCAGGAGCTTCTTTTCCTCCTCCGGTTCCCGGGCCGGAACATCCATGAGATCTTCCAGAATTTCATTCGTCGTCATTCCGTACGACTCCTCCGGCCGGCGCAGCTCAATGATGCCGTCCTCATTTTCTTCCAAAAGAAACACGCTCTCCGCGTACACGTGCCCCAAGATCTGCGGCGAATGCGTCGCGACGATGAACTGGCAGTTCGGAAAGACCTGCTGAAGCTGTGGAATGAGCGTCCTCTGCCTCTGCGGATGAAAATGCAGATCGATCTCATCCACGAGAATGATCCCCTCCCCCTTCAGCGGGTCGCACATCGTCGGATTCGCGATCGCCAGCCGTCTCGCAATGTCGCCGACCAGAGCCAGCAGACTCTTCTCACCGTCCGACAGCTGATCGATCCGGAACGGCGTCCCGTTCTTTTCCGCTTCCAGACGCAGCGGGTCTGGCTGGATGGTGAATTTCGACAGTTCCGGCATAAATGCTTTCCAGGCATTCCGAAGTGTCTGAAGAGCCGAATCGCGATACTCTTCCGCGATCCTCCGCGTCTCAGAAGTCCCCTGCCCGGTCCCCGGCTGCGTGGCGGCCTGAACTTCCAGAACGAGACGGCGAAACTCCCGATTCTCCACATTTTCCCGTTCGCGAAACCATTCCAGAAGCACGCGGTAGTCCGCCCGGCTGGAAAGCGCGTCGGAGTAAATGCTCATGAGCGAAAAATCGCGGTCAGTGTGCACAAAACGCGGGAATTTCAGCGCGATGCGGTTCGTCTGATAATAAACGACGACCGGAACGGAACACTTTCCGCCGCTCCGGTCCGCTTCTTCACGGATCTCGGACGCAAGAGCGCGGATACTCTCAAACTCACCGGAATCCGCCTTTTGCAGGATCGCCTCGACACGCGGATCTTTCTTTCGGGATCTCACCAAAGATCTCATGACTCCCCACGCAAAACGGCGTTCCTCGTCCGAAAAACAGACACGCAGCGCAGAAAACTCACGACCCGCCGACACATCCTGCGCCGCGATCTCTTTTCCTGCATTTTTTCCGCTCCGGATCATGGAAACAAAACGCGAAAGCAAAATCGCCAGAGCGTCCAAAACCGTCGATTTTCCCGCACCGTTGACGCCGACCAGAACGTTCATTTTGGGGTGAAGCTCCAGTTCCATCGAATGGATGCCGCGAAAATGCGTGATCTGCAGGGAATCGATTTTCATAAAAATACTCCATGGGAAATTCTTTCGGATTCGATCTGCGAAACTATCCTCCGCTCCTAAAATTTTAATGGAGAAATGGAAATTTTCAAGCCGTCCCTGCGTAAATGTGGAAAATTTCACGGCACAAAATTCGTTTTTTCCCAAAAAATCGAAAAAATTTAACATTTTTGGGCAAAATTAGTGGACAAATCAGAATTTTTGCGTCATAATAAAGTTGGTGGTGCAGACTTTTTTGATGTGTCTGCTGGAATTCGGACGAAGGGACTTTACGATTCCATGAAGATCGGTAGCAAAATGAAAAAGACAAAAAATATTCAATGGAACCTTGAGCTCGCTGGATACTTTCTTGCGGGAGGCCTCCTGAGCCTTTCTCTTGCTGGAAATACATACGCAGACTGCACAGCCTGCCAGGTCGGAACGCCCGCTCCGGCGGTCTCCAGTTCCTGCGGCGGTTTGTGCGGTCCAGTCTGCGTCTACTCGCCGCCGACGTACAAAGTAGTCTGCGAGACAGTTTACGATGAGAAAAAAGTCGTTACCTACAAACCCGTCTGGGAAACCGAAATCCGTACGCGTCCGGTGACGGTCCAAAGAAAGATCGCGGAGACCGAAATGCGCGAAGAACGCTACTCGGTCCGCATCCCCGTGACGGAGATCCAGTTTCAGGAACAGACGGAAGAACGCGTCCGGTATGTGCCGGAGACCTGCGAGAAAGAGGAGATCTCCTACTGTCTGAAACCTGTCCAGAAGGTCATCGAGCAGGAAAAGGTCTGCGTCGTGAAAAAGCCGGTCTGCGAGACGCGCATGGAAACGCGCACACGTACGATCAATGAGCAGGTCACGTCCTACGAAACGAAGTACGTAGATCAGGGAGCGTTCACGGATCAGCTGGTCCTGAAGCCGAATCGCGGACTTTTTGCGAATCGCCTTTCCTACCAGGAAGCGAAAGCCGTCACGAACGAAGAGACGGGCGAAGTCACGAAACAGCGCGCCGGTCTGTACTGGACGCCGTCAAACAAAGGACGTTACGAAGTCCAAAAGATCTGGGTCCCGAATCCGCAGCCGGTCCAGGTCCCGCGAACGTACACCGTTCCGCGTCAGGTCTGCGAGCAGGTCCCCGTCACGACGACGCGTATGGTGGAAGAACGTGTTGTGCAGAAAGTGCCCGTCACGGTCACGGAAATGGTCCGCGAGCAGGTCGTAACGAAAGTGCCTGTCACGACGATGAAGCCGGTAAAAGAAACGGTCGTCAAGCAGGTGCCGGTCAAAGTCTGCAAGTGGAAGGAAGAAGAGCATGTGCGTCAGGTCCCGTACACGACTTGGAAGACCGTCGATGAATGCACGGAAGAAACGTACGAGGTAAAAGTCTGCCGAATGGTTCCGGAAGAAAAGATCGTGCGTGTTCCGCGTGTCGTAACGCGCTACATTCCGATCGATGCGTGCGGAAACGAGATCCTCTCGGACAGATCGCTGGATCCTGCTGCCCAAATGAACGTTCCGCGTGTCCCCGCTCCGGTCCCGACGGTCCAGCCGACTCCGGAAACGCCGACGGTCCAGCCGACTCCGGAAACACCGACGGTCCAGCCGACTCCGGAAACGCCGACGGTCCAGCCGACTCCGGAAACGCCGACAGTCCAGCCGACTCCGAATACTCCGGCAGTCCAGACCTCGCCAGCCGACGCAGGAACGCAGAATGGCTCCATGCCGTACACGCCGAACGCCGACGCTGCGGAAGGAACGGAGACTCTGCCGTCTCCGGAACTTGCCAACGGTACGCAGGAAACTGGAGCGGCTGGAGCCGGTGAACAGAAAACGTTCGCCGAAAAGCACTCCATCATCGACGCCCCTGAGCCGGCGGTCTCTGCGGACACACTGACCACACCGGCAGTTTCCCCAGCTCCGGAAGCAGCTGCAGCTGCACTTGGTACAGAAACGCAGCAAACGCAGGAAAACGTCCAGCAGGAAGTTCCAGCCGCCTCGCCAGCCGTCCCGCAAAGTACTGTACCGCAGAGCACTTTGCCTCCGGTGGAATCCACTTCCATGTCGCAGACTCCGTAGCCATAGGATCCGGGAGACTCTCAAGCGTTTCCCGGATCGATCCATTTCCAGAGTTCAGAGTTCCCTTTCCATGAGGGCATACCATGCCTGACGTCGAAAATACTGGCCCATTAACGCCGCGCTCCAGTCAGTTTCTGATGGGAAAGACCGTCCGGATCCACGGTCCGTTCCAAAGTATGTCCCTGCGTGACGTCACGAAACTCATCCGCGAGCATGGCGGTCAAGTCCTTTCCGATCCGCCAGCGGTCTCAGAAACCTCCGCAGTCCCCCAAACTGCGGCACTTCCTCCGGTGGACTGGGTCATCATCGGCGAGCGTCAGAATCTCTTTACAGAATCCTTCTCGCACGAAACACCGGCTTGGCTCACGCCTCAGCTTTTGGAGGACATTGAGTGCGGTTTGACGCACATCGCGACGGAAACGCAGCTCCTTCAGCGTCTTTTTCCCAGCGAAGATCACACCAAAGACCTCACGGCGCTCTACACTCCGGTCATGCTCGCAGAACTCCTGAACGTCACGGTCGCCGATGTGCGCCGCTGGTATCAGCGCGGTCTGATCGCTCCGGTCCGAGTCATCAAAAAGCTCCCTTACTTTGATCTTGAGGAAGTCTTTTCTGCCCGGCGTCTTTCCCTTCTTCTCCAGAACGGAGTCCGGCCGGCCTCCATTGAAAAGAAACTTAAAGCTCTTCGGAGACTCAATCCCGGAGTCCTCCCGCTCCTTGCCAGTAACGACCTCGTCATTCAGGGCAAAAACGTCTACCTGCGTCAAAATGCCCATCTTTTGGAGTCCAGCGGACAGCTTCTTCTGGATTTTGAATCGCTCGAGTATGAGCAGGAAACGGCACGGGAAAAACGTGAAGCGCTGCCGGAAAATCTTCAAGGGATCCCCGGAAGAGTGGAAGATCTTTCATTTTTCAGTTCCCGCACCGCTCTGGAAAACTTAGGATCCATCTTCAAACGGGAAATGGACTCTTCCGACGAAGATGCAGTTTCCGCCAGCCCCGCCTCTCCCGCCAGCTCAGCCTCTGCCGCATTTTCCGATGCCGGCTGGATGGAAGATGATCCGGAAACGGAAACGGCTTCCGGACGCACAGTCGCCCGCCTTCGAGAGCTGCCGCAGGAAAGAGACTGGAGCCGTTCTCTCTCCTTCTTTGAAACGCACACTTCTCCGACTGGAGACACGTCTTCTGAAAACCGAATTTCCATCCGTCAAATGCGCAATTCGGCATTCGCGCTGGATGAGGCAGGCAAACTGGATGAAGCGGAAGAAATGTGGCGCAACACGCTTTTTGCCGCAGGAGCCAATGCGGAAGACGCCTTCCAGCTTGGCGAGATCCTCTACCGAAAAGGAAATCTAGCCGGTGCGCGCGAGCGTTTTTCCATGGCGATCGAGCTGGATGAAGATTTCGTCGAAGCGCGCGCTGATCTCGGATGCGTTCTAGGAGAACTCGGTGAGATCCAGCTTGCGATCTCCGCACTGGAAGGGGCCATCTCCTACCACGGCGGCTACGCGGAAGCCTACTTCCATCTCGCAAGATTTCTGGAGATCGACGGCCAGAAAAAAATGGCGGGAAAATGCTATCGAAAGTTCCTCGAACTCACAGACCCGCGCGATTCTTTCTGGGGAAAAGAAGCCGCGAAGAGGATCCAGGAACTGGAAGAGGAACTGGAAGAGGAACTGGGTGAAGAACTGGGTGAAGATCCCAAAGAGCGATCGGAAGACGATTTTTGATCAAACACGTTTCATTCCACAAAAAAACACGCGGTCCAGATCTCTCCGGGCCGCGTGTTTGAGTTTTGATGTAATTCGCCGTTTCTTTTAGAACCGCACGAGAATGTCTGCGCCGAACGTGACCATATCATCCGAGGTCCACGAATCGTAAGACTTCAGTTCACCCACTTCGAAATCGCTGAAATCGTACCGAACTTCCGGGCGGATCGTCAGCCAATGCAGCGGCGTCCAGTTCGCACCGAGGGTCAAAGCGAAATAGTTGGCCGCATCGTCCTGGACTGCGAATCCGTAACCGCCGTCGATGACCGTATTGTCAGCGTCGTTGAACCACTCGAACCGTGCTCCGAGCGTCAGATTTTCGCAGACGTCAAAGAACAGGTAATTCGTCAGTCCGTACCACGCGCGGCCATGCTTCGAACCGAAGATCTCCAGACAGAGATAGTCGCGTTCATCGTATCCGAACGTAAACTCGCAGGCATACGAAAGACGCTGCGTCAGCTGGAATTTCGCGTGCGTATTGAAGATGAGCACGTCAGTCTCGTCCTCCGAAAGCGTCGCGAAATGATAGCACGGCGCAGTCTGCTGGCCATACATGACCGCAGCGGCAAAATTGAACGTTCGGTCGCAGTTTTCGAAATTCAGCCCCAAAACGGCCGAGAAATTATCGTTGACGGCATCGAACGAATTCCATTCATTCACGGCACCGAAAACGAGACTCCAGCCATTCACTAATCCCGCGGTCGCGATCGCCCCCGTCATCGACGTCGGCATCCCGTAAAGACGCGAGTAGGAATGCGAGTAGAAGAAATTCTGGTCACTTCTCAGCGATTCGAAGCCCATGACCGAATCGAAATGCCCGACTTTCACGCTCAAACCATTCAGGATCGGGGCGTAGATCTCTCCGAAGAACTGCGGGAGCGCGAAACCGTACTTTGCGTGTCCGGAACGATAGAACGGATCCATTTCATCGGAATTCCACCGATTCGAATTATCGCTGCGCGTCTCGAGTCCCGATGCCGACATATAGTAGTAGTCGGTGCCGTACATAATATCGATCTGACCGCCGAACGCGAACTGATCGGCACGTTCCACTTTCCTTCCCAATGAAAGGTAAAGCTGATTCATCTGATACCCTTCCCGGTCATTCATTCCGAGAGGAGCCAGATTTTTACCGTCTGCGTTCCCGTACGTGATCCCCTGCGAAATATGCCCATCGATGAAAAACGCACCGGGACCCAGAAATGCGGAACCGGCCCGCGCCATTGGAGAATGATTGAAACGATGGAAAACGAGACCATCCGGCTCTTCCATACAGCCAGACTCGCTGCCGCACGTGAAACACGAGGCGTCGTCGCAAGGTGAATGCCCGCAGGAAGCATCTCCGCAGCACGATGAACGGATGGACAAACCGTAGAAAGACGATCCGCTCTCCGACGAATAGTACTCGGAGGGATCGCCGTACGTGGAATCCGTCAGTTCCGCAGCAGGCGCTGCATCGTAAGTACCGGTGTACGCTGTATTTCCAAGCGGCTGCGGACTTTTCGTGTAATCAGCTTCCGCTTGAGTCTGAGAAACGGTCTGCACATACACGGGATCCCCGCCGTACGCTGCGTTTTGCGTGTACGCTGAACTCCCGCCGTACGCTGCGTTTTGCGTGTACGCTGAACTCCCGCCGTACGCCGCGTTTTGCGTGTACGCTGAACTCCCGCCGTACGCCGCGTTTTGCGTGTACGCTGAATTCCCGCCGTACGCTGCGTTTTGCGTGTACGCTGAACTCCTGCCGTACGCTGCGTTTTGCGTGTACGCTGAATTCCCGCCGTACGCTGCGTTTTGCGTGTACGCTGAATTCCCGCCGTACGCTGCGTTTTGCGTGTACGCTGAATTCCCGCCGTACGCTGCGTTTTGCGTGTACGCTGAAGTTCCGCCGTAGGAAGCAGGCTGCACGTATGCAGAGGCTCCCGTTTCGGAAATGCGGGCGCTATATTCATTTCCTGCCGCACCAGACGCTACCGGAAGCGGCATGCTTCCGGTACTTCCAGCCGGCAAATTCGGAGGAGCGCCCTGAGCATACGCCTGAGAGGAGACCGCAAGCGCAAGAAGCGCACCGAATCCTTTCAGGAGCGTCTTCCGGTGGAATGATTTTTTGTTCATGACTTAATCCCTTAGTCATTGGCATGACTACGATATGAATATCCAATTCACAAAAAGTATCGGTTTTTCTCCAACTTCCAGTTAAATCAAAAGCACTGTTTTTTTGCATTTTTCCAAAAACTCCCAAAATTCCAGAAAAACAAACCGACATACAAATCCACAAATTTAAAATTTTCCAAAAAATCGTCACATTTCCACTGTTTTTCATGAGGAATATTGCGGGATCTTCCGATAATCTGAACTGAGTATTTATCCCGCTGTCCCTCACTATGTCGTAATTTGTACATTCAGGTCCACCGGATATCCAATTTCTCCGGCAGCAGGATCCCCGCTCATTCGAGGCCGTGCGCCTCTTTCATTCAACAGACAAAAAAACAGGGTCGAAAGCGTCTGCCGTTTCGCAAGCGGCAGAATGAAACGCCGATGCCGGGACGCATCGAGCGGACATTTCCAGCCCGCCGCAAACGGAACTTTTCACAGGCCGTCAGGGAAGATAGAGCCGCCGCAGCGTGCATTCTGCGGTTCGTCAGTACATTGCACCTCTCCCGAATAGCGCTCGGTCCATCCCTGATCGTTTTTGTGAAAGGTCAGGAAAACAGTCCCCGTAGGCAAGATTTCCCTTTCGCTCCGTAAACAGTCATTCCCTTTTGGTCGTTCAGCCGCGTCTGAACGGGGTCCTGAAGCCCATTTTCACCCGCAGAGTGGAAAACTAAAATGAAAAAAAACACGGAATCCAAAAAATTCAGATCCACCCGTCATTTCCAGAAAAACCGTACTCACCATACGGTCCAGAGCCTTTACCGAGCTCCGCATTTGGAATCCCTCGAAGAACGCCAGATGCTTTCTGCGGTCTCTTTGGCCGGGGCGGAAATGAACATTCAGTCTGAAGTCTTTTACGTGACGCTGAACAATGCGCAGAACCCGCAGGACACTTCCGTCCAGCACGTCGCACTTCATGTGCAGGGAAACGTCAGTGCGGAAGACATTCTGATCCAGGATGTGCAGGGAACGACGCAGAAGATCCTGAATTCCAAGGTCGAAAACGGCGTGACCAGCCTGCTTCTCCAAATGGGTCTGGGGACGGACTACACCGTCACGGTCTCCGGCGTCGATACGCAGGATCCGATCAACGTGCTCTTTACTCTTCCCGGCGACACGAGCGGAAACGGAACCATCGAAAGTACGGAGTACTTCACCGCACTCGGGTCCGTCATGAAAGGCCAGGGAATGACGGCACACTCTGCCATGCTCTTTCAGATGCAGTACGGCATCGATCTGAGCAAAGTGGAACTGGATCCTCTTCTGGATCTCGACGGCAATGGACGCCTGACGCAGAATGAACTCGAAACGCTCGTCCGAAAACCGGAGCAGAACATTTCCCTGCGTCAGGAGATCACGGTGAAGCCGAAACTCGCGGATCTGACGGTAGAAAATGGTTCCCTCATCCCCGCAGAAACCGACGACGGCCAGATCTTTGCCGTGCAGCCGACAGAAAATGGCAAGCTGGTCCTCCAAGGGCAGATCCCGGCAGACGGAAAGATGACGATCCAGGGAGAGATCGTTTTCCAGACCGAAGACGGGCAGATGCAAACGGTCTCGATTCCGAATATGCTCGAAAATTACGAGGACGAAAACTGCATTTACACCGTCGATCAGCTCTCAAGAGCCGGGAAATTCCGCACATTCACCTTGACGCTGAAAGCTCCGGCCTCGAATTCCGCCGCACGCCTGACGCTCAGTTACGAAGGTGCGCCAAACAGCGAGAATACGTACGAGATCCGCATCGACTCCCTGGCTCCGACGCTCGTTCCGGATCACCTCACGCTTCGTTCGGAGGCTCAGACCGAAGCGGACGGTCTCTACACGCAGGACCAAACGCCGAATTTCACGGTCTCGCAGGCTCTCACGCAGGCACAGTATGAAGCGATCCTCGCCGAGCTTCAGGACCCGGCAAACGGCATCCGGCTGATCCTTTCGTGCGATTCCGAAGACGTGCAGACGGTCAAACTGACGCAGACGCTCTTTGAGAAAAACGTGGAACGCTCCGGCGACGGCTGGATCTTCACGCTGGAAATGGCGCAGCCGAACGCGCTGGCGGACGGACTCCATACGTTTACCGTCCGCGCGTGCGACCTTGCCGGAAATGAGACCGAAGTCCGCGGGATCAGCCTCACGATCGATACAGTATCGCCGGTCATCTCCGCAGAAGCACCGGCTGCGCAAGTCTCCGAAAAGACCCAGCTCCTGCGCGTCACCGTTTCGGACGCCAATGCAAAAGATTCCGGAAAACTGTTCTGCGGCACAAAAGAGCTCTCCGGCACGTTCGATGCGGAAACCATGACGTGGGAGTACGCTCTGGATCTGGCGTATGGAGAAAATGTCTTTACGTTCCACTGCACGGATAAAGCAGGAAATGCGGCAGAAAAAGAGTTCCGCACGACCTTCAACCAAGCGCCGCTGGTGACCGAGGCCGGTCAGAAACTGCACGGAACGGACAAGTACCTCTCGATCCAGACGGCTGAAAAGAATGCGGCGGGAGAATACATCTGGAATCTCGGAAAAGTTTCCGACATTTTCACCGAAACCGACGGTTCCGCCATCGAGAATTCCAGCGTAAAAGTACACTTCGACGGAGACGCAGTCAAACGCGCCGTCATTCTGGACGACGGAACGATCCAGCTCATCCTGGCGGATCGGAGCATGGAAGATCTGGAAGCACACATTTCCGAGATCACGCTCGCGTATGTGGACGAGTACGGCGAAAATGCGATCTTCACGGATACTCAGGGAGTTCGGCAGGAAACGGTCCGATTTACGCTCCATTTCACGAACGATTCCGAAGCGCCGGCCGTCAGTCTGGAAAATGCCGGAGAGTTTGCCGGCAAGATCCATCCGTCGGTCCTCGCGCATTCCGGAAATTCCCTGACGCTCAGCCTGAAAGCCTCCGACGTCAATCAGATCGTCACGGCTCAAGTCACGCTCCAGTACACAGCGAATGGGGTCCTTCAGACGGAAACCATCGACCTGACGCAGGAACCCAATTTTGAAAAAACCGTCACGCTTTCCGGCCTGACCGACGGCACCAGTGTGCAGATCTCCTACGTCTCGGAAGACGATTTCGGCAACAAAACCGGCGAAAGCACGGAACTCGCCGTCATTCAGATCGACCAGCTCCTTAACGGCACGATCGTCGATTTCGTGCCGCAAAGCGCCTCCCCCTCCAAACTCCAGCCCCAGTTTGACGTGAAAGTCGACTGGACGAAGAACGAGGAAATGCGCGCTGAAATTTCTTACTCCGGGATCACGGCGGACGGGGACCAGGTCTCCGGAACGTTCCGCCCAGAATTCATCGTCTCGGACGGCACGGACGCAAGTACCGGCTCCTTCACGGGTCTGGGAGGCATCCAGCTCGCAGAAGGCACGTACACCTTCACCCTCACCATCACGGACAATGCGGGCAATCAGACGACGCAGACGGTCTCCGACTTCATCCTCGACCAAACCGCGCCGACGGTCTCCATCCTGAATTCCGCTGAAAAGACGGAATCGCAGAAACTGACGCTCAAGTTTGACTTCCACGACGCCCTTTCCGGCGTGAAATTCCTCACGCTCACGCAGAACGGACACTCCGTGACGCTGGATCCGGCAGAGACTTTTGAGGTCACTCTGAACTACGGAAAAAATACGTTTTCGCTCACCGCGGCCGACTTCGCAGGCAACACGACGCCGATCTCCTCGGACTACGTGATCCTCTGGAACATCAAACCGACGGCCAACCAGGAAAATCCGTTCTTCAACGCGGAAGAAAGTACGCCGGCAGACGGCGCCTCCGCAGAAAAAGCCGTCTTCGACCAGCTCATGAGTATCGGCCTGCGCGAAACGGACGGTCCGAACGCAGGAAAGATCGTCCTCGACCTTGCGGACTATGTGCTCGACGAACGGACGCTTTCCCTCGTCGGAGACCTTCAGCTCGCAAACAATTCCGCCATTCAGAACGCGGAATTCCAAGACGGAAAACTGATCCTCACGATGAATGACGTGACGCTCGACGAAACGCTGACGGCAGACCTGAGTTTCACACTGAAAGACGAATTCGGCGAAACGCTCGGCCTCGTCTTCCATTTCTCGTACATTTTCGACGACCAAGCACCGACCGTCAAGCCGCAGGACTTCCTCCTCAGTGAAAACCAGGCGTTCATCAAAGGCGAGCACGTCCTCGACGGAACGGCAGACCTGAACATTTCCGCGGCGATCACCGACGATACGGCGATCCAGTCTTGGGGCTGGGCACTGAAAAACGCAGACGGCACGATCCTGGCACAGGATTCCGGCTCCATCACCGGCGCGAACGTAAAATCGCATACGGTCCAGATTGCGTACAGCATCGCCGATCTGGCCGACGGACGCTACTTCGTCACGTTCTGGGGAAATGACGGGATCCAAAACGAAACGACGTCCGAAACGCCGTCCGTCACCTATGCGATCACCGTGGACCGAGTCTCTCCGGAATTCGACGGGACCGTCACGCTGAAAGAAACGGACTCGCCGACGAAAGAGAATGCCCAGACGCTCCAGATCTCCGGTACGCTGACCGAGAGCGGAAACACATGGATGCAGATCTTCGACAATGGGACGGAGCTCCTCACCATTCCGGCCGAAAACGGCACTTTCCCGGCGGAAGTCCAGCTTGCAGCCCTCACGGACGGCACGCATTCCTTCACGTTCCAGATCCTCGACGCCGCAAGCCGTCAGGCATTTGACGCACCGCAGAGCATCGGTACGCTGACCATCGACACGCAGGCCCCGGTCATCCAGAACATTGCGCTCATCGGCAGCGCAAACATCACGGAAGCCAACGGATCCACGACAAAAAACGTCGTGAAATTCCAGTTTGACGCCAAAGACGCACTCGCCGTCACGAAATACTATTCCCTCAACGGCGGCACTTCTTGGACCGTCTACTCCGAAGAGACCGGCGTCTCCATCCCGTGGGGGACCACCGCGTTCCAGTTCAAGGCAGTCGACGCAGTCGGAAATGAAACCGTTTGGGATCAGACGCTCTCCGTGACGTACGACCACATTCCGGCCCTTGACGCCTCGGCAAGTCTGGCAGACCGGGAATTCACGTTCCCGGCGGATCCCGCGCAGGATCAGGTCTCCGTGACGTACACGCAGGAAGAATTTGCCGCACTCTTCCAGGATGAAGACCTCCTGAACGGCGATTCGCACACGCACTCCGTCAATTTCTCGGCCGCCGCAGGTCTGGAAGGAAAGATCGTGCTGGAAAATGCGGAACTCCAGAATGGGATCTGGACGCTGACCTTCACCCTTTCCGATCGAGTCGCAGTCCGCGCTGCACACACCGTCGGCACACTGAGCATCACGGCAAAAGACTCTTTCGGCCAGAGCGTCACGAAAACCGACGCTGCCGTCCTCTCAAAAGCGGACCTCGCGCCGGAACAGCTGAAAGATTCCGTCTCCTCGATCCAGAAACTGGAAACGGCTCCGAGCTACCAGTTTGACCTTTCTGATTTCTTCACCGATCCGGAAAACGACACGTGGACCATCACGAGTGCCGGAGTGAACACGGACGGAAAACTCAACGGCACGTGCACCATTGAAGGAAAGAACGTCACGTGGACGCCCTCTGCCGGTCTCTACGGCAACGCGCTGATGAGCGTGACTGTCTCCGACGGAACGCTTGAGAAAACGTTCACCGTCGCCGTCACGATCGAATGGGCCGGACTCCAGGATCTGACCGCAGAAAACGTGACCGTCTCCGAATTTACCGGGAAAAACGATTCTCTGGCCGCGCATGCAGTCACGCTCCGCGCTGAAAATGCGTTCAACGCAGCACAAGCCTGGGGCGGATACGTTCAGGAAACGCGCTGGGAACTCTCCGGCATCGAGATTTCCGGTCTCGCCGGCTTTACCGTCACGGAAGAAAACGGCATCCGTACCCGTAAACCCTGCACGCAGCTTTTCGCCGGATCGCCGACGGTCTCCGCAAACGGAACGATCTCCTTTACGCTCGCACAGAATGCCTCCGGAACGGCCTCGCTGACCATTTCCGCACAGGGAACGGCAGGAAAAGCCGTTCAGACGGTCCTGGAGATCGCCGTCGAAAACGTTCCGGTCTCGCCGTACACGCCGGATCAGGAGATCTGGTTCCAGCTGTCCAGCACAGAACTGGAATTCGCAAAAGACGGCTTCCTCGCAAAAGATCCGGCCGGTGAAACAGGCAAATGCGACACTGCAGAGGATGCCGGCGCGCTCACGTTTGGAAACGTTCAGGCCGTTTCTTCGGATCCTTCGGAAAACGTCACGTTTGACGCAGCCTCCGGACAGATCCGCATCGTGAAAGACGGACGGACTTACGTCTTCGTTCTGAAAGAAACCGCAGACGCTTTCCAGCTCACACGCTACGCCATCCTCAACGGGACGGCCATCGATTCCCCGGCCATTCAGGCTCAGGAAAGCGATTGGGAGGCTCTGGACGGATCCACGCTCACTTTGACTGCGGACGTCGAAAACACGCTCACTGGCGAATCCGCGCAGTGTGCCGTTTCGCTGAATTTCAGTGCCGTGGCCCGCACGGTGACGCTCACCCCGCTGCGCAGCCAGACGACGCAGACGCTCACGGTCAAAGCATCGAGTCTGATCGGTGCAGAAGGTTGGACGATCAGCGCGGTCTCTGCAAACGGAACGACGCTTTCCGCGAAGCTCAACGCCAATGGCGACATTGAGATCGAGATCCCGGCTCTCGAGTACGCTGACCAGACCATCACGTACATACTGAGCAAACCGGGCGAAACGAAAACCTGCTCGGCAGCCATTCACGTCAACATTCAGGACGTGAACTGGGCACCGACCTGGAAAGATGGGTCCGCTGCCGGAAGTAAAACGGGCGATTGGTCCGTGCAGGAAAAGAACGCAGTTTCGGAACAAACGCCGACTTACGAGCTTCAGATCTCCGACGTCCTCACCGATGCAGACACACCGACGGAAAACATGACGTTTGACGTCCAGAACGTGACCGTTACCGACGCCCGCACTGGTTTCGAGACCTCCGGAACGCTCACCATCCGCGACGGAAAACTCGTTTTCACGCCGGAAGATGCCGATTTCTGCGGAAAAGTCACCTTCACCCTCCGCGTTACGGACACCGCCGTCGGAACGGCAGGAGCGCAGACCGCAGATTTCGCGTTCACGCTGAACGTCTCCAACGTCAACGACGCGCCGGTCCTGAAAGACGACGCCAAACTCTCCATTTCCGGCGAAGCCGGCGAAAAAGTCGACCTGACCAAACTTCTGGCCGGCCAGTTCACCGACCCGGACGGAACGAACGAGAAACTGACGGTCAAGTACCTCGCCAATGCCGGTGCGTCCACCGCGGTGAGCGAACAGTACACGCTGCCGTCGGTCATGGGGATCTACGCGCTCACAGTCCGTGTTTCGGACGCCAGCGGTACGTTCGTTGACCAGACGGTCCAGATCCTCGTCAACGGCGAAGCGAAGGTCACCGACCAAAGCCTCGCGACCGAGCTGGACCAAACGATGACCTACCCGGCTGACAGTGTGCTTGAAAAAGACCTGATGCTGGGATCCGACCTCACGGTCTCCAATGGCCAGACCGCGGCTCTGACCGCCGGCACGGTCCTGAAAGCCGGAACCGTCCTGAAAGCCGGGTCCTCGATTTCTGCGATGGCGAATTTTTCCTTTACCAATAGTGCGAGCCTGAAAAATCTTCTGCCCAATTGGACAGGAGCAGATGATTCCATCTACATGATCATGTTTTTTGCCAACGCGGCAACGAACATGTCGCAGAGCAATGCCGGACTGCCTGCGGCTTACGTCCTTCAGAATGACATCATCCTCGATCAGGACATCACGATCAACAGCGGGACCTTCACGCTTTTGAACGGTTCCGTTTTGAAGACTGATTCCACATTAGCCGCGGGAAGTACGCCGGGCGCGGACGTGACGCAGCAGGGAACGATCCTTTCCACGGACCGGATCGTGGAGATCTACAATTCGATGCGCGAACAGCTGGACGAAGACACCGTCATCCAGCATGACGTTCTCCTTCGCGAAGAGATCGACCTGCCGATCGCGCAGGAAAGCATCGGGAAGCTCATTTCGACGACGCAGAAGGTCCTCGTTTTCAGCGATACCGCAGCCGATCATCGGGAAGAGATCGAGATCGCGGTCCTGGGTTCCGTGGACGATTCGCAGAACAGTCCGTTCAAGTATCTCGCCTACGATGCCGCGTCGGGAAAATTCTACGTCTACTACCGTCCGTACGACGTCGTTCAGGACCGAACGGCAAAAGACGTGACGCTTTCCCTGACCGACGGCAGCGAACTGACCGTCACGCTCTCCACGAACTGGGTCCAGCCGTTTGAACTGGTCGTCGGCGTCGTGGAAGGTGAGGACTCTACGACGAGTGCCAAAACGCTGGATTCCGGAAAATTCGTTTCCTTCTCCAACGTGGAAGCAGGCAAGACCTACACCATGCAGGTCTGGATGCGGTGCAATCTGCCGCTTTTGGATCCGGAACTGGAAGCATTTTATTTCGCCGCCTCGATACTCTCAAAATATACCGTAAATGTCAGCGGTATCGGTGAGATCCTTTCAACGGCAAATGAAGGAGAGTTCCACTTCACGTCTGCTGAACAGAAAAAAGACGGAACGACCTCCATCATTTTCCAGCGTGCCCCCATGGCCATCGGCGGCGGGCTCAGCAGCCAGGATCACCTCGTTTCCTTCCTGACTTTCCGAGCAGCGGCTCCTCTGGAATACACCAGCGAGTCCCAAAACGAATCCACCTTCAGCATCGCCATCGACGGTACACTCATGTCCGGGATCGGTACGGAAGCTGGAGCCATTCACGACTCCCAGTTCAAAGTCACGACCTACGACGCGGATTCGATGCGCGGGTCGCAGTCGGCAAAAGAAACGGTCGTGGAGGGGAACGGCGTGTACCTTTCCGTCGTGAAAGAGAAGTCGGACCGCGAGACCTCCGAGACGCTGCGCGAGAGCGAAACGTACCTGACCGAGTGGGATTCCTCGTGGGTCGAGCTTTGGGTCAACACGCAGGAAGCCGGAACAGACATCGCGAACGTGAAAGTCGATCTCGGATACGAGCCCGACCTCTTCAAGGCCGTCGGCGTTGAGTACAGTTCCTTCATCAAAAACGGTTTGGAATTCACCATCGACGCGGAGACCGGAGTCATCTCCAACCTTGGCGGCGACCTGACCCAGGCCGTCACGCGGGAAGACGGATTCGTGCTCCTCGGCCGAGTCCAGCTCGCGGCAAACGAAAACGGCGGAGTCGCGGCAGACGCGATCAGCTCGGTCTCCATGGGACTCGTTCTTAAGGACGTCACCCTGCGCGACAGCGAGCAGACTCGCTTGGCCGTCAATACGAAAGTCTTCGTAAATACGGAAGTCTTCGCAGTCGTCTACGACGCCAACGATGACGGGCAGATCAACATTCAGGACCTCGTGAAATTCGCCCAAATGTACGGCACAAACACGACATTGGCGACCGACGCACGCGCCTGGGCGATGGACTTCGACAACAGCGGGACGATCGACATCCGCGACCTCACGTCCTTCGCGAAAAACTACGGTAAGCAGGCAGGCGGTACCCACGCAGTCGTTTACCCGAAGAATTTCTTCCAGACCTGGATCGGCACGAACCTGAAAACCGACGGCACGGCCAACGTCACGGATACGCTGAACGACGCGATCGGGGCGTGGAGCGATTCTTTGGGAGAATCTTTGAACCTTGACGTGCAGATCATCGTAAAAGACTATGAGAACATCGACGGCGGGATCCTCGGTGAGACCGTCATCCTGGACTGCGATGCCAGCGGGAAACCAAACACGGCAGTCGTTTACCTCGATTCCGACGCGCTCGGTCTTGGCTGGTACGTCGGTGAAAGTGCGAACGTCGCAGCAGATCAGTACGATCTCTACACGGTCCTCCTGCACGAACTCGGACACGCGCTGGGAATGAGCAATTCCTACGACGGATACCGCGAAACGATCAGCACCAGCCTGAATTTCAACTCGAAAGATGGAAATTCCTACCTCGTCTTCAACGGGCACGTCTACGCAGACGGCGACCTGATGAACGACACGATCGATCCGGGAAAACGCCTGGAGATCTCCGACGTCGACGTCGAGATCCTCACCGAAGCACGGAAAAATGGAACTTCGATCCAGAACGGCTTCATCGACGCGGCCTGCGGTTCGGTGAGCATCGCGGGACTCGCCAGTCTTGCCGTTCTAGACGCTCCAACCCAATGCGCTGCCCCCAGCACAGAGATCCAGACCGTCACCGTCTCGTCCATCGTGACAGAGGAAACGTGGAACCGAACGCTGGTAAACGCAGCCGTTCAGACGGTCGAAAACAGCATCCGGAAGCAGGAACTGCTCCACTCGCAGATCAATGACGAAGTCTGGAGCAAGTGGTCCGCCGAAAGTTGGACCTCTGAAAATTGGACCTCCAATAATTGGTCCTCCGAAAGTTCCCCCGAAAGCGTTTTGGAAACGGAGAGCGAAAACCGTCTCTTCGGATCCCTGTCCGCCGCAGAAAACGCCGTTTCGGAAAACGCGGCATCAGGCACCGGCGTACTCGACTGCCTCTTTGAAGAGGAAGACTTTACCGCACAGCTTGCTGCTGACCTCCAAGATCCGCTGGAAGTTTCGCTGAACGTTTCAGCGCCGAAGAGACTGTAAGTTTCCTTACAGATCCAGACAGAAAAGGGCGGACTGCCGAGAGATTTCTTTTCACGGTCCGTCCTTTTTTGTGCATCCCGCACAAATCCCCAATTTCTTTTTCATTTCTGACCGCGAAAACGGGAAAGTATGAAAAAGTCGAAAAAAACTAGAAAAAAAGCCGAGACAAAGATTGCGTTTTCCCGGCATTTTTGGTAAAATCTTAAAAAATACAGAGTCCAGATCCGTGTGTTTTCGGCACATTTTGCCTCCAGTCCGAAAACGCGCTTCCCATGGTTTCAAACGGCCAGAAAGTACAAAAAAATGAAATCAAACAAGAATCGAAAACTTCATCTTGAATCGCTCGAAAACCGCGTCATGCTCAGCGTCAACCCGGTCCTCGCGCTCCAATCCGTCTCTCCGAGCGGCACGCAGGCGGTTTTTGGAACGCAGACACTCGAACTGGAAGGCGGACAAACTTCGGATGAGATCCGGATCGACACCCAAGGACTTTCCACTCTTTCCATTTTTCTTACTTCCGAAAACGCCGCAAATGCTGAGCTGCGTGCAGGCGGAAACACTCTGCAGATCAGCGGGAAGGATGCCGTTTCACTGAATGTAGAATATCTCGACTCCATCACATTCACGCTGAAAAACTACTCGGCGCAGGCTGACACTTTCACGCTTTTTGTCGGCAGTTTCTGCGAAATGGAAAACGAAATGGTGAACGGCCGGAAAAACGATTCACTCATGGACACGGATTCCGTCCAAGCTCTTCAATTTACCCGCATCACGGCACAAGGAACCACTTCCTCATCCGGAAAGCTCCAGCGCTCCGTAACGTTCGGACAATTAGGCGAAAACGTGGACTCAGCGGCGGACCGGATCGACTCCTACTCTTTCACCGCCTCTGGAGGAACTGCCGACATCCAGCTGCACTCCATTTCCGGAACAGACATGACGGTGGAGCTTTACGATTCCAGCCGTAAACTTCTTGCGGTCGGCACCAATGCCGATGACTTCACGACCGTCCTGAGTTCCGTCGCACTCACCGCGCAGACCGAGTATTTCATCCAGGTCAAACTGCTGGACTCTGCATCCGAAAAAGTCTCTCCTTACGCGCTGACCGTCACAGAAAACTGCACCGCAGGAAATGACGGACTCACCCCCTCGCCGATCGTGAATGACCTTGGAGCCGTGGGGGTAGGGATCGGAAAAACGGAGGGAACGGAAAACACTGCGGAATCCGTACTCACCCAATTCGCCGGCGAATCTATCCGTGCCTTCGCGGTCAATGGCAACCGAATGGCAGTCGTGACGTTCACTCGGACCGACGGAGTATACACATCCGCCGTTCTGCGTCTCTTGGAGTACCAAAATTCCCAATGGTCCGAAATCGCAAGCAAACAGTTCACCGCGTCCTCTTCCGACGTCGATCTGGAAACGTTCGGCACCGTGCTGGCAGTGTGCGGTGACCAAGTCCTGGCGGGAGATCCTGAAAACAGTTCCGTCCTCTGCTTCACCCAAAACGGTGACGTTCTGGAAAGTGTTTCCATCACTGCGCCCGGTCTAACGGCCAACTCCGCTCTGGGGACCGACATGCTCCTGACGGAAGAGTGGGCTTTCATCTCTGCGTCGAAAAACAGTACGAACGGCGTCGATTCCGGTTCCGTCTTCGTCTTCAAAAAAACGGCCTCCGGCTGGGCGCATTCGCAAACGATCTCCGGAACGACGGGAGCAGAATTCGGTTCCAAACTGGCTTGGGATACCGTGGGAAAACGTTTTTGCGCCGCGAGTGCAGGCAGTACGCAGAAACTCGGGATCTACGAATACTCCGGCTCCAGCTGGACTCTGAGCAGCCAGATCAAAGCCTCCGACCTCGGCAGCGTTTTCTCCGCAGGAACGATCTCGGATTTTGCCCGTTCGCTCACATTTGACGACGCGTCGCTCGCCGTCGCGTGCAAGGTCAACGGAACCAACTGCGTACGCGTTTACCAGTGGATGCAAAGCGAAAGCGGAAGCTCATGGACCCCTGCTGCGGAACTCGTTTCCGACGCAATGGTCCACGACTTCGGCGCGTCCGTTTCTCTGCAAGGAAACCAGCTCGCCGTCTCCTCGCCAACGGCACTGAATGGATCGCTGGAAAATACCGGGATCGTTTACCTTTACCGCCGGACCTCTAGCGAAGAAGGGACCGACTGGAGTCTTCTCCAGACGCTCCAGTACGATGAAAACGGAGCTTTCGGAAGATCGGCGGTCCTCTCGCAGAATCGGCTGGACGTCTGGGATTCCATCAACCAGCAGATCCGCACGCTCACCAATTTCGCAGACATCGACCGCTGGCAGCTGAATCTGACTTCAACAAATGAAGTCACCCTGGAGCTCATGGCTCAGACCCCGAATTCAACGCTCCCCGTACTGGAGATCACCGCGCCGGACGGTACGGCAGTCTCCGTAATCCCAACGACCTCTTCCGTTGGCGGCAATTACGCACTTGCGCAGTACCGATTCACGCCGTCAACGGTCGGCAAATACGAAATTTCCCTCTGCTCTGCGAACTCTACCAGTACGCCCTACACACTGAACGTCCTCAGCGGCGACTATGTGCCGGATCCAGACTCTACCGCCTTCGTTTCCGTGCAGGCAAACGAGCTCATCGTCGAATACGCTCAGCAGATCCTCGTTTCCGGAGTGGAAGACGCCGCCGCAAAACTGGGAGCTTACGATTTGGAATTCAAGACCATCCTGGATGGGAATCGGATCGTCTGGACCGTCCCGGCTAACGTCCCAAACGGCACGTGGGACCTGACTGTCAGCGGTCTGGAATCGGTCCGCGGAACGGAGATCGCACCTCTAACGGTCTCGTGCACTTACGAAGGGATCCTTTTCGTCCCAATGTCCCCTTCAACGGTCCCCGGCTCTTCCGTTCAGCAGGGAAATGCCGTTTTTTCCATCACAGACACCTCCGAACCTCTGCGTATCGCGATCCCGTGCAGCAGTGCCGCGGAACTTGAAGACCTCGATTTCCAGGTGAAAGCCTCCTCGGATGCCATGCAGCTGGAAATTTCCGAGCCGGTCTATGATGCACAGCTGAATGCCTGCGTCCTGACGATCACGAGTCAGACGGCCGGAAACGTTTCCATCCGCGCCGCGCTTCACGCTTCTTTGAGTTCCGCAGACGGGACCGGCGATTCGCTGACTTTCCCATCGCAGGGAAGTGCCGCCTTTCTGGAAACGGCTCTGGTCGGTTCGCTGGCGGCTGGCCAGACGAAAGAGGTCACCATAACGCTTTCATCCGGTGAAGAGGTGAACTTCCTGCTCGCAGACAGTGCGGGCAATCAGCTGAAATTGGAACTCTGCACGGAAACGGATCCCGGCCGGACCGTCATCGCGCAAGGAACGGTCCAGGGGTCCAAACTCAACGGCACACGCATCACCGGACTGAAAAATACGTCAGGGGAAACCGTTACGTACACGCTCATCCTCACGAATTCCGCGACTTCCGGCACACCTGCCGTTGATTTTGAACTTTCGGCACTCCGAAATGCCGTTTACGAATCGGAAGTCAACGATCACGCCGGAATGGAACTCCGCGATACCACGGTCGTCAGCAATATTTCGCAGAAAGAAACAGTCCTCCCAACAGAAATCCCGCTTCCTTCCCTGACGACGGAACAACTCACTTCCTTTGGCGTCCAGACCGTCATTTCCGGCGATCATGCAGTCATCTCCGGAGCAGACTATGCCGCAGTTTACCAGCTGAAAGCTGGAAGCTGGATCCCGCTCCAAGTCATCTCTCTCACCGGAAACGCCTCCATTCAAAGCATCGCACTAGACGGTGAAACGCTCATTTTGGGGACCTCCGAAAGCGTTCAGGTCTACGCTCTCGACGCAGCCTCCGGCCGCTGGAATTTCCGCGAGACCCTCACTCTCCCCGAATCGTTCTCCGCTCGGGAATCAAAGTCGTTGGGCTACTCCATGGCTCTTTGCGGCGATACCCTCCTCGTCTCTGCCCCATTCGCCAGTGACGCGGACGGCAAACTCCCGCAATGCGGTTCCGCGTTCCTCTTTACCAAGGATCAGGAAACCGGTTCATGGGAATTTACGCAGCAGATCCGCTCTGCATCTGCTTCTGTACTTTCCGGTTTCGGATACGATGTCGCCATGGACTCCGACACGATGGCGATCTTCTCTCTCTCAAACACGCTGGACCAGAACAGCATCCTTTCCATCTGGCAGAAATCGGGGGCCGTCTGGCTTGAAACGGCAGTGCTGAAAGCACCGAAGCACTCCAGTTACTTCACAGATCCCAACCTTCAGCTTTCACAGGGGCACATTTTCATCTCAAGCCTGGACAGCCAGATCTTCAATTACACACAGCTGGGTGGAGCATGGAAACTCGCTCAAACCATAACGCCGGGCAATCTGCTGCAGATCACGGACCTTTCCATCTCGGAAACCAGCGGTCTTCGTCTGGCGGCAGCCATTGCGGTCGACACGAACACCTCCTTCATCCAGGAATACGCCTACACTGGAGAAGGATGGACCATGATGCACACCAACACTCTTTCAACCCCAGTGACCTCCATCGCGCTGGGAGCCGAAGTCTCGCTAGCCGCCATGGGGATCGTTTCGAACGAACAGACGTCCCCAAAAATCGCGCAGTGGACCAACTGGCAGGACTCCGACGCATTCCGATTTACGGCCGACTCGGATTCTGTCCAGCTCTCGGTCAGGAAAGCAGACGGAAGCGCTTTCACCGGACAGTTTTTCCTCCTGGATGCCAACGGTACTCTGCTCGGAAACGCAAATCAGACGCAATTTTCAGGCCTGACCTCCGGTGCCGAATACACGATCCTGCTCGTTCCGCAAACGGAAGGACAAAATGAACGCTGCGTCCTCTCGGTCAGCAGCCTGGATACGCAGCCGAAAGCCGTTTCTGATGTCGCGTCGGGGACGCAGCTTTCCGCGCCGCTCTCCTCCGTAACGCTCCAGCTTTCCGAAAACGCAGACCTTTCCCGTCTCTGCAGCGCGGATGCTTTGCGAGTCGTCAGTACGCAGGATCCGTCCGTCACTCTGACTCCTTCCGGGATCCGGATACTTGAGGGCAACCAAGTAGAATTCACGTTCAGCACTCCGATCTCAGACGGACTCTGGACGCTCCAGCTTGACGACTCGGCCCTCTTCTCCATCTCCGGATCCGCTTTCACGCTGGCAGAAACGGTCTTCTCGATCGACTCCACCCCGGCGGAGATCGTCGATTTTGTGGTCGGAAAGACCGACGGAAAACCCAACGGCACCGTCACGATCACGTTCTCCGAAAGCATCGCCAACGCGCAGATCGAACTGACCGGCATGCTTAACGATTCCGTCTCCTTCACGAAAGCGGAACTCTCCGGAAACGTCCTGACGCTCCAGTATGACGCCGCCGCCCTCCCATCGGATGTGTACACGATCCGGCTCTTCCGATTCTGGGATCTGGCAGGCAATCTCACGGAAGTCACGGACGAAACAGGAAGCCGTACTTTCGGTATCACGGCACCGGTAACTTCCACTCCGGCTCCGCTTCCTGAAAGTGCATGGAACCGTGACGTGACGGACGGTTCCTTTGCCTTCACGGCCTACCTGAACGGCTACGTGGAAAATGGAGCTCCGATCCAGTTCCAGATCACGCTCCGCCCCGGCGAAACTCTTGATTTCCGCTACCCGAAGAACGAATTCGGCTCCGGGATCACGGCTTCCTGGGAAGTCATTTCCTCCGATGCTTCCGGCATCACGGGCATCGTGACCGTTTCGGCAAACGGAAAGGGAACGCTCGGCGATCCCGGAGCCAATGGTGCGGTCTTCGTGCTGACGCTCCTGCGGAATACTCAGGATGAAGTCTCAGAAGAAACCGCTTCTTCTTCCGGCATGGAACTGACATTCTCCACCATTACGGAGCACTCCGCAGACACCGCAGAGCCCTCCTCTTCGGACCCCATCCGCCAGGCCTCCGTCACGGGAAAACTCACCGACGCCGGCGAGCTCGACTCCTACCGCTTCACCGCATCCGCGTCTGCCCAGATCTCCGCAGCCGTCATGGGGATCTCCGGAAATGAATTCGTCCTGCGTCTTTACGAGCTCCAGGACGGCATCAAGACCAAAATCGCGGAAGGAACTTCCTTCGACACGATGTCCGCGTGGCTTCAGAACATTGGAAACACGGCAAACGCTCCAATAGAGTACATTCTGGAGGTCTCTTCCGCAGCAGACGCCATTTCCGGCACAGGCGAGTACCGTCTGGTCGTCACAGAAAACGCGGTCTTCAACGGAACGACGAACAGTACGATGGAAAATGCGCTTTCGCTCGACAAAAATGCGTCCGCGGTCGGGCACGTTTCCAGCGAGCAGATCACGATGATCCCCTCCGATACCCGCCAGGCCATGAGCGGAAACTCCATTGCCGCGAATGACCGATTCCTCTTCGTCGGGGTCCCCGGCGACTCGGAAAACGCCGATCTTGCCGGAAAAGTCATCGTGTACGAATTCAACGGGCTGATTTGGGAAGAGATCGCGACTCTGAAAGCAAACGATTCCGCCGAAGGTGATCTTTTCGGCACGACGCTGGCTCTCGACGGCAACACGCTCGCAGTCTCTGCCGTCAATACGCAGAACGCCAACGGCACCCAAGGCGCGGTCTACCTCTTCACGATCGAGCCGAACGGAACGTTCACGCAGAGCATGAAGATCCTCAATCCTACGGCAAACACCGATTTCGGAAGCGTGATGGACTATGCTGACGGACTGCTCGTTACGGGAACGCAGAACATCGGTTCGATCGCGTACGTCTTCAAGATCACGGGGAATTCCTACCAGACGTACCCGCTGGATCAGTTCCTCGACGTGCTGAATCTCGACACGCAGAACACCGGAACACGTAACTGGCCGGCTCTTGGCTACTCGGCAGCCGTGAATGGTGATCTGATCGTTTTTGGGGCGCCGGGAACGGAGAATTTCCAGCTCAACGAAACGCTTTACGAGTCCAGCGGCGCGGCTTTCATTTTCCGCATGACGGAAAACGGTCTCTCGCTCGTTCAGGTCATCCAGACCAGCGACCCGTCCGACACCCTGCTCGGTTTCTCGGTCGCGGCAGACGGCGGGATCGTGACGGTACTGGCATCCTCTTCCTCCGGAAACGTACTTTACACGACGGACCTGAATGAGCTTAACACTCGGACCATCCTGCCCGAACAGACGGAAACCTCCTACTTCTACGAAAAGACCCTGACGTTTGAAAACGGCATCCTTTCCGTTGCCGGACAGTCCAAAGAAAACCTCGCGTTCACCATGAAATTGCAGGAAGACGGTTCATGGATGCGTCTGAACACTTCCCAGCTAGAGGTTCTCGAAAATTCCAGTCTCACGAACATTTCCTTCGGTTTCGATTCCGCATGGACGAACAGCACGCACTTCGTCAGCGATCCCAACGCCTTCCTCTACACCATGACGGCAGGCATGATCCACTCCTTCGACCACCAGAGCGATTTCTACCGTTTCACGACGGAAGGCACCTCGATCTCCGTCCGCCTCACCCCGTCGAAAAAGGCCGCGTCCGATTCCGAGCCTTCCATTACGGCACAGGTACTCGACAAAGCGGGAAAATCCTTCACCGGCACGTACGCCGACGGAGTCTGGCAATTCAGCGGTCTCGATTCCGGCACGGAGTACTTCCTGAAACTGACTGCCGCGGAAAATTCGGCCGTGGACTACGCTATGACCGTCGAAGGGATCGTGCAGGCGGAAAACACGCTGTCCGCAGAGACCTTTGAGATCTTCACAGCTTCCGGTGCCGCAGACATCTCGCAGACGCTTGACGGACGGATCACGAAAGTTACGCTCACTTTCGGGAATGAGGCGCTTCGCGCGGACCGGCTTTCCGCCGCCAGCGTTTCTCTCTTCAACGGCAAAGAGTGGGTAAACGCCGATGCGTGCCAACTGTCTTCGGACCTGCATTCCGTTACGTTCACCTTCGGGAGCGGCTTGACGCTCTTCACGGCAGAACCGAAACTGCAGATCGCCGCGCTCGATTTCTGCACGCTTGAAGGCGCCGTCCTCAAACTTGCAGATCTTGCTGCGGGAGAAACTGCGGAATTCCAGCTGAACGTTTCCGAAACTTCCGTCACGCAGAAGATGAAAGCCTCGACAGGATCGGTCCAGATGACCTGGAATTTCGGCCAGGAAGTCTCGGCTGGACAGAATTCCTGGGCGGATGCCGTCTCGATCCGCTTTACTTCAGCAGAAGGCGGACCGCAGGAAGACGTCACGAACTCCGGTAGATTCACGTACGCGGACGGGATCCTGACGTGGACCTGGAACGAAACGCCGGCGACTGGCGATCAGTTCTCCGTTTTCCTCGATGCGTCGCTCCTCCGGACCATTTCCGGCTCGCCGTTTGCGGGGCTGGAAGAACTGGAAGACGGTGCATGGGGCCTGAAAAAAGAATTCACGGTGAATCTGGACGCCTCGATGCAGACTCAGCTCATCGTACGGAAGACCTCCTCCTTTGCCGAAGCCGACGGCATCCCCAAGACTGCGCCGGAAAGTGAAGGCTGGGCCCACGAATGGAACACTGTCTGGGTCGAGCTTTGGGGCAGTGTCCAGTCGGTCAGCGAATACGGTATCGTCCGGTATGAGGCACAGATCACCTACGATCCGGCCCTCTTCTCACCGTTCGATGCGCAGGGAAACGCTGTTTTCCAGTTTGACTCTGCTCTCTTTTCCTCGGTCTCCGTCACGAAAGTGGAAGGCCGGAACGTCTTGCAGATCCAAGCAACGGCACACGCGAATATCGAAAACGCAGGTGCTGCCGACTTGGAAGGAAACGGCTCGCAGGCTTTGATCGCAAGCATCCGTTTTGCCCCCGCAGGAAAAAGCGGCGTCGCGAACATCTACGCGAACGGCGATTACGTACCGACGCCCATGGGAACGGCTTTCGTCGAAAATTCCATTTCCGTCGAGGCTTCGAATGGGGCTCTCCTGACCGAAAACGCACAGGAAACGCCCGACATCATGCCGAACGTCTACCCTGTCATTTACGACCTGAACGACGACGGACAGATCACCATCACCGACCTCGTGCGTTTCGCCAAAAACTACGGAAGATCCAGCCAGTCCACTGCGCCGGATCTCTGGAATTCGGCTGCCCTTTGCGATTTTGACCAAAATGGAAAGATCGACATCACCGACCTTGTGCAGTTCGCCAAAAACTACGGACGAAATATCAACAGTACGCAAGAGATCTCTTTCAAATCTCAGCTTACGCAGGATTGGGGACCCGTCTCACAGACAGATGCGGCTCTGAACGTTTCAGAAGTTCTGGCGGTCACGGAAAACGCAGGCCTGATGCAGACTTCCGGAATTTCGGAGTACGGTGCAGCCACGATCTCCACAGCGGATCCGCTTCCCGCACTGACGCCGGAACCGGTCGAAAGCACTGCCGTTTCTGAGGCCCGACCCGTGAAATTCAATTCCTTCGACACCAACGTGGCTCGAACGGATTGGACGGCCCTGCTCCCGTATCTGCAGGAGGAGACGAACACGCACGTTTCGGCAAACACTGCAGAGGTTTTGAACGCTCCGCAGCTCCTGGACAAGATCTTCGCAGAAAAAGAAGAAGAGACCGACGGATTCCAATTCGTTTTCGATTCCCCCGAAAAAATTCAGGTCCTCTCGATGACAGACGCGAAGACGGACTCAAAGCTGCTGGATTCCATCTTTGCTGAAGAAGACTGACCTTTCAACAGACGGTCTTTCGACATTCCCTCCGGCAAACGTTCCTCACGAACTTGCCGGAGTTTTTCTTTATCAAGGGCCAGCAGTAGACACCAGTACCAGAAAGACCAGAAACAGCTCCTTCCGATCTAGGAAAAAGCCTTCAAAATTAAAAATATTTTACAATTCGCAACTTTTTTAAAAAATTTTCTTCTCTCCCACTTGACTTTTCTCCGAGAATAAAATATAATATACATAATAACATATTGGCTTTGTTTGCCAAAAAGAATTCGCTAACAGCACGAAAACTTCGACACTTTTCTCCGTTATGCGAGAGGCTGACCTTTTACCGTCAAGGTAAGAGGCGGTATGTAATTATATTTGCATACTTTGGCTATATACAAATACATGCGTGTTCGGCTCCTTCGGGGGTCGTCCCGTATCTGTATTTGTAGGTAGTCGAAGACCTTCGTGCTGGGATACGTATGACGTACTCCCTTTTTTTATTTCTTGCGGTAAGAAATAAAGGTGAGTATATTCCCTAACTGTACGAAGGAGCTGCCATGGCATAACTCTCTATATTTAACTTCATGCTTGGAAATAGAGTTTCGTATCTGTTCCTTGTTGCAATCATCCTCTCTGTAACTCTTCCCATTTTTGTTGAATGCGGCAGAGAACGTATCGTGTTCCTAGATGGCGGGAAAACACTTTATCGTATTCAGACTGATAAAATCTCTGAATATCAGCTAATGAAGGAGTAACAAGGATTGATGCGGGGGCATTTAGTAATTGAAATTATCTAAAAATGATGAAAGAGGAGTTTTCATGAGTACTGAATTTGTCGTTATTATGGGACAACGTGGATATGGCAAGACGACGATCCTGAATCGTTTGTTAGGCACAGGTTGGACTACCGCTGCGGCTACAACGGGAACACTTTTGCCGCACATTAAAATTTATCAGGATATTAGTAATATTAAACGTGATGAGGATGAAAAAAAGTCAACTTATGAAGAGACGTGGGTACCGTATGTGAAGTCTCGTCATGATTCAAGCCAGCTTGACGACCAGCTCGACGGTTTGATTCTTCATCAGCAGATTTCTCAAGAAATCTCATGGCATCCAGAAAGCAAGCTTTTTTCTGAGCGCAAATTGACAAAAGGTATAAAAAATCTCATTTTTGTGGATTTGATGGGCATTGGGGAATCTTTGGTACTAAACCAGCCCTATTATGAAATTTATCGTGAATTTGTTAAGAAGGCAACACATGTTTTATGGATTACAGATGCCTCACGGCGTGGTTATTTAGAAGATCAATGTTGTTTGCGAGAAATCAAAGACTCGATGTCCAATATTAAACGATTTACAATTCTCTTAAATAAAGCGGACTCTATAGGCCTTCGAAAGAACGAAAACCCTAATCCTGTGCCAACAGAATATCAAAAGAAGTTACTTAAAGATAAACAGTCCGTAGTTGCTCAAAGTTTCCACGAGATAGCTCCACATCTTTCCATTACAGAAAAGGATGTAATTCCTTTTTCTGCCTATTATGGATGGAATTTTGAAGCATTGTCTCAACTTTTTTTTGAGTAATAGTTTTTTTAACCTTTTTTAAGCAGAAGGAGTACTTATGCCTACATTTTTTAACATTTTCGGAAGAAACAACCAGGAAGAGAAGTTGACCATTCCGCTTGTGGTTGCTCTTAACAAGGTTGACAAGTTTGAACCGGGTGACTGGGATCACAAAATCAATCAGCCTTCAGTGGATCAGAAAAAAAACATCGAAACACGTTGTGAGACGATTAGTCGCCAAATTGCAAGAACAACGGGCATTCCTGCAGATCAAATCGTCTATTATTCTGCATTACAGTACTATCGTACCGAATGTCTGATTCTGGCGCTGATTTTGGCAACTAAGTTAGGGTTCAAATTCAATGAATTCCACTACTATGACTTTATTGATAAGATCACGGACCCGGAAGCTTTGGCCGAAGTGGACAAATATTATAAAGAAAAATATAAAGGCAAAGATCGCAAGAATACCAGGAAATCCTTGGGACATGCCTTTATTGAATACCTGAATTCGAGACTTCCGAAAGACCAAGTCTCTCAATTCAAGAAAATGTATGAACAGGAAATGGAAAAAGCACCGAGTATCCTTTTGCTTGGTCAAACTGGTGTTGGCAAAACACAGACAGTGAGTGCCTTGCTAGGCCAGGATCCGGAAAAGCTGGGAGTCAGCCATTTGGATGTTGGTACGACCGAACGGCATGCATATAATTTGGAAGCCAATGGTGCCAAGCTGCAACTGGTTGACCTTCCGGGATATGGTGTAAGCGAAGAAGAAGACGCAAAGTATTACGAGCTTTATAAAGACTCGCTGAAAAATGCAGACGTTGTTTTGCTGGTTATCGAAGCAACTCAAGGTGCTTTTGCCCAAGATGAAAAAATGATCAATAACCTGATTACTTGGATGAAAGAAATAGGCAAGTGCTAGTAAATCTAGTATACAAGCCTTGAATCCTGATTTGTAATAGCTTAATTCGAAAAAAATATATTACAAATCTGTAGTGATTATTTGAGAAGAAGTAACAGGAAAATACGAATGGACTTCCTGTTACATCTTAAATAATGGTATGATGAAAATAGTGTTAGGAGTATACTAACCTAAATAGAAACTAAGATATAAACTTGGAGGTTTAAAATGCCTGCAGATGATTGGAAAAGACGTCTCCACGAAGCGGTGGATCAACTCAATGCAAGGGAAGGAGAACAATTGGCCGGTAGCTGGGATCGGTTTCGCGACTGGGCTAATGGTATTCTTCGTAGCATTGGAGTTGTACTAGAAACAATTGGTAATGCACTGTGGTCTTTTTGGAAGGGTTTCGTGGACATCTTCACCTAATTTTAAAATTTTTTGCCAAAGAAAACAGCGCAAGTAAGTCCATACTCGCCATGGCATAAATGTCCGAGAGGGAAAACATTTTGAAAATTGGCAACCTCGAAAAACCACGTTTTTCGAGGTTGCCAATAGCCTTTTGGTGTATTTCGCATCTTTTCGAGTTTTTCGTGTTTCCTTTCTGTGAACTCCTCTGTGTCTTCCGTGGTAAAAAAGTTTCAGACAGGAGCGAGGATCCTCGTCCAGAGCTAAAAACTTTTAAAAAAGCGAAAAATTTTGCGAAAAAACGCCCACCCCCTACTTGCAAAAAAACGCCGATGCGATATAATACATTACATAATTAAACGCCTCGTTAGCTCAGTTGGTAGAGCAGCTGACTCTTAATCAGCGGGTCATAGGTTCGAGTCCTACACGGGGTATAATTAGGGTTTGCAAGGTCTTGCAAACCTTTTTTTATTTCTTGCAATAGTTTACTTAATGCCGTGTTTTGCGGGGTTTCGTTCAATTCCGTGCTACTCTGGTAAATTTCCTGCTGCCCCCTTTTTTGCCCCCCTACAGAATCAAATTGCCCCCCAAATTGCCCCCCGACTTTTTTCAGGAATGTATCGTAATTTGCGGGATTAAACTCACTCTCTTCCATTTCTGACGCCTGCAAATTGCCCCCCTCATTTTTGGTGGGGACGGTATCTTTGCTTTCAGTGGTTTTTGTTCTGTTAGGGTTGGCGTTCCAAAATGCCGTTTTTTTCAGTGATTCCGCGTGTCTGATTACGTCACTGTCGCGCTTTAACATGTAGTGCTTCATTGCTACCTCAATCGAGTGTCTACATATACGACGGTAAGTTTCGATACTTACACCGCTTTCCATTACGTCGGTGCAAAACGATTTGCGCAAGTTGTACCACGGGTCTTTTATGGGTAATACCACTCCCGCTTTGTGTGCGTATTTTTTGGGCATTGTGCTCGTGTTCGATTTTTCGTGAAAATCTGGAAACACTCTTTCACCCTCCGGCGCAACTTCAAACCAGTCCGCAAGGCAACTTTCCAGAATCGGTGAAAGTGGAATTGTTCCCGGCGCGGTTTTTCCTTCCAGTGTCACGTTTCCCGCTTCGTCAGAGCTTGTCCACCGAATTTTGTCCCACGTCAATAAACACAAATCACAAGCCCCACGACAACCCGCGAAACGTCCTAATGCAATAATCGCCCGCCACTTCAACGCGCTTGCGCTGTCAAAATCTTCGGCGTATTGTTTCATGTATTCTAGGATTTTGAGAACATTTTCGGTCGGAACATATTCCATTGCTTCATCGTTTTTTGCTTCCCAGCCTCTAATGAATGCAAGCGGATTCCGCGTAATGTATCCGTAATCTACCGCCCGTTTGAATGCGCTACGAAAATTCCCAATATTTCGCCCTACGGTTGCGTGTGCGTATGGTTTCGGTGTTTTGCATCGGGTATCTAATGGGGCTGTAGAGTACCATTTGAAAAAACGTTCCGCGTCTTGGTGTGTGATTTCCTCTACGACCTTATCGGCTCCGAAAAACTCAATTAGGTGTTTACATGTCTGTTCGCGTTTATATTGCGTGCCGTCGCTCAATCCTTCCCCGGATTTTTCCCACAATTCCGCCACATCTGCAACTGTAAATTGTTTTTCACGCTTCGGTAACAATCCCAACGTTTCTAACCAGTCGTAGGTTTCCGGCGCGTTTTTCTCTAATTCCGCCTTCCAGAGTTTTAGTTCTTCTGACATTGTACCGATTTTTTTGGCGGTAATCAGTTCCTCGATTTTATCCGCAATTCTTTGCGCTATTTTCTTATTGGTAAATCCCTTTTTTCGGGTACGTTTTCCATTTATACGGAATTCGATTGAATATTTGCCGTTTTTTTCTAAACATACACAAGCCATTTGGACGTCTCCTTTTGAAAATGTTACTTTTCCCTCGCTTTGAGGAGAGAGAATGAAGTAAACAGTAATAGAATATTCGATATTTTATATCAGCTACATTGTCGTCTTTGTAGCGGTATAAGTTGAGTTTAAGTGTCGTAAAAACGACGTTTGGCGGTTGTTTCCAAACGTCATTACAAATCATTTTTTCAGGGAAGGAACACCATTGACATCGGTTCTGGCTCTGAGCCATTTTTCGACGTCTTCGACGTTAAAACGCACGATTCCACTCATTTTCAGGCAGGGTAATCCTTCGTTGGAGCGCATCATGTCAATTTTGCGCTCGGAACAACTCAACATCTCCGCCATCTCTTTTTTGTTTAAGTATTTCTTCATTTTTTGCTCCTTTTTGATGGTTGCAACAATCTTGACGACTGTAGCAATTATAACTCAATTCGAAGCGAAGTGAACCGGGGGTGGAGGTGTGCGATTTTCAAAATGTATTGGTTTACAGAAAAAAGTCCACAATTCACCCAGTTGACATTCCACTCTATTGACACTCCTCATCTTTCGTAAAATAAGTGGTTTGGGGCGACTCGTTGCGGAAGTTACAAGACGCAAAAAAATTTTGACTTTTTTTGAAATTTTTGGTAAATCGTGTAAAAAGAATGCTAATTTCCTCCAAAATCCACCATTTTTTGCGTTTCCTTGCGCATCGCAGGGTAACTTCGCCTTGTCGTAAACCTTAAAAGAATCCTAAATTTCCACTTTTAAGCGGAAAAACATTTTAAAAAAGAGGAAAAAATCAAACGCCCATTTTTGCCCTTTTTCAAGAAACGTTTGGATTTGTAAACAGCGGAAGATTGTCGATATGCGAAACGTTTTGGTATTTTGAGAATTTGCCGATTTTTTCCTACATGTTTCAAGCGTTCGGCGGGCTGTTCTTAAAATTGATTGAGAGATTTTCAAAACGTCTGTGGTGGATGTTTTTGGAGAGCGGATAGATTAATGATTCTGTATCCCGTCATTTCCTGAATCCATTGCGCAAGTCGGAGCCAATGACACTGTTGGGGACGCGCTTCAAAACACAAAAGCACGGACGGTCTTATTTCCAGCAGTGTGATGATACGGCGGATTGCAGGCGTTTGATACGTCAGGATTTCCGTTTCGTAATACTGAAAAAGGTCGTCGTAATCCTAGCGTTTTTGCGACTGGTTACAATATTGTGCTAGCATACCAGTTCATCCCGCAACTGCGTCCCCAAAAAATGATATTTTTCATGTCGCCTCGGTTACGACAACCATGACATTGACTAGCGACTTATTTCTGTAACTCCGCCATGAAACTGTCCAAATCAGGTAACGTGGCGGCGCAAAGGCTGAGGTGTTGAAGCCTCTTTATATCGGAAATGTCACTTAATTGACATTCCACATCAGCCGGAATTTCGTTAAAACGGAACTGCAACACGGTATTCAGCATCTCACGAATCCCTTCCGCACGACCTTCTTCACGCTCTTTCTGAAGTTGAAATTGTTGAATTGCGTACTGGTCGCGGAGGAATTTCTGTCGCATTTCCGCTTTTTCGCGCATCGTGTCGGTGCTGTTGAACTTGCGAAAACGGCGATACGCCTGGTCAAGACCGTCTGTTTTTTTGACTAATGTACCCATTTCTTCCTCCGTTCTCATGTCCGCGTTTTGCAGAAAATAAAGCCAAAGGTAAAGCGCGCTCGAAACCTCCGTCGGTTGCGCGTCGTGAGGATTTTCCTCGCAAAATTTCTCCCATTTTTCAGGCGTTAATTCTAAAAAATAAAACTGAAAATCCCGTAAAAGTTGCACTTCCGGCTGGTCTACGTCACGAATTTCATGCACGCTGTGAAGCCGATTGTGCTCGGGAAAAAGGCGGAAAGTCGAGATGATGACCGACGTCACAGGTCGCAAAATCTCGTAATTTTCGCCATCCTGAATCTGCCCGGAATACAACTTGCTCCAGTAATAAAGGACACGTTTATCAAACGCCGACTGCTGGAAGGTCTGCATTTCAACGTTGAAAATGTTCCCGTTCTCGTCGGTCACTTTCAGGTCGAGAATGGACGATTTATCCTCGATTTTTTCCTTAATATTAAAGGGATTCTGAATCTTCACATCCACAATTTCTGATTGCCGTGCGTGTTTCCGAATAGCGTTCAGAAAACCGAGCAAGATTTCCTCACACCCTTCCGCGCCAAAAATGTACTGAAAAATAACATCTGCCGTCGGTTTTAAAGCCGACTCACTATGAAATTTCGCTTTACCGTCATTTCGCGTTGCTGAAATGACTACCGGAGGAGCCGCCCTTCCCTAAATTTCCATGTCGAATCAGTATAAGATTTCTGAACGCGGTATTTCGCTGAATTTCCGTCTCGCCATCTTGTGCCCTCCACCAAGAACATACTTTCCAGCTATTCATTATACCAAAACCTGATTGAAAAGTCAAGCGTTTTCGGGAAAAAAAGGAAAATTTTCATCAATCCTTGACAAGAACGCAGAAACTATGAAATTTCACTTCACTGTCATTTCGCGTTGCTGGAATGATGTCGCTCAATGCTAAATTTTCAAGTAGAATTGATAAAATAATCCTAGAAAAAAAGGGAAAGCGAAGCCCCCACCTTCAAAATATTGGCAATTCACGGAAGTTAATTAGGTGGTTGTTGAATGAATTCTATTTTGTTAAAATTCCACAATTCTCCCGTTTCGGCTAAGTTTTTTGAAAAAAAGTCGAAGTTTTTCACACTTGAATTTACGATACATGACGCGTTTTCAGGTGTTTTATGGTTAAAATAACGAAGAGTTTAATTTAATGCTACTTGACTTTATGACGTTTTGGAGTTATACTTCAGTCACAATGAGGGAAACGAAGCCCCCCGTAAAATCAGAAAAACAACCTAAATAAGGAGAATCAAAATGAAAAAAGACAACGCCTCGAAAATTGCTGAACGTATCATGACGAAAGTCCTGAAAATTTGGAAGGCTTATGAATTTTCTATTCCCGACACATTATAATATTCCGCATCTCCGTCATTTCGCGTTGCGGAAATGACTACCGACAAGCCCACCCGACGCGGAATTTTCGTGTACGATTGGTATAAAAACTGGACAAGCTGAATATGGGGTTCCTCGATTTCCAGAATGAAGCGCATAAGAACATCCGGGTATTCAGAGGTGAGCTTGGTGCTGAACTTTTTGTACCCGACGCGACCTAAAAATCCGCTTCTCCGTCGTTTCGCGTTGCTGAAACGACTAGCGAAAGAATCGCCCGACGCGGAATTTTTATGTATGATTGAATACGATTAAAGAATTCTTGGGCAATGAGATTTACGATGCAATTTATCAAGTTGCGCAGAAATCCATAGATGCGCTCGACGCAGGGGCGACTTGCCGAGAAACCACCCAAAAGGGGTGCGAGGAAATCGTGGCAATTTTGACGAAATAACGCCCACTAAAACGCCCCCGACAACGGGTTGGGGGTAAACGAAAATAACTAACAAGGAGGTTAATATGTGCCCATCATTGGCGTATTACGAAACTCAATATTACGAACAAGATTCATATTACGAAACGGATGTCGTCTGCAACCGTTGTGGCGAGTGTTACGAAAGCGAAAACTGCTATCCACGCGACGAAGACGGCTACGAAAGCGAAGCGGAAGAGAAAGGCTGGGTGTTTGGAGACCATGCCGTCATTTGCGTTGATTGTTGCAACGCTCTTTACGACAAACATTATGACGAGCCGTCAATATGGACGGAAAAGGATGAAGAGGATTTCGATAATTGCCGAGGAGATTACGCTCCGGACGACGCGCAACCAGCCCTCACGCAAGAATGCACAGAAAAGGATTAATGTCAAAATACCCCGTTGAATTTGCTATCATTGGGCGTTATGATGAGATTCTTCCGACCGACCATAAGAGCGTCAAAACCCATAAAACACCCAGAAAAACGCACGAGTGCACGGAAAAACACGCGCCAACGCAACTTTCTCAAGAGACGTTAGATGCGATAAACACGCTTGCGGAACTCCATTTCAAGACACAAAATGAACTTGTCACTTACCATCTGAACCCCACGTTTCGGCAACGCCGAGCGCACTATTTACAACTACTCGCCCTCCTCCAATTTCAAAGTCTCCATGCCGAGTTTTCGGACTTACCCATCCTTACGCAGATGAAACTTCAGGAGCGCGTCGACGCTTTCACCCACCAATTGCGGCAACTGCGCCTCTCAACTTCTTCCGCTCAAAACTTACAACAGAAACTCAACCAGCTCCGTGCCCAATTTACGTCGACCATCACAGCTATTCTCTGTGAAACGCTGGAAAATAAGGAAAATCATGACGTCGGCGAAGTTTTTTGAAAAAAAGTCGAAGTTTTTTACGCTTGAATTTGCGATACATGACGCATTTTCAAGTGTTTTATGGTTAAAATAACGAAGAGTTTAATTTAATGCTACTTGACTTTATAACGTTTTGGAGTTATACTTCAGTCACAATGAGGGAAACGAAGCCCTGTTACGTTATGCAGGGAAACACTCAAAACTTGAAAGGATAAAAAAATGAAAGAACTTTTTGAAACAACGTACAAAATCATTCAGGAAGCCCATGAAGCCTATAAAAAAGCTGGAAATGACGAGGAAGGCAAGCAGGTTGCGAGAAACAACGTGCAGGTTGCTCTTGAAAAAATCCAAGCATGTGGGGTTGAGGTGTGGCGTCTGTGGCAATGCTACGAAACCGCAAGAGACCGAGGTAACGAGCATCTCGACATTAACGAGGTGGTTTGGGACAAGGACGTAAAACCTCTTATTGAGGCGATGCGCACGTATGGAATCGAGGCTTTCACGTTTTCGTCCGGCTGGTCAAGCGCAGTCGAAACCGCATGGCTTTTCAAGGAAAACGGCTGTACACTTGAAGCATTAGTGGAAATCAACGGAATTTCTGATAAAAAGCACGGGTATCTATTCAAGGTCAATTAGTCCCCCATCACCCCGCCCCCGTCATGTTGCATGGGGGGCATTTCACCCCGTAAAATTAAGGAGAAAACAATGAATATTGATTATGGAAAATTATCACACACGCTGGTATCTCTTGCCATCGAATCAGAAGCTCCGGAGGCGACGCAGGGCGATAAGCAAGCGTGGAAGGCGGCGCTTTCCGTCGTGGAGGGATTTTTCACGGAGGGTGTGAAGGAAGCCGTCTCGTGTATCGTGATGGACGATGTGGCTCGCCGTCCTACGGAAGAAGATGAATTTGAAACGTGGGAATCCGTGGCGAAATACAAGGTTACAACCTTCATCAACAACACCCTCCGCGACCAAGAATACACGCATGAAGAGGAGGATTTGCGTTCCGAAATTTTGACGTTTCCAGAACGGCTTGCGCCTATCACGTTTGAATATGCAACCTCGAAAGATTATGCCATCCAGTTTGAAAGCTACGACGACGCGACCGAAATTTTCACCCGTATGGTTGCATTTGTGGACTATTTTGGCGTTGAATTGATTGCCCTTTTTAATGAAACCGTCTCCAAAATTAAATGTGGCGAAATCACGACGGAAGAGGAGGTTCTGCAACGCTATATCGACGCAATACCAGACTGGGCTAAACGTGATATGCAGTAATCAACCCCGCCCCCGTCATGTTGTATGAGGGGCATTTCACCCCGTAAAATTAAGGAGGAAACCGTGCTGATTGATTATGACAAAATAGCTGAAACGCTCGTCGCGCTGGCAGAAGAATTACAACAGATTCGCCTCGGAAAAAAGAGGAACGTGTCTGACGCCCAAACGCATCATTACCGCCACGAGACGGCTTGTTGCATCGCTAAAATCAAGGTTGCGCTGGACATCGTGGAGAGTGTTTTTCAGACGGAAAATCGCCGTGCCATCTGCACCATTCTCGCCGTCGAAACGACATGCCGAACGGATAAGGAACTGGCGTCGGGAACGTGGAAGGAACTCGTAAAATACCAAATCTCCACATTTTTACAGAGCATCGAACGAGAACAATACCGTGCCCACGAATACAATCGATGTCGGTCGGAAATTTTGGAACTTCCCGACTGGCTTGCGCCCATCACAATGAAATACGCAGAAGCGCAGGGGAAAAATCAAATCGAGGACGCATTCTACCCAGTCAGCGACATGTTCGCTCGTCAAATTGCCATTATGGAGAGCTGGGGAAACGCTCTTGTTCGCCTGTTTTATGCCGTGGTCGCCCAAATTCAGAAGGGAGAACTTGTCACTGAAAACGACGTAAAACAGCGTTACGCAGACGCAATTCCAGCATGGGTAAAAAAATAATCCTGATATTTCGGCAAAGTTTTTTGGAAGAAAGTCGAAGTTTTTCACGCTTGAATTCACGATACATGACGCATTTTTCCTTGTTTTTTCGTGAAAATAATGAAGAATTTAATTTAATGCTACTTGACTTTATAACGTTTTTGAGTTATACTTCAGTCACAATAAGGGAAACGAACGCCCCCGTAAAATGAAAAAATAACCTAAAACAAGGAGACCCTAACATGAAAAATGTGAATTTGAAAAAAGTGTGTGATTTGCTGGTTGCTTGCCACATGGAACTCCTGTATGGGGATGACTTGCAACACAATGAAACGCTTGAAAAGTGGCGTTCTCTTGTTGAGATGGTTGACGTATTTTTGGGGTGTGGCGAGAAGCTCGACAAAGCGTCAGATAAAATCTGCGACCAGTTGGAAAAAGAATCCGAGACCACAATTGGACGCAAACTGTACGAAAAAACCGAAACGACGACGCACAAGGAATTTTTTGAAATTCTTTCCAAATAACCAAAGCCCAAACACACGCCCCTGGCAACGGCTGGGGGTGGCGATTTCCAAACCTGAAATGAGGAGAATTCCATGAAAAAACGAACAACCAAAAACCTGATAATTTCACTACTTTCAAGCGTCGGTAACGAGTTTTATTTCCATTCTCTTGGCGATAAAATGAACGAAGATGCTGACATTTTAACGCAAAAACAGATTCTGGAAGAGCTTGAGCGTCGTTTTTTTGCTACGTCTCTGGAGCCGTTCCGTGACGAGCTGAATCGTATTCGTGACGAAATCCAGAACACGCAGGATTTCAGATACACCGACGCGCAAGTAGACCGCCTGATGAAAGCGATTAAATTCACCCCCAATAAATAAACCTCAACCCCTAAAAACAAGGAGATAAACCATGAACGAGACTAAAAAACAGACACAGGAATACATCATCCCCAACGCCGAAAAAATAGCCAAAGCGTATTTTGGTGCGCTAAAACGGCTGGCAATAAACCTTCATATTCATGGCAGGGACGGGGTGGATGGAGCGCGAAGACGCCTCGAAGGAATTGCTGAAACCGTGTCGGATATTTCAGGTGATTACGATGTATTTCGTGTTCTTTATGACATTATGGAGAAATTTCAGTATAAGATGGAAAGACCTGACAACATTCTTGAACTTCTCCGTGAGGAATACGAAGCCAAAATCCTCGACGCTATGAAAAAGAACCCCACAGAATGACCTCACAATCCGTAAAACACGGGGGAGTAACCACTACTCCCCTGTTTGTCATGGCGCAAAGAAATGCCCGAAAAAGGAGGCGAAAATGAACACGACTGCCACTCAATACCCGCCAATTCCGTGGGTGGAACCGCAACTCTGCCCTGTCTGCAAGAGCGTACCGCAGGAGAGGCGTCCGCGACCCGGCTGTTATTTTTATCGTTGCGTCGGGAATAAGATTTCAGCAGACCACAATATCACAGGCGATGAAACAAACTCGCCTCAAAAAGCAGTACGGAAGTGGAATGAAAAAGTGCAAAATTTTGCACAAAATATAGACGTTTCGGAACGCTGATGTATTGACAAAAAAATAATTTATGCTATAGTTAATTTTCATACCGACGCGCCCTAAAATTCCGCTTCACCGTCATTTCGCGTTGCTGAAATGACTACCGGCAAGCCCGCCCGACGTGGAATTTTCAGGTGTGATGGGTATAAGTAAATTTCTTAATTAAAGGAGAATACCATGAAATACCTCTTACTTTACCGAGGTTTTCTCAAAAAATCGTTGCAGGATGTTTCCATGCAGACCATCAACAAAATGGGCGGTAAGGAAGAAGTCGAGAAGACGTATGCGATAATTCCTATGACCGGGACGCTGGAGGATGCGTTGCGGGAATACGTCGCAAAAAACATGCTCAACACTCGCGATACACGGTCGATGGCGCGGATTTTCGACGTGGATTACGACGCTATCAAGCGCAAGTTGGTGCACGAGGGAACCTTACCGCCTGAATTGCGAAAAGTGTCGCTCGGCTTGAGCGTTCCGCCGGAGCTTGCCAAAGCGTTCAAAGAGCTTGCCGCCAAGCAAAACATGACGCCGTCGGCTCTTGCCGCGATTATCCTTCCGTTGGGCATGGAACGGTATTTGAATGCGGAAAAGGAGGGCTAAAATGGTTTCACATGAAATTTCAGCGTTGGATATTCCTTTCGGTAGTCATTTCTGCAACGCGAAATGACGGCAAAGTAAAAATTTTATAATGAAAATGGGATGAAAATGACAGCGAAACGCAAAGACCCCCGTTATCTTTTAATCTACGTCGGGTATCCATCCAAGTCGATTCAAAACGCCACGGACGCGACGATTTCGGAACTTGGAGGGCGCGAAGAAGTCGAGAAAAAATACTTCATCGTCCCCATGACCGGGACACTTGAGGACGCTCTCTCGGAATACGTCGAAAAGTACCAGATTCCGCTGAATGGCGCAAAGACTCTCGCTCGTCATTTTAAGGTCGAAGTCGAAGCGATTCGGCGCAAAACGTACAAAAGAACCCCTTCCGACCGTGCCCATCTCCGCAAACAGATAGTATCGGCAAACATCCTCCCCTCCACCCTCGCAACCATCGACGAAATCGTCTCCGAGCGCAACTGCTCTCGCTCCATTGTGGTTGCGGAACTCATCGAATTAGGGCTAAAATACCGGGAAATTCTGTCAAAAAAATAAATTGTCGTATTTCGTGCAAAAACCACCCCTCCGTTTTCAAGTTTTAAGACGGAGAGAGGTTAATGTAAATTAGAAAATATCTTGTTTTGGGTTCATTTTCTCTTTTTTCTCTAAAATCCAGCAATATCCCCCGTCTCGGCGAACTATTTTGAAAAAAAGTCGAAGTTTTTCATGCTTGAATTCACGATACATGACGCATTTTCTTTGATTTTCTTGCAAAAACATCGAGGAATTTAATTTAATGCTACTTGACTTTATAGTGTTTCAGAGTTATACTTCAGTCACAATGAGGGAAACAAGTACCTCTAAAAAATCATAGAAACCTTAAATAAGGAGAGAGAAATGAAGCACTTCAAATTTTCACGTAAGCTGGCGTCTAATATTATACTGTTACACGAAAAACACTTACAGTGCAAATGTACAGGTAATTATTCACACGTGTTTGGAATTTTCAGAATTCTTAAGAAGAACAGAGCGACACTGATAGAAATTGAGGGACTTTTTGGAGCGGAAACCCGTGTCAAAGTGGAGAAGTACCTCGCGCAACTGGTGGCAAACATGGAAAGTTTCTTCTGTAGTGATGAAGAAGAAATTTTCAATAACATCAACGACATTCTGGAAAATGCACGGTGAAAATAACGCTCGTATGTGTCGCCGATGGTGGCGAGAAACAAGCCGTCAGAAGAAAACGACGCACCTTTTTATGGTTTAAAAACGTGATTTTATATATAACGGATATGGGTGTATATTTGTGAATTTGTAGACAGAAAACAAAAAATCAGTAAAATTAACTCCTGTTGGGGGGTGGAGGGGTAGCTTGAGATTTAGCCCCTTTGCTTCCCCTGTGATACGGTCAAAGAAGGTCTCGAAGACTGCCTTCTAAAGTTACTGAATAACTATCAGTAGCCTTCAGAGACAGTCCCGAATATGGAGGTCTTCATGACGGATTTTAGTGATTCTAATGTTTCTGTTTCACAAAACGCCAGCGAACGGGTACAGATTCCGTTGTCGTTATTTATTGAAATTATGGATTCGTTCAGGAAGTTAAATGATACAGTCGGCGACATTGAGCGCAGATTGTTTGAAAAACTTATCCATGCAATGCAGGGAACCTATGGTGGAGAACGATTCGAGGTTATAGATAGTGGGACGACGCTTCTGATTGACGGTTGTTATATCGAGGGGTTGTCGTTGTTGCAACAAGGTGTATTTTCCTACCTTATAACCCACGGACGAGCGACGGACGACGACTTGGCGGAGTATGTTTGGAAAAATCCTGACATTGGAAATGACGCAATCCGAAAGGTTATTGATAGAATAAATGAAAAGTTAAAAAAATGTCAATTTCTTATCGCATCAGGAGAGTGTCGGGGAAATATAAAATCCAAATTTGAAAAATATTTTAACTTTTTTTCCAAAATAGGACGCAAAACGGACGCAAAGTCCGCGTTTCGTCCGGGGGCAATTGTTATAATCCGAATTGTAAACGCAACACAAACATGTGTTAAATAACGCACGGTGGGTTAAAAAGAATATCAACCACTTGGTGCAAAACAAAATTCATGATGTGTTACTCATTGGGGCAGAAGTGAAACGTCGGTGAAAATCTGGCGTGACGATTCCAGTTGACAGTAAAGTGCGCGAAAGCGTGTGAATCGTTGGCTTCCCATCTCCTATTTAGACACCATAATCCCCGTTTCAAGGAGTGAAACAATGCTGGTACTAACATTAAAACCCGGTGAAACTTGCAATATCGGCGAATCCGTGAAATTCTTTATTGCCAAAGGTGGAGGGAATTTCAAAGTATGTTTTGATGCGCCCAAAAGTGTGAGAATCGTCCGTGAAAATGCACGAAACAAAGATGCCGTGCCACGAAAAATCACCTGCTCCAGATGCTGGGCAGAGTTGGAAATAGAATCAGGAAAAAGCATCGAACAGACGGCAGATGCTGAGTGCTGGTATGTCAGTGAGAACCACAACCTCTGCTACGAGCGCTGTGAAGCATTGAATGAAAAAGAGATGGAACCTGAAGAGTGGGATTACGTCAGGGAACAGGTCTACGACGCGGAAAGAATGGACTATGCGCCATGTTAATCAAATTTTTGTTCCGGGAATTTAACCCCGTAAAACAGGAGATAAAAGATGACAACGAATAACGATATCTGGCTGGAAACCTCAACGAGAGAGGAGTGGCTGGAAGTGCGACGGATGGGAATTGGAGGCTCGGATGCAGCCAGCGTGATGGGGCTGACGGGATATGAGGAAACATACGTCGATTCGCAAGGTGAAACAAGAACGACCAAGCCCTACGGATATATCCAAACTCCGTTTTTTACGTGGCTTGAGAAGCGTGGTGAAATCGTCAAGACATTCGACGAAAACCGGATTGAGATTGAGCTTGGAACCACAATGGAACCTCGAATCTTGCGAGAATTTGAGATGCGGACGGGCGAGAAATTACTTCCCAAACCGTCGATTCTCCGTCACAAAACCTACCCGTTCATTCAGGCGAGTTTGGACGGTTGGACTCGTGATACCATCGTCGAGGCGAAGTGGGGACGCTGGACGCCCAAGTGGGGCGACGACGGCTCGGATGTGGTTCCACTTAACTATTGGATGCAGGGGCAACACTATATGCTCGCGACAGGGTATCGACGAGTTGTAATCATTGCGCTTTTGTATTCAAGCGAGGGACTTGGTTTTCGTACCTACAACATCTTCGCTGATGACGAATGGCACGAAGCGTGTATCGAACGATACTCAGCATTTTGGGATGCCGTCACGACGGGAACGCCACCTGCGCTGTTCAATCTGAACGACTTGAATTACCGCTTCCCAGTGGCGCGTCCGCTCTCAAAAATTGAGGCGACCGAGCCTATTTTGGATGCGCTCACAGACCTACGGAGATTGAAAATTCAGCAGTCCGAAATTGAGGCGTCCATTACGGAGCGGAAAACGGACATTTTTCAATTCATGGAGGACAATGAAGCGTTGACCTATAACGGAACGCTTCTCGCGACCTACAAAAACACCCGACGCGGGAATCGTGTTTTTAATATTAAGTGACTTTAATGAAAAAACAAATATTTTTAGTTGATAAACCCCTAACAGAAAGGTAGAATATTAATGAGTAATGACTTTAATGAAGCCGGAACGGAAACGGCTGTGACCATAAAAAACGAGATTCTCAAGAATCCATTTCAGGGACAAACCATGCCTTTTACCAAACCATCCGTAAGCGCAACAACTAGCGTGGAAACGCAACGGGCGATGTCGGAAATTCAGGCGTTGGTGTTCATGGCAAAACAATTTCCTCGCGACCCATGTCAGTGTTATGACAATGTCATGAAGGCATGCCAGCGTCCGAAACTTGCCGAGTGCGCCTTGTATAACTATCCACGAGGGGGCGCATCCGTGACGGGACCGTCTATCCGACTGGCGGAAATGCTGGCATTGGAGTGGGGAAATATCATTTATGGGTACACGGAACTGGAGCAGACACGGAATCACACCGTCGCGCAAGCGTATGCGTGGAATTTGGAAAGCAATGTGCGTGTAACCCGTGTCGTGACGGTACTTCACGAACGTAGCACGAAAAAAGGGACGGTTTTTCTCACAGACCCTCGTGACATCTATGAACACGTCGCAAACCAGATGGCGAGGCGGGTAAGGGCGTGTATTTTGGGAGTGATTCCGGGGGACATCGTTGAAAGTGCCGTCAAAGCATGTACGGTAACGATGAACGCGAACGTGGATATTACACCGGAAAAAATCAGCATACTTGTCGAAAGTTTTTCACCTTTTGGTATAACGAAAAGTATCATCGAGAAGTATATCCAACGCTCTATCGAGGCAATTACACCGGGAAACGTCGTCAAACTCCGCATGATTTTCCAGTCCTTGAAAGATGGAGTCGGGAAACCGGAAGACTTTTTTGATATGCGAGTTGACGTGAAACCGGAAACCCAGACGTCTCCAAAGGTGGACGCAATGAAAAACCAGCTTCTTAATACGGAAAAACCAGCGCGTCGAGGACGAAAATCCGCTATACAGGAACCGGAGAAAAAACCGGAAACAGAGCCGGAAACCCGCGATTTTGAGTGGTACATGGAAGCGATTGAACGCGCTGATAACTTGGATGCGCTAAATGCCGTACAGCGACAGTTCGCCATCGACACAGAGACGACGGGATTTAACGACGGGGATTACCTCACAATTCATCAAACTCTCGACGAAAAAAGCGAGAGACTTGGTAATTAAAATCGCCCCCAATTAACCAGACAAATTTAATGACCAGCTGATTAAAAAATCAGCTGGTATAACCCTTTTGGCATTAAAAAAACATCATGAATAATGAAATTTTCGATGTGCCCATCAGTGAATTAACCGAGGGCATCCAATTACGAATCGGGACGCGAGACACAACTATTTCCGAGTACGCAGAAACCATGAAAGAGGAGGGGTGGGGGAGTTTTCCGCCCATCGAGGTATGCCGTGTCGACGACCAATGGAGAATCGCCGACGGTCACCATCGTTGGTTTGCCGCTCTTGAGGTTGGCGTCGAGACCGTTCCGTGCCGACAGGTGGGCAGTACCTCCGCCGAGCTGGTATTATACGCCGTGCAAGGAAATGCGCGACATGGTCTACGATTTACGAAAGAAGAACGCAAAAATGCCGTACTTGCCGTAATGAGAGAGTTTCCGCAGAAGTCAATACGCGAGGTGGCGAAAATCTGTGGCGTTGCCAAGAGTACCGTCAACAGAATCCAGAATGAATTATACTCCGCAGGAGAACTGATACGTCCTCTGGAAGTAGTCGGCAAAGACGGTAAATGTTATTCTTCAATACAAAATATGGTACAAGATAACTCAGGTGTCCCATTGGGACACCTGACGGAACGAGCTGGAAAAGAGAAAACGAGTGGTCAATTTGACCAGTCGCGTTCTGGATTCTCACCACCACCCAACAATTATGCCAGTGTGACCTGCGCCAACTGCGGGTTAAAATTGTCGCGTGAACTTGTTGACCTCCCCGATTCCACGTGGGAAAAAAGGGATTTTAATCCCGCCCCCCCCTTAAATTACACTTCACCGTCGTTTCGCGTTGCTGAAACGACTAGCGACAAGCCCGCCCAACGCGAAAATTTTGGGTGGGGGCAATATAATCCTGATACTGGGCAATATGAACACTATTTCTGTTGCGATGACTGCATGGACGAGTGGCAGTGTAAACAATTCGACCAAAAAGCGGACGAAATTCTTGAAAAAGAGGGATGTACCAGCTTGCGACGCCTACGGTCTGCCCCGACAGCGCGAGTTTCGACGAAATCGAACCCGTCTTTAGACCCGGTATGTCCAGTGGAACCCGTGCCCGTGCAGACGCTGAACGTTTCGTTCCGTGTGACGTTTCGCGACCTTGAAATCGTCGCCCCTACCGAGGCGGATGCCGTCAAAATTCTGGTTAATCGCTTGATGGCATGTGGCATGATGGCGGAAGTTGATGTTGAGCCGATTGACGAGGAGCAAATTGACGAAAAAGAGCCGTCTGAGACCGTTTTTTCCGAGATGTCTCAAGAGAAAAAAGAAGGAAAAAAAGAAGAAAGAAAAG
>JAFQOH010000085.1:0-17122 GCA_017403345.1 Thermoguttaceae bacterium
CCAGTGCGTCAGCGTGCCAGTGCGTCAGCGTGCCAGTGCGTCAGCGTGCCAGTGCGTCAGCGTGCCAGTGCGTCAGCGTGCCAGTGCGTCAGCGTGCCAGTGCGTCAGCGTGTCAGTGCGTTCTCTGTCTTAGCGCCTCGTAAAATAGGATCGCTGCCGTCGTCGAGACGTTCAGACTGTCTGCGATCCCGAGCATCGGCAGGAAGACCGGCTGGATCCCTTCGCCGCGAAATTTTTCAGAAAGTCCCCACGCTTCACTGCCAAGCGCAATGGCACACGGCTGAGTGAAGTCGGCTTTCGTGTAGTGGATCGCCCCGTCCACGATCGCCGCGTAGGTCAGAAATTCATGCTTTCGGAGCCACGCAAGCACGTTTTCACTGGAATCCGCGCAGATCGGCATCGAGAAGATCGTTCCGAGGCTCGCGCGTATCGTATTGGGATTGAACAGATCGGTCTGCGGGTCTGCAACGATCAGGGCAGATAGTCCAGCTCCGTCAGCACTGCGGAGGATCGCGCCGATATTTCCGGGCTTCTCGACTCCCTCAATGACTCCGATCAGCGGGACGCGGTCTTTCGGAAGCCTTTCGAAAACGTCTTCGAGCGTCCATCCCGGATCTTTTGCGACCGCCAGAACGCCGTCTTCCCGCTCACCGTATGCGATCCGGCTGAAAACCTGCGCAGTGACTTCATGCACGCCGAGCCGCCTTTCGTACTCTTCCGTAAATTCCTTCATCCAGGCATAGGTTTCGTCGTCCGCAAGATCCGGCGCAAAGTAGACCTCAAGGATCGGAAATCCGCTCGCGACGGCCCGAAAGACTTCACGGCGTCCGTCGATGAGGAATTTTCCTTCCTGACGCCGTTTGCGCCCCTGACGAAGATGAACAAGTTCCTTGATCCTCTGATTCTGTGTACTTGAAATGAACATGACGCAGGCAACCTCAAACAGGAAGCGGCCGAAGGCAGTATCCTTTCGGCCGATCCTCAAAAAAATCAAAAATTCAAAAAACCGCGTTCCATCGAAACTGTGGGGTCAATCCGTGTTCGGGAAGAAACACTGGACCGTGTGTTCCTCATTGATCTGCAGGACCGGAGGAATTTCTTTTCGGCAAATATCCTGTACACGTGAGCATCGCGGACAAAATCGGCAGCATTTTGGCGGATCCACGGGACTTGGAACGTCACCGGTCAGGAGGATCCTCTCTCTCCTGCGCGATTCGTCGACCGTCGGGATCGAAGAAAGCAGAGCCTGCGTGTATGGATGAGCCGGACGAGCGTATAGTTCTGCACTCGGAGCCATTTCGATGATCTGCCCCAAATACATGACGGCCACGCGGTCCGAAATGTACTGAACGACCGAAAGGTCGTGCGAGATGAAAAGGTACGTCAGACTGCACTCCTCGCGTAATTTCACGAGCAGATTGATGATCTGGGACTGGATCGAAACGTCCAGAGCAGAGATCGGTTCATCCAGGACCAGGAATTTCGGCTGAAGGATCAATGCACGTGCAATGCAGACACGCTGACGCTGTCCTCCGGAAAATTCATGCGGATAGCGATTCAGGCAGGATGGCTCAAGTCCGACCTGTTTGAGTACCTGAAAGACACGTTCTTCCCGTTCCTTCGGCGTGCCGATCCCCTGCACGATCAGTCCCTCTTCAATGATGGCTCGGATCGTCATTCGCGGATTCATCGAACCAAAAGGATCCTGAAAAACGATCTGCATATCGCGACGGAGCGACTTCAACTCGTTGGCATCCGCACCCAGAACGTCCTTCCCCTCAAAGAAGACATTTCCTCCGGTCGGCTCAATGAGACGCAAAATGGAACGGCCTGTCGTCGTTTTTCCGCAGCCGCTCTCTCCCACGAGTCCCAAAGTTTCACCTTTCCGCAGCTGAAACGAAACGCCGTCCACCGCCTGTACGTGACCCACTACACTCTGCAGAAGACCGCGATGGATCGGAAAATAGGTCTTCAGATTTTGAACATCAAGCAACATGGTAAAATACTTCCGGGAAAACCCGGTCAAATAAAAAAGGTCCTACTGGAATCTGACTGGTCCTGCGGTTTGGGGACCGTTCATCCCGGAATTCCGAAAACTCCGGGATGAGGCTTCGAGAAAAAATCGCAAGGATCACTCACAAACCGCATTTACCACGTTCTCCGCCGTGATCCCGTAGACTTCGTAGAGCTTTTTGAACGGAGCGGAAGCACCGAAGCCGGTCATGCCGATGAACTTGCCTTCGGTTCCAATGTAGCGGTCCCAGCCGAACTGAAGGGCCGCTTCGACTGCGACGCGGCGTGTGCACGCTTTCGGAAGGACGCTTTCACGATATTCCGCATCCTGACGTTCGAAAAGCTCCATTGACGGAACGCTCACGACACGGGCGTAGATCCCCTTCGCTTCCAGCATTTTTTGGGCAGAGAGGCAAATGTGCACTTCACTTCCGCTTGCCATGAGGATGGCGTCGCAGGTGCCGGTCGCCGGATTTTTCGCGTCACGGATGACGTAAGCACCTTTCGAAACGCCACAGGAACACGCGCACTGATCACCCGTCGGTTCGATCGCACGCGGAAGCGTCGGAAGATCCTGGCGAGTCACCACCATGCAGACCGGCGACGTTTTGTTTTCTGCGTACCAGCGATACGCAAAACGAACTTCGTTCGCGTCGCACGGGCGCATGACGACGAGATTCGGCATGGAACGCAGGGCAGCGAGCTGCTCGACCGGCTGGTGCGTTGGACCATCTTCACCAACGCCGATGGAGTCGTGAGACAGTATGTAGAGGACCGGAAGATCCATCAGACAGCTCAGACGCAGAGCACCGCGGAGGTAATCGCAGAAGACGAAGAAGGTCGCGCAGTAGCTCTTCAGACCGCAGGTCGCCATCCCGTTGCAGATCGCAGCCATGGCGAATTCGCGGATCCCGAAGTGGAAATTACGTCCCGCGTAATTTTCCGGGCCAAATTCACCGGCACCCTCAAAAGTGAGGTTCGATTTGTTTGACGGTGCAAGGTCGGCCGAACCGCCAAGCATCCACGGAATGCCGGCTGCGAGCTGATTCAGCGATTTTCCGGAGGAGTTGCGGCTCGCGGTCCCTTTTTCGTCCGCGTCCCACATTTTGCGGAGACCTTCGTCCCAGTTTTCGGGCAGTTCACCGTTCTGGATCATCTGGAATTCTTTCGCGAGTTCCGGGTATTTCGCCGCGTAATCCGCGAAATCTTTCTCCCACTGTGCGTAGGCGGCTGCGCCGTTCGCCTGGATGCCGTTGGCAAACAGTTTCGCGACTTCTTCCGGAACGGCGAATTTTTCGTAAGTCCAGCCGTAGAATTCTTTTGCGAGACGGATCTCTTCCTCACCCAACGGAGCACCGTGGACTTTTGCGGTACCTGCGAGATTGGGTGCGCCGTAGCCGATGATGCTCTTCACCATGATGAGCGTCGGACGTTCGTTTTCTGCGCGGAATGCCGCGAACGCCTTGCGCAGCGCGTCCAGATCATTGACGTCTTCTTCGACCTGCACGACGTTCCAGCCGTAGGATTCAAAACGTTTTCCGACGTCTTCCGAGAAAGCGAGGTCGGTGCTTCCCTCGATCGTGATCTTGTTTGCGTCATAGATCCAGCAGAGATTTCCGAGTTTCAGGTGACCGGCCAGCGACGCGGCTTCCGAGGCGATCCCTTCCATCATGCAGCCGTCGCCGCATAAAGAGTAGACGTTGAAACCGAAGAGATCTTTTCCGTCTTTTGCGTACTTCGCGCTGAACCATTTCGACGCGATCGCATGGCCGACACTCATCGCAAGCCCCTGTCCCAGCGGACCGGTAGTGACTTCCACACCGCTCGTGTGCCCGTACTCCGGATGACCGGGGCAGCGGGAATCCAGCTGACGGAAATTTTTCAGATCTTCGATCCGAACAGCTTTTTCACCGGTCGGTTTTCCATCTTTGAACTGCTCGACGCCGGCAAGATGAAGCACGCTGTACAGAAGCGTAGAACCGTGGCCTGAAGAAAGAACGAAACGATCACGCTGCGCCCAGAGCGGATGTGCCGGATCGTAATTCAGCAGTTCATTGAAGATCAGGTACGCGACCGGAGCCATCGACATCGGAGTGCCGGGGTGTCCGCTTTTCGCGGCCTGAATGGAATCCATTACCAACGTGCGGATCGTATTGATCGCAAGATTTTCGACTGGGAGAGTCATGGGACCTGCCTTTTCTAAATTTTAAAAACGGTTTCAAAATAAAATTTTCTATTTCTTCGGATTTTACCCGTTTTTTTCAGGAATTTCAAGAGGGACCTGAGGAATTTTTCCGAAATATTTCCTCCATGGCGTGAAAAAGTTTACTTGACGGAAGGATTTCCCCAAAAATCCAGCTCCGTTTCTTTGAAACCACAAAGAAATGTTTCAAAAATCTGAAAGAAAATGCAGAAAGAAAGCCGCAGGATCTGTGGCGCTGCGGCTTCTTGAATTTTAAGGTGAAACGGAGAAAAGGTCTTCGGCCTATTTGTTTTCCGTTTGCGTTCCGGGCGAGACTGGATCTGATGCCGGATCATCCGAAACTTTCGGAGCGTTTTCTTCCGGAATCGGATCGACCGGCCGGTCAAGACGCACGCGGAGGAGATTATCGCGGACGATGCGTTCTCCCTTGGCGAGTCCCTTGCGGATCACGCGCATATTGTCCTCCTGCAGCGGACCGGGTTCGACGGTGCGCATCTCCGGCATGTTTTTCTCGTCGAGAACGTAAACGAATCGGGTCGACTGGTTCGTTCCGAGCGTCTCTTCCGGCACGAGGATCGCATCGTATTCTTCCGTGATCCGGATCCGAATGTGGGCGGTCATTCCAGGCTGGAAAAGGCGTGCGCCGCTTGCCGTTTTCGGGTTTTCGCAGACCGCACGGATGAATCGGGTCCCGGATCCCTGCTCAAGGGTCGGCGTCATGTAATCGATGCGTGCGCGGTGGACGAAACCGTCGTCGTCTGAAAGTCGGAACTCGATCTCCGGCACGATCACGGCGTCAGGGTTCGCGGCTTTACGCTCGTCGGCAATCTTCTTCAGACGCTGCACCGTCGCCTCGTCAATGTTGATGAAGATGAAGACCGGATCCACTTTTACGATGCGGACCAGCGGCGTTCCGTTTGCCTGCACGAGGTTTCCGATCGAGACTTCCGAATCGCAGAGGTAGCCGTCGATCGGCGCGTAGATCTTCGTGTAGTCCACGTTGATCTGTGCTTTCAGGATCTCCGCTTCGGCAATGGCGATCTCCGCTTCACACTCCTGAAGTTCAAAAAGCGCCTCATCGTAGTCTTCATCCGAGATCGCACCGCTGGGACGGAGTTTCTCGGCACGTGCCTTTACGTTTTCCAAGCGTTTTTTACGGGCTTTGAGGACTTCAAGCTCACCCTTTGCGCTGGCCAGAGCGGCATCGTAAACGTCGGAATCCAACTCGAAAAGCAGCTGACCTTCCTTCACCTCGTCCCCTTCCCGCAGGGTGAGTTCCGCCGTCTGCGTTTCTTCGGCATCGGCAGGTCCCGGGATCGGCTGTCCGGTCTGCGGGTCGATCTTCATCTGCGCCTGATCTTTGAAGAGGCATTTCAGCAGCGTTCCGCTGACCTGCGCCTGAACGTCCACTTCGTCAAACGCCATGATGCGTCCGGTGAACTCTTCATAGTCCACGACTCTGCGTTCCACCGGCATCATGATGTGCGCGCGGACAGGCTGGACTTTCGGCGCAGCCGCAGCGGCTTTTGCATCGCCGCCGTCCTTTACACCGCTTTCGCCCTCCGACTTTTCGCAGCCGGAAATAGCCAGAAGTCCCAGACTCAAAAAAAATGCAAAAATCGAAATTTTCGTCGTATTCATGAAAGTATTCCTTTGATTGACTGATTGATCCGTTCATTCCCGTTTTACCGGACTTCCGTTTTACCGGACTTCCGTTTCGGCAAGTGCCGTTTGGGCGGCAGTTTCCAGTTCTTTCGCACTGGAAGCCTCCGAAGTCCCAGCGTCTTTTTCGTTTTCCTTCTGCTTTTTTCGCCCGAAGATCATCATGATGACCGAGTAAAAGACCGGAGTAAGGAAGATCCCGAAGACCGTTACGCCGAGCATTCCGGAAAAAACGGCGACGCCGAGCGTAAAGCGCATTTCGTGTCCTGCACCAGTCGAGAAAAGGAGCGGGACGACGCCGAGAATGAACGCCAGAGACGTCATGAGGATCGGACGCAGACGCAGACGGCTCGCTTCCACCGCAGCTTCCACGCGGGAGAGACCGGAGTCTTGGAGTTCCTTGGCGAACTCCACGATCAAGATCGCGTTTTTGCACGCAAGACCTACCAGAACGAGGAAACCGATTTGCGTGAAGATGTTCATGTCGAGTCCCTGCATTCGGACGCCCGTAAGCGAGCAGAGCAGACACATCGGCACGACGAGAATGATGGCCAGCGGAAGAACGAGGGATTCGTACTGTGCCGCAAGGACCAGGAAGACGAACAGAACGGCGAAGAAGAAAACGTAGATCGCTGAGTTTCCTGCCGTGCGTTCCAGGAGCGACATTTCGGACCACTCGTACCACATGCCCTGCGGGAGGATCTCGGAGCAGAGCCGTTCCATTTCCAGAAGCGCCTCGCCGGAACTGTATCCGTCGGCAGCTTCACCCGTAACGGCGGCAGCGGGGAACATATTGTAGCGCGGAACGGTCAGCGGGCCGGTCATATCCTTGATCTTGCAGATCGACCCAAGCGGGACCATCTCACCGCGCGTGTTCCGCACGTGGATCCGGTTCAGATTCTGAACTTCCGAGCGGAAAATGGAGTCCGCCTGCACTTTTACCTGGAAATTACGTCCGAGGAACGTCAGGTCGTTTACGTACTTCGAGCCGAGGAAGACTTGGAGCGCCGTGAAGATCTCATCCATTTCGACGCCCATGTCCTGCGCCTTTTCGCGGTCCACGTCCACAAATTTCATCGGCGTGGAGGAACGGAACTGCGTGTTCAGGTTTTTCAGTTTCGGATTGGCGCGCGCCTCGTCGATCAGGTCGCTGGTGACCTGCTCAAGTGCGGCAAGTCCCAGATTTCCGCGGTCCTGGACCTGGAGTTTAAATCCAGAAGACGCACCTTTTCCCATTCCGTCCACCGGCGCGGGCCGGCTGATGTTGATGACTGCCTCAGGGATCTCTTCTGCACAGCGTTTCATCAGGATGTCGCGCACCATGAGGTCTGTGATGCCGGTCTCTTTTCGTTCTTCAAACGGATCCAGCAGGATCGTGACGGACCCCATGTTCGAGATGATTCCCGATACGAGGAAGGAAACTCCGTCAACTGCGGAAGTCGCACGGATGCCCGGGATCGGCTGACTGCGCGGATCATCTTTCGGGAGAGACGGATCGCCGGCGCAGATCTTCTGGAACCGGTTGCAGACGTCCACCGTGCGGTCGAGCGACGCGGAGTCGGGGAGCTGGACGAATGCCATGAGGTATCCGCGGTCCTGCGGCGTCACGAAGCCGGTCGGCGTTTTCTGGAATGTGTCGTACGTGAGGTAAAGGAGTCCCGCGTAGATCAAAATCACGATGAAGCTCAGCCGCAGGAAGATCCGCACGAATCGGACGTAAACACTCGTCGCGAGGTCGAACGAAGCGTTGAAAAGCCGAAAGAACCAGCCGATCGTGATGTCCATCAGCCACGTGAGCGGGTCGCGTTTGCTTCCTTTGGGCTTCAGGAGAAGTGCGGAAAGCGCGGGAGAAAGCGTCAGTGAGTTGAATGCCGAGATGATCGTCGAAATGGCGATCGTGAGCGCGAACTGCTTGAAGAATTCTCCAGTCACGCCGGTCAGGAACGCACACGGTACGAACACACAGCTGAGCACCAGAGCGATGGCCACGAGTGCGCCGGAAACTTCGTCCATTGCCTTGCGGGCAGCCTCTTTTGCGGAGAGACCGTGCTCCATGTGGCGTTCGACGTTCTCCACCACGACGATGGCGTCGTCCACCACGATACCGATCGCCAGCACGAGACCGAAAAGCGACAGGTTGTTGAGCGAAAATCCCATTCCGGCCATGACTGCGAACGTACCGATCAGTGAGACAGGAACGGCAAGCAGCGGAATGATGGCAGCACGCCAGGACTGGAGGAAAAGGACCACGACCAGAGCCACGAGGATGACCGCGTCGCGCAGAGCGTGTTTCACTTCACCGACGGACTCCTGAATGAACGGCGTCGTGTCGTACACGATCGTGTATTTGAGTCCCGGCGGGAACGATTTTTCCAGTTCTAGCATTCGCTCACGGACGGCCTTGGCCGTTTTCAGCGCGTTCGCACCCGGAAGCTGAGAGACGGCAAGCGTGCACATTTCCGTGTTTCGGTAGATCTCGCGCCGGAATGTGCCATCCGCCTGTCGGTGCTCTTCGTCCTTGAACGCAAGGTCTCCTTCGAGATAATCCACGACGTCGAGCATTTTGGAGTGCAGTTCCAGCCGCGCGATGTCCTTCATGCGGACCGTCGAGCCGTCTTCTTCCACACGAACGACGATCCGGCCGAACTCTTCCTCGCTGACCAGACGCCCCTGCGCCTGCAGCATGTACTGGAACGCCATCGGCTGCGGGACCGGCTGCTGTCCGAGCTGGCCGGCTGCGACCTGAATGTTTTGCTTTTGGATCGCCGCTACGACGTCCTTTGCCGAAATGTTTCGGACCATCATTTTGTCCGGATCAAGCCAGATGCGCATGGCGTATTCGCGCTCGCCGTTGATCGTCGCGTCGCCGACGCCTTCCGTACGTGAGATGACGTCGCGGATGAAGAGGCGCAGATAGTTGCTCAAGTAGAGCATCTGATAGTACGGTTCGTTGTCCTCCGGGTCCTCAAAATCCTTTTCGTGCCAGTACTCGCGCCCGTTTTCATCTACCGCCTTGACGAGCTGGCCGCCCTCGCGGACGGTCCCTTTTTTCAGGGAGTAGAGACTGATGTTCAAAATCGTGGTGGGACTCTGCTTTTTCGTCGTGACGCCGAGCGAACGCACTTCTTCCGGCAGTTTCGGCGTCGCAATGGAAACGCGGTTTTGCACAAGGACCTGCGCCATGTCGAGGTCTGTTCCGACCTTGAACGTTACAGCGATGGCGACTTGGCCGTTCGTGCAGTTCGTCGTCATGTAGAGCATATTTTCAACGCCGTTGATCTGCTCTTCAAGGGGGACTGCGACCGTGTCAGCTACCGTTTCCGGAGACGCGCCGGGATACTGTGCGCGCACATAGACTGTCGGCGGGGAAACGTTTGGAAAAAGAGTCATGGGAAGCTGGATGTACGCCAGCAGTCCCAAAATCACGATAACGACCGAGATCACGCTGGCGAAAATCGGCCGGTCAATAAAAAATCGTGCAAACATGGGATCAAAATCCGAAATTTGAAACTCTGAAGGAAGGAAAAAAGGAAAAACAGGCAGGTGTTCGTCCTTCAGCCGAACTATCAAAAACTCCTCAACTATGATAGTTAAGGATAGATACTATTTATTCAGGATAACACACAGTTATCTGAAAGTCAAGAGGCTGGAGTATTTTTTTAAGAAAAAAATCTTGGATTTTTTATATTTTGGTCTGGTATTTCCTGTGAAATCAGGTATAATCGAGATAGATTTCCTATCATTTCAAGTCGTTTCAAACTGGAAGTCATTTCCGGTACAAGAAAAAGATGTTCGACAAACCCCACAAAAATGAATTGCTCAAACCTGCCGAAGAAGCGTTTTTGAAACTCTTTAAGGTGATGGACTACCGTCGTACGAAGACCCGGCCGCAGATCCTTGGGGTCGAAAACGTGGAGATCATCAACTCGCTGACGTGCAGGCAGGAGCGGACGATCCTTTTTATCTGTGCGGGGGAAGAGGAAACGGAGCTGGGGATCCATCCGCACGATCTTGCGAAGTCTCTGAACTGTTCGATCCAGTCGGTCTCCACGACGCTGGAGATCCTCGTGAATAAAGATCTCGTTCTTCGTACGCCGAATCCGCACGACCGCCGGAGCTGCTGCCTGCATCTGACACCATTGGGGCGTCAGATCTGCCGCGCGATCCAAAAAGGCCTTCGGACCGTCTCGCTGGAACTTTTGGAAGGCTTGAGCGAAGGGGACCGGGAGGCGTTCATCCGCATCGTGGATCATTTTCACCGTCACATGGGACTCGAGGGCTGAAGATTTTGTCTTTCCATTGAATTTTTTTTCTTTTTTCTTTCGTGTTCTTTCGGAGAAATTTTCAGATTTTTTTGTAATTTTTGCATTTTTTTAGGAATTTTTAGGGTTTTTTAGGATTGAAACTGCCTGGCATTGCTGGAAAAAAATCGTTCTCATGATATAATAGAGAAGAGAAGATCTTTCTGCGGGCGGCTGGATGTTGGGAGCAGTGCCAGCTGCTTTCGGTGGAAGATCGGGACTGAAAACTAGAGAATACGAAAAAAAAAGCGCGGATCCAAAGCGAATTAGAAGTAAAATAAAAGGAGGAAGGGAGGTTTCCATGAATATCCTGTTTGCGTCGAGTGAAGCGGCGCCGCTTGCGAAGACTGGCGGTCTGGCAGACGTTTGCGGGGCACTTCCAAAGGCGCTCGCACAGCTTGGGCATAAAGTGACGCTCATCATGCCGGCGTATCGTTCTACGAAAAAGTATCCATCCGAGGCGACGGGCGTGGAGATCCGTGTTTGGATCGGCGGTCGTGAAGTACGCGGGACCTACCGAAAATGTATGGTTCCGGAGATCGGCGTCCCGATCTATCTTGTGGAGCACGATTCCTATTTTGACCGTGACGGTCTGTACAATACGAACAATGAGGACTACGGAGACAATTGCGAGCGCTTCGTCTTCTTTTCCTATGCGGTTCTGGAAGCAGTCCGGCTTCTGAAACTCAAGGTCGACATCCTGCACGTCAATGATTGGCAGACGGGGCTGATCCCGGCGCTGCAGTCGATCTACTATCGGGATTTTCCAGGCTACGAGAAGATCGCGACGCTTTTCACCATTCACAATATTGCCTATCAGGGGGCATTTCCTGCCGCTGCGATGTCGCTGACCGGACTGCACTGGAAGTATTTTAACTGGCTGCAGATGGAATGCTACGATCATCTGAATCTTCTGAAGACCGGCATCGTTTTCTCGGACGGGATCACGACGGTGAGTCCAAACTATGTTCGTGAGATCACGAATTCACCTGGCGGCTGCGGTCTGGAAGGTGTCCTGCGCAGTCGGCGGGATGTTCTGTGGGGGATCACGAACGGGATCGACACGGACGAATGGGACCCGGAAAAAGATCCGTTCATCGAGCATCATTTTTCCTCTGAGACCTGTGCGGAAGGAAAGCTCCAGGCCAAATTGGCGCTTCAGAATCAGATGAACCTTCCACAGCGTGCCGACGTGCCGGTCGTGGGAATGGTGGGGCGTTTGACGGAGCAGAAGGGGTTCGATCTGGTCGTCGATCTGATCTGCCGGAAGACGTTTGCCGGTGAAGACGTTCAGTGGATCCTGCTGGGGTCGGGGGATCCGATCCTCGAAAACCGTCTGCGTGAATTGGCTGCGATGCATACGCAGAACGTTGCGGTTTCGATCCGCTACTCGAACGAACTGGCGCACAAGATCATCGCGGGAAGCGACATTTTCCTCATGCCGAGCCGTTTTGAACCGTGCGGGCTGACACAGCTCTACAGTATGCGGTACGGTACGGTCCCGGTCGTTCACTCGACGGGAGGGTTGGTCGATACTGTCACGGACCTCACTCCGGAAACGGAGGCGGACGGGACTGCGACGGGGATCCGATTCTGCAATGCGGACATTCAGGGGATCACGTGGGGCGTGGATCACGCGCTCGACATTTACCGGAACCGTCCGGAACTCTGGAAACAGCTTCAGAATACAGGGATGGCCCTCGACACGTCTTGGGCGCAGAGTGCAGAGCAGTACGCCAAACTGTACCGCAAGATACGCAGAAACCGGCCGCGGAAAAAGTAGTTTCCGTTCGTTCGGACAAAATCTGCAGTTTTCGTCTAAAATAGTTTCACGTCTTCGGAGTCGTCTTTGGCTCTGAAGACGTTTTCTTTTCAAATTTTTTCATTCCCACCCCTTGACATTTTCAGAGATCTTGTTTAAGATAAAAGTATCGTTTTACAGTAATTTTAAAAGCGGGGGAAACGAAATGGAAGAAACTGAAAAATGTGCATCTCGCCGCCGAGCATTTACGCTGGTGGAATTACTCGTCGTCATTGCGATCATTGGAATGCTCGTCGGTCTGCTTCTTCCTGCCGTTCAGCAGGCGCGCGAAGCTGCACGCACGATGCAGTGCTCCAACCACCTGAAACAGTTGGGGCTGGCGGCGCTGAATCACGAAAGCACGGTCAAGACACTCCCATCTGGAGGCTGGCTCTACACGGTCGACGGCGATCCGGATCTCGGTTTTGGTCCCAAACAGCCGGGGTCGTGGCACTACAGTCTCCTGCCGTTCCTCGAAGCCAATGCTCTTTGGCAGCTTGGAATGGATGGCAACCAGATCGCAGATCAGAACATCAAGAACGCGAACGAGACGCGTTCCAAAATGTCTCTCCCGCTTTTTAACTGCCCCTCCCGCCGTGCGGCGGTTCCCTACTATGCACGCGGCGGAGACGGCGTCAACAGTACGACCTACGTCGACAGCATGGCCGTCAAAGGGGATTACGGAGGCTGCACAGGAACGCAATGGCTCTATGACACCGGGGTCAACTCGTACAGTAAAGGGCTTTCGCTCGATCCTCAGAAACTTGGGTACAAAGCGGCGGAATCCGGCGTCGCATTCGTTGCCAGTGCTGTGACCTTTGGCGAGATCCGCGACGGGACGAGCAACACGTTCCTCTGCGGTGAGAAGTATCTTCGTGCCGACAAATATACCCCCTCCTCGTCAGCGGATTCTTACGGCGGCGGAGATGATCGGTGCATTTGGCAGGGGTTTGACAATGACACGCTCCGCCGTGCCGGGAAGGACTACCGTCCCTATCAGGACCGTACGGGGGCAGACTACGACTACCTTTTCGGGAGTCCGCACGCCGGTGCTTTGGGAATGGCGATGGCGGACGGGTCGATCCACCGTATTTCGTACAGTATCGATGCCGAGACTTGGCAGGATCTTGCCAACCGCGCAGACGGCAATGCCGTGACGATTCCGTAAATTTCTCTAAATTTTCGGCCCCGGCCCGTTTACAAAAAATCGATTTTTGGTAAAATGAGATCCAGAACAGAACGGCAGGAGATCATGCGGCTTTTCCTGCCGGTCATTTCAGATCGGATAAAAAGACACAGAGAGTTTTATGCAGGAAGGAAGACCCATGCAGGACGCAGATTTTTTCCAGATGATCCAAAGTATACCCACCTCCGAGGCTGATCTGCCGATCGCCCCGCTGCTTCTTCAGGGGATCCGGAAACTTGAGCTTGGCGAAGAACTTCAGGCAATGGAGATCTTTGCCTCTGCGGTGAAGCAGTCTCCGGGGTCTTTCAAAGCCGGGTATCTTCTCGGACGGACGGCTCTCTCACTCGAAAAATTTGCAGAGGCGGATGAGGCGCTCCAGCACACTTTGGAACTTGACCCGGAAAATATCGAGGTCTTGTACCTCATCGCGCATGCTCACGCTCAGCAGGATATGGTGGAAGAAGCGGCCGGTGAACTGCTCGCGATCTTGGAAAAGTACCCTGATTTTATCGACGCATACTATGATTGCGGCGTCGCGCTCCAGCTGCTGGGACGCTATGATGAAGCGATCCGGATCTTTGAAAAACGCTTGGAGTTTTCTCCCGATTTCGACACTGCGATCATGTGTGCCATGACGCACGAGATCCTCCGTGATTTCGAGAAAGCTGCCGATCACTACACGCAGGCGCTCATTCTGGATCCGGAAAATGCGATGATCATCGAAAATCGGGGAAAGACGTTCCTTGAAATGAATCGCTGTGAAGAGGCGCTTCAGGATTTTCAGTACGCACTTTCTCTCGACCCGGAAAGTTCCGATGCTCTGTGCGGCAGAGGGCAGGCGCTTTTCCATCTCGGAAATATCGAGGCGTCCAAAAAGGATTTCCGTCTTACCGTGGAACTCGATTCGGAAAATATGATCGCATGGAGCATGCTCGGTCAGGTCTTGCTTTACGAAGGCGCGTACCAGGAGGCTCTGGCGGCTCTGGAAAAAGCACTGGAACTTGACCCGGAACTCCTTGTTTACGATTTTCGCGCAAACGCAAAACGCGGTCTCGGCGACTTAGACGGCGCTTTGGCGGATATCGTGCTGGCGCTTGAGTATGAGCCGGAAAATACGGATTATCTCATCGACAAAGGCGCGATCCTCGTAGAAATGGAACGCCTCGACGATGCCATGAAAGTTTTCAATGCGCTCCTGAAACAGGAAAAAACGGCTGAAGCGTACCGTTTTCGCGGACTTGCGTGGATGGAGATGCTTGAATACGAAAAAGCGATCGACGATTTCAATGCTGCTGAACGGCTTGGTGCGGAAAATGCAGACGTCTTCTTGCGCCGTGGGGAAGCGTACTATCAGCTCGGAGAAAACGAGGACGCTTTTGCCGATTTCCAGAAGGCCCAGGAACTCGCAGAGGCGGAAGGGGATGAAGAGTTCGTCGCAAAATGCACGCTGCTCGTGGAAAAACTCCGTGCTTTCGGTGACTGAGAGAAGAGAAGCGAACGTGTCCTGACACGAATTTCTCAAAAGACGCGAAAAAACACGAAATGGATTTTTGGAAATTTTTAAAACCACTTCGTGTTTTTCGCGTTTTTTATGCTTTTCGCGTTTAAAAATCCGTGTCCTTTGGTATCTCTTCCATTTTTTCTGCGGTCGAGATCGCCGTGTCGGAGGGACTTTTAGTGACGGAAATGGCGATAGCCGGTGAAGATCATTGCGATGCCGTATTTATTGCACGCATCGATGACTTCCTGGTCGCGTTTCGATCCGCCGGGCTGGATGAGGGCCGTGATGCCGTTTTCGTGCGCAAGGTCGATACTGTCGGCGAACGGGAAAAATGCGTCGCTGGCGAGGACTGCGCCGTCGATGCGGTCACCCGCTTTTTCGATCGAGATCTTCACGGAATCCACACGGCTCATCTGGCCCGCACCGGCTCCGAGGAGCATGCCGTCTTTGCAGAGTACGATGGCGTTCGATTTCACGAAGCGGCAGAGGTTCCAGGCGAAACGCAGATCTTCGACCTGTTTCGCGGTCGGCTGCTTTTCTGTTACGACTTTCCATTCGTCTTCCGGATCATCCTGAACGTCGGCGTTCTGCACGAGAAGACCGCCTTCGATGCAGCGCCAGGTCCACTCCGACTGCGCACGGCTCAGGTCGCCTGCTGCCATGAGACGCACATTGTTGCGCCATTTCGGAACGGTGGTGAGGAGTTCCAGAGCTTTCGGCTCGAAATCTTCCGCGACGATCGCTTCGACGAAGAGACCCGGTTCGCAGAGGACCTTAGCAGTCGCTTCATCGCACACGCGGTTCATACCGAGGATGGAACCGAACGCGGAGAGCGGGTCGCCGGCCATGGCGCGTTCGCAGGCTTCGGAAAGTGTCGCGGCTTCCGCGGCACCGCACGGATTATTGTGCTTGATGACCGAGCAGGCTGGATTTTTGCTGCGCAGCACGATACCAAGGGCCGCATCCAGGTCCATCAGGTTATTGTACGAGAGTTCTTTCCCGTTGAGCTGCTTTGCACGGATGATGTTTGGGACCTGATCCACATTGGGACCGGCATAGACGGCGGCTTTCTGGTGCGGGTTTTCGCCGTAGCGGAGCGTCGCGGAACGTTCAAAAGAGATGCCGAGCGTCTGCGGGAAATCGCCTTCGCCGACTTCTTTGGAGAACCAGTTCGCAATTGCGCGGTCATATTTCGCGGTGTGGTTGAACGCATCCGCGGCAAGCTGACGGCGAAGTTCAAACGTCGTGGCTCCGCCGTTTTCCTTCATGGAATCGAGGACGGCCTGGAACTGGTCTTTGCTCGTCACGATGCTGGTGAAGAGGTGGTTCTTCGCCGCGGCGCGAACGAGAGACGGACCGCCAATATCGATCTTTTCGATCGCCTGGGCTGCCGTGACGTCCGGTTTTGCGATGGTGGCTTCGAAAGGATAGAGATTCACGCAGACGAGTTCAAACGTAAGGATGCCGTGCTCCTGAAGGCCGGCCATGTCGTCTTCGCGGTCGTGACGGCAAAGGATCCCGCCGAAAACGTAGGGATGGAGGGTCTTCAGACGGCCGTCCATCATTTCCGGAAATCCGGTGTACGCCGAGATGTCTTTGCACGGAATGCCGTTCGCTTCGAGGAAAGTGCGGGTTCCGCCCGTACTGTAGATCTCGACGCCCATTTCTGCGAGACCTTTCGCAAAAACGTCCAGATCGGTCTTATCGCTGACGCTGATGATCGCGCGTTTGATTTTCGGTGAATCCATTTTTAACTGCCCCTTTTCCGGTCAACCGGTAAATGGAAATGAACAAAAGTTCGAGAAAACAAAAATTCCTTTTCTTTATTTTACCCGACCCTGCATTTTTTTCAAGGAGGGAAAGACGGTTTTTCTGGATTTTTTTCCACTTCTTTCCTACTTTCTGCAAGAAACTTCCGAAGAATTCACCTAATCTGACCGTCCCGCTCTCCTTTTATTCTCAAATGGATCCTCAAAATGTACGGGACACATTGCGGCTCTGCCGCTGAAAAGGGCAGGAAAAGGAATGTATCCTGCCGCGAAATTTAGAAAGACGCAGAGAGAAAGAGCCAAACTCTCTCTCCCTGTGTCTTCCGTGCGAAAAAGCAGAACGTCAAACCGCTACTTCACCTCGAATTTCTTCCTATTCTTCTTCGCATACCGTTCCGCCTCCGACCCCGCTGTTCCGTAGATCACCAGATCTTCAGAGCAGCCTCTGAACGCTTCCTCTCCAATGCTCGTCACGCTGTCGGGGATCGTCACCGACGTGAGGCTCTTGCACAAGTTGAACGCTTTATCTCCAATGCTCGTCACGCTGTCGGGGATCGTCACCGACGTGAGGCTCTCGCAGTCGTAGAACGCACCCTCTCCAATGCTCGTCACGCTGTTGGGGATCGTATACTTGCCAGAAAGCGATTGGGGAGCGCCGAGGAGCGTTTTGCCGTCGTGAGAATAAC
>JAFQOH010000086.1:0-4350 GCA_017403345.1 Thermoguttaceae bacterium
GAGGCAGTATGGAATTGCAGAACGATATGGATCTGTCCTCAATCTGGCTGATGGTGAGCGAAAACCTGAAGAAAAAAATCCCAAGTGAACAGTCGTTTAATCTGTGGTTCGGCATGATGGGAATGTCCTACCTCGATGCCGAACGCGCCGTGTTCGTGTGCGAAAAAGAACTGAAGCGCGACATCATTGAAAAAAATTACAGGAAACTCCTCGTGGAGTCGCTCGTCGAAGCCATCGGCTATGAACCCGTCGTGGAAATCAAAGTGGACGAGTCCCTCGCTCCCGAAATCCCCGACGACGGCTCGGTCGTTTCCCCCCTCAAAATCGTGAGGGAACGCGAGAAAGAAAAAGACAATCCCAGAGCAAAAAAGCCGTCCGCGGAACAGCTTCCGCTGGCTGCTGTCAGTCCCAGTCAGGCCGAACTCAAACGCGGCCGCGATTCGGACAAAGACAAAGACAAAGGCAGAGGCAACGAGACCGTCTCCATTTTTGCGGACAGTGCCGACGTCACCGAAGTCGAGTTCGCGGAATTCTCCAACTCTCCCGACGAATCCCGCGGAGAACGCCGTCTGACCTACAACGAAGACTACACCTTTGAAAACTTTATCGTGGGCAACTCCAACCGCTTTGCCCATGCCGCCGCGCTCAATGTCGCGGACAATGTCGGTATGAAGATCAATCCGCTCTTCATCTACGGTCCGTCCGGGCTCGGCAAAACCCACCTTATGTACGCGATCGCCAACCGCGCTCTCAAGCGCAAACCCGGCATGAAGGTCGTTTATGTCAAGGGCGAGGAATTCCTCAATCAGCTCGTTCTGGCCATCCAGCGCGGCTGGAATCAGGCCTTCCGTCAGAAATACCGCAGCGCGGATATGCTCCTGATCGACGACATTCAGTTCATCGCCGGCAAGGAAGGAACCCAGATGGAATTCTTCCACACGTTCGACGCGTTATACGAAGACCACAAGCAGATCATTCTTACGTCCGACCGTCCGCCGCGTGAACTGACTTCGCTCGAAGAACGCATCCGCAGCCGGTTTGAAGCCGGTCTTCTCGCGGACATTCAGCCGCCGGACTATGAGCTTCGCCTGGCAATCCTGAAAAACAAGATCAGTCAGAACCACATTGATGGTCCGACCGATGTCGTGGATTTTCTGGCACGGAATCTTCAGGAAAACATCCGTCAGCTGGAAGGCGTCATCAAGAAGCTCGCGGTTTCCAACCTTCTGACCGGTCAGCCGGTGACGATGGAAATGGTCATTCAGACCGTTCCTGAATATCTCCGCGATGCCGAACCCGTTTCCGATACGGTCAGCCGCATCATTGACTGTGTTGCCAAGCATTATTCCGTCAAGGTCGAGGATATCCTCGGCACGTCCCGCACCAAAAAGATAAAGACGGCCCGCAATGTGGCGATGTACATTGTCCGTTCCGTGACCAATATGTCTCTTCCCCAGATGGGCGTCGTCTTCTGCCGCGACCACAGTACCATTCATTCCAACATCAATGCCGTGGAAACCGAACTGTCGTCTGATCCGATTCTCGATGCAACGATCAACGAGATCACCAAAGAGATCAAGCGCGGCTGAGAAATCCGATGGTTTTCCACGGATTCCAACTGTGGATTTTCTGTGGATTCCTGTGGAATTTTCCGCGCAGGAAAGGGGCGATTCTTCTTTTTTGCTCTTTTTCCGACCTTTCCACAGCCGGTATCCCGCTTTCCACAGAAGTTTTCCAATGGTTTTGGATAACCATATTTTGTCAGCTTCAGCGGTGGAAAGTTTCCAAAACAGTTTTCCACAAGCTGTTGAAAACCCATGTGGATATCTGGTTTTATCCGCTGTTTTCCAATGTTTTTGTTCATTTTTTTGCCGAAATTCGCCGAAATCGCGGAAATTTGCTTTTTCAGTTCCGTAAAATTCATACGAAGTTCATGCTTTCGGAAAAGACTCCACAGCCTTTGGAAAACTCATGAAAAACCGTCGTTTTTTCCACAAAAAATTCTTATCTGCCGTCCCAGCCCGATTCTTCCCGGACGGAGAAAGACCGGTTCTCAACAATCGCTCCCGGCAGGAAACTTCCGTTGGAAACGCCATTGGAAAACAAAAAATTTTTGCGTATCCGAAAAATGCACCCAAATATGCGGAAAACGGAGCATTTTCAAGCAATATACACCCATTTTTCCGAGCCGGAATCACAAACAGCTCAGAACTTTCCAAGAATTGTCCACAAAACCAAAGCCCCATTTTATCGGCCGAAAAAACGGTTAAATTAAAAAAATACGGTCTTTTCAGAAAAATCTGAAGAAAAAATGGCAGAAATCACACAGAAACGTACGCTGGAGCAGGTTTTCCACAGACCCCACAATTCCTACTATCACTACTACTGAAAACTTATATATCAATATAAATTTTTACTCTATCTTTACCAAAAACTCTCCAACATCGCCGGACGTACATCCTCTAAACGGAAAATACACCCAAATTTCAGGAAAAAAGCAAATAAGAAGAAAAAATTCAGTTCCGCCGAAAAAATTTACACTCTGCACAATCAACCCACCCGCCAATCTAACAATACACTCACATTTTTTCAAACTCACTACATTAAATAAATAAGCTGAATAAATAAACACAAATACACCCATAATACACTCGCTCGCTGCGGGCTCCAGATAAATTCCCACAATTCTACTTATATAGAGAAAGTAAAAATGTTTCACGTGAAACATTTTCGATAAAACCCGCCGGACGAGTGCGAAGGAGCCGAATATGAAAGCTACATTTGATAAGCAGAAACTGCTTGCCGCGCTGACTCCGGCCGCAGGTATCTCACAGTCCAAAAACACCATGGCTTCGGTGGACGGTCTTCTTTTTGAATGCCCGCCGGATCCCCGCCTCGGGGAAGTAGAGGATCCCAACCCGAATCTTTGCCGTATTTCCGCCTTCGACCTTGAAAAAGGTCTTCGCACATCCGTAGAATGCGAAATCGGCGAAACCGGTATGTTTGTCATTGATACGGTCAAGATTCTCCAGATCATCCGTGCCATGCCGGACGGCAGCATTACGATTGAAATTGATGATAAAGGACGCGTTCACATCGCGGGCGGCCAGTCTTCTTTTGATATCACGGCGGCACCCGGCGAGGAATTTCCGTCCATGCCGCAGTTTGTCGGCGAACAGACCTACCGTATTCCGCAGTATATCATCAAACAGCTGGTCAGCCGGACAGTGTACGCGGTCGCTCAGAACGATACCCGCGCGGCCTTCAACGGCGCATTTTTCAAGATCCGGAACGGCGAACTGACCGTGGTCGGCTGTGACGGCTTCCGTCTGGCGGCGGCAAAATGCCCGCTTCCGAACGGCGGCGCAGATTCGGAAATTCTGATCCCCGGAAAATTCCTGGGAGAACTTACCAAGATGCTCCGCGATACGGAAGACGAAGTGACCATGATGGTCGGCCGCAAGCACATTATTTTCAAAATTGACACAATCCACTTCTTCACCCGGATGCTGGATGTGGAATACATCGACTACGAACGCCTTTTCCCGGATACCTACCGGACGGAAGTTTACGTTTCGGCGGCGGATCTCCGCAGTGCCGTGGAACGCGCGTCCATTGTGACGGAATACAAACTGGGCGGCGCAGGCAAATCACCGATCCGTCTGGACATCGGTGACAATGCTGTCACTCTTTCCGCTGTTTCGGCGGGCGGCTCGGTCCGCGAACGTGTTCCGGCAGCGGTCGGCGGCGCGGACATCTCGATCGGCTTCGACGGACGCTACCTGCTGGATGCTCTCAAGGCGACTCCCACAAACTGTGAGACGTTGCGTATCCGTCTGAACGAATCGCTGAAGGGGGCTGTCATCGAGCCCGCAGGCGGCACAACCTTCAAGGACGCGCGTCCGGACGAAACGGTCTTCAGCGAACGCAAGTTTGATGCGGCCGCCGACTACGCGAACAAAAATTCGGAAGATGAAGAAAAAGACCCGTCCTCGTTCATCAGTTTCGTCATGCCGACCCGCATGAATAAATAAGGAACAGGCTGTATGTTTATACACATTGGTGCAGGCAGTCTGATCCGCGACCGTTCCGTCCTCGGTTTCTTCGACATGGACGGCAAATGGGATTCCGTCACAACGAAAGATTTCCTGAAACGCTGCGACAAGGCGGGTCTGACTCTGACCGCCGGCGACGATCTCCCACGCTCCTTCGTTCTGACGGATGACGGGGTGGTATTCACGCACATTTCGACCTCGGCTCTGAAGTCCCGGGCTGAGGGGGAGTGAGTGCGGGGTGTTTGTGCAGGGGAAACGCGCTTTCTTGAAAGAAAGCTGTGCAAAGAACTTTATA
>JAFQOH010000087.1:0-17258 GCA_017403345.1 Thermoguttaceae bacterium
AATCAGTCTTGCGACTTGACTTCCTCTTAAGTTTCATTGCTTTCACTTAAGATGCGAATGAATATACCACATTTCCATTTTTCCGCAAGGGGGGGAGATCCAATTTTTTTCACTTTTCTTGGATCAAACCACAAACAAAATCACTTTCATTCCGTATTTTACCGAACAAAACCCTATTCGATCTTTTTTAAAATTTTCTTGGATCTTCCTCTTTTTTCTCTCATTTCGCTGGCAATTTCTTCATTTTCAGCTAGTTTTCCCACGATCTCTCTTGCAAAAATATCCTTTTTTTGCTATTCTTCGGAGCATAAAATTATGGAATTCCTCATTCCTATAGGAGTATTTTATGAAAATTCAACTATTTTATCTCGCTGCGGGCCTTCTGTTCTTCTGTTTCGCACCCGTTTTCGCGGAAGAAATACCGCCGCATGGCATTCCCGGCCTCCAGCAGAAACTTGACGAGCTCGCGGATCCGGCGCAGTGTCTCTATTCGCCGGAGAAAACCCCGACGCCGGAAGAACTTAAAGCCCTGGCCGAAACGCCCCCCGTCACGATCACGATCCCGAAAGGTACCTACCACTTTTATTATGACCAAGGCCTTACACAGGAACATTTCATCTCGAATCACGACCAGGACGATCCGAAATCGGTCGGCATTTCGTTTCAAAATCTGAAGAACGTGACGTTTGACGGCTCCGGTTCCACGTTTGTTTTTCATGGGAAAATGCTTCCGATCGTTCTGAAAAACTGCGCGAACTGCACATTGAAAAATTTTAAGATCGACTTCGCGGACCCGGCAATTTCTCAGGTCAAAGTCCTCGAAAACAAACCGGAAGGCCTTACGGTCGCGCTTGCGCCGGAGGTGAAGTACGAAGTCGAGAACGGGCGTCTTTTTTTCTTCGGAACACAGTGGCGGCACTCATCCGGGACCGGCATCGCGTTTGAGGAAAATACACGCCGGCTGGTCTTCACGACTTCCGATGTTCGTGTCGATCTGTCGAACGTGCAAGAAATCCAGCCTCGTATTTTCTTCTGCCCTAACTGGAAAAACACGAAACTTGTCCCCGGGACCCGAGTCGCGCTTCGCCCCTGGAATCGGCCGGCGTGCGCGATCTTCGTTTTTCATGACCTGAATACGAAACTGGAGAACATTCAGATCCACTACGCGGAAGGCATGGGAGTTCTGGCTCAGATGAGCGAAAATATCCACCTGAACGGTCTCTCCGTCTGTCTCCGCGGCAGCGATGACTCACGGTATTTCACGACCCACGCGGACGCCACGCATTTTTCCGGCTGCAAAGGTCAGCTCCTCTCGGAAAACGGCGTTTACGAATCCATGATGGACGACGCGATCAACGTTCACGGCACGTACCTGAAGGTGGTCAAACGAGTCAACGACAAAACGCTTCAGGGACGATATTCTCACCCGCAGACCTATGGTTTTCACTGGGGAACAGTCGGCGATGAAGTTCAGTTCATCCGTTCCAATACTATGGAGCATTTTGACGGCGTGAACCGGATCACGGCGATCAAAGCAGTGGATAAACCGACCGAACACGGCGCGAAAGTCTTCGAGATCAGTTTCGAAAAACCAGTTCCGGCCGAGATCTCCGAAGCGGGAAAATACGGGATCGAAAATCTGACATGGACACCCGAAGTCATTTTCCGCAAAAACATCATCCGAAACAATCGGGCACGCGGCGCGCTCTTTTCTACACCGAAACGCACAATTATCGAAGAAAACCTTTTCGATCACACTTCCGGAACCGCCATCCTGCTGTGCGGCGACTGCAACGGCTGGTTCGAGACCGGCGCGTGCCGCGATGTCGTCATTCGGAAAAATACGTTTCTGAACGCGTTGACCAATATGTTCCAGTTCACCAACGGTATCATTTCGATCTATCCGGAAATTCCGGATCTAAAGGGGCAGCAGAAGTATTTTCACGGCGGAAGGCCGGACGCTATTCTGATCGAAGAAAATGTTTTCAGAACATTTGATCATCCGATCGTTTACGCCAAATCGATCGACGGTCTGACGTTCCGGAAGAACGTGATCGAGAAGACCTCGGACTATCCGGCATTTCACTGGAATCAAAAAACATTCCTTTTTGAACGTGCCGTCAACGTAAAAGTGGAAGAAAACACGAGCAGCGTTCCGCTGACGTTTGAAAGCCGCTAAAACGGAACCATAAGCAGAAGATACCGTCCTCTCCCCATCCGAAAACATTGACGTTTCGGATGGGCTTTTTCATTCCAGTCCCCCTTGCATCTTTCGGCCGTTTGTGCTATCATCAGAGACATTCCCACCAACTTACCCTTTATATCAGGAGCAAATCCATGAAAAAAACGATTTTTGCACTACTCGCCCTCACATTCCTCCTTGCCTTTTACCTGACCTGCCGACCGCTCCAGGCTCAGGATGCCGCAGTAGATGCCGCAGACGGGAAAAAGACGGTCCGAGTCCTGACGATCGGCAACAGTTTCGCTGATTCCCTCCGGCGGTATTTCGTCCAGACCGTAGAGTCAGCGGACTGCAAGCTCATCGTGGGATACTTGAATATTGGCGGCTGTTCGTTTGAACGGCATTGGAATAACGTGGCGAAAGAGCTCGCAGATCCGACGAAACCCGCTCATTTCAGGACAACGTATCTGGAAAAGATCCAGAGCGAGGAGTGGGATTTCATTTCGATCCAGCAAGTGAGCCACTGCAGCTGGCGTTACGAAACGTTCCAGCCGTTCGCGGACGATCTGATCGGATTTCTGAAGAAGAACTGCCCGAACGCAGAGATCGTGATCCAGCAGACGTGGGCATATCATCCGAATGAAAAACGTTTGGTCGGCTGGGGATTTTCGCAGCGCGAGATGTACGAGAAACTAACGGCCGCTTACGACACGCTTGCCAAGAAACACGGTCTTCGCGTGATCCCTACGGGCGATGCTGTTCAGCTTGCGCGTGAGACACAGCCTAGCGGTTACCGTCCGGAGGACCCCTCCACGATATTCACGGGAGACGGGTTCCATTTGAATGCGCGCGGACAGTATCTCCAGGCGTGCGTATGGTTCTCGATGCTTTTTGATGAGCCTGCGTCTAAAGTGAAGTTCGTGCCGAAAGAACTGACGGCAGAAGATGCAGCCTTCCTTCGCGAAGCAGCTCAAAAAGCGGTCGACGGCAGAAAAACAAGATAGACGGACGAATATCGAAACCGTAAAAAGTGCATCAAAAATGATGCTCTAAAAAATGATGTCCTGAGCCAAAAATGCCGATAATTATTCCCGGAGCTTCTGTTTTGTCTTCCCACCGCACGCAGACAGACAGCAGGCTTCCGGGAAATTTTTTGTCGAAATATCCCGGCAAGATCCCCATTTTTCATGAAACGAGAGGAACGATGCTGCCATCAAGCCTTCCCATGACTCATTTTGAGGAGTACATGCTCCTGGACGGTACAGATACCTATCCGATGGAATGCCATTGCCGGTACCGTTTCTCTGGGGAATTTGACCGGGATCAGACCGAACTTGCCCTCGCGGAAGCTCTTGCGTCCCACCCGCTTTTTTATGCCGTCTGCCGCGAAACGAAAAAGTATCGTTACGCTTGGGAATTTCCGAAGATCCCGGAACGTTTGGAGGACCGGATCGAACATGGCGGCGAGTATTCCCGGATCCTCGGAGTGCGTCTCTACTGGCTTGAGGGGATCTGCCGGGATAAGTATCCTGAAATCATGAACGAGCCGCTCTCCCTTTTTTCTGAACCGATGCTGCGTCTCTATATCGTGGAGGAAAAAGACGCCGCGGGAAAGACAGTCCGTTCCGACTTCATCATCAAGTGTCATCACAGTGCGGGGGACGGAAAGGGGTTTGGCCGATTCTTTCTCGATTTCCTGATCAGTTACGCACGTTCCCAGGGGATCGAACTTCCGGAATGGCAAAATATTCCGAAAACAGTACCTGCCCGGCTCGCAGAACGCGGCTGGTTCGGACGCAGTGTGTGGCAAAATTTTCTTCAGGTACTCATCTGCACGATGCACCTTCCCCGCAGTCTGCGGCTCATCACACACAGCGTTCAGCCGATCGTTCGGCAATGTATCCAGAATGGGACCGGCAAAAAAGAACTTCCTATCCCGGAAGACTCCTGCCCGCCAAAAGGGGCGCCGTGCATTCTGTTTCGGAAACTGCCGCAGGATCGATCTGCTGCGATCCTACAGAAATGCCGTGATTTTGGCTGCACATTCAACGATATTCTGCTTCAGGCCGTGTGGGCTGGAACGAAAGAATGGCGGCTCAAAAATCCGGAACTCGCCTATGAAGGCCGCCGTAAATGGTTTCGGATATCCGTCCCGATGGATCTGCGAGTCCCCGGCCTTGAAAATATGCCGGCGTGCAACATCGTGAGCATGCTTTTTTGTGACCGAAAATGGGAAGACGTCGATCTTTCCGCCTCTTTCCGCAACTCGATCCACCGAGAAATGATGAAAGCCAAAAAATATTCCCTCGGCTTCCTTCTGATCCAGAGCATGCGCGACGCCCGGTTCGTATGCGGGCACCTTCACGATGCAGTGAAACTCCGCGACTGCTGGGCCTCCATGGTCCTGACGAATATCGGGCCGATGTTTCCTCCAAAGTTTTTCCCATTTCCAAGAAACGAAAATGGCGAGCTGAAAATCGGCAGCCTCGTGCTGGAAGAAATCGATTCCGCCTCGCCGATCCGCTCGTTGACCAACGCCTCCATCTGCTGTACGACCTACGCAGGCCGACTCCAGTTTTCGATGATCTACGACTCGCGGTCCATGCAGCAAGAAACTGCGGACGAATACTTCGACACGATCCTCGCAGCGATGTGGAAGATCTGCGATGTAGAAGATCCTTGCCTAGCCGAAAACCGATAGTCTCGCCGCATTGAAAAACGATTTTGAAGATGCATTACGGCAAACTCAGTCCACACCGTAAACTCCCGGCGGCACGATGTCCAGCGACCTCGCCACTCTTCCCTTTTTGCCGAAACGCGGTTCCAGCGTGAAATGAAGGGAGAAATTGTCCGACGGATCGTCGTAATTCACGCCGGCCGTAAAGAGGAAAGATTCTCCGATGCGCGTCAAACTGACGGATTCCCCAATGTTTCCCTTGCCGGAGATGTCAAAGGAACTCATGAACGCCGCCGCCCATTTCTCTGACATTCGGTAATTAAAACCGATACGCATGACGACATTTTCAACGCTTCCGGTGAGGTAATGAAGGCTCGTGAAAAACGAACCTTTTCCCGGTCTTCCAAGTACCATGCCAACATCGACCATACAGAGACCGTCACTGAAAAAGTCGAACATTCCGGAGGAGTAGACCGTCAGCCGGTCTCCCGGATGCCAGCGCAGATCGTAATCCAAAAGTCCGATCACCGAACCGAAATTATCGCGGTCCGCATTGGGATACAGATTGAAATTCGTGTCGAAAGTCACCCAATCCACGATCCGTTCCTGACCAGTCATTCCGCGTTTTGTCTGCCAGCGGTGGTGCATTCCGAAACGGATCAGCGCCAAGTCATCCGCCAGCTCCGTATTAGATGTCACCCAACCGCCGAGATTACTTCGTACCGCATAACTGCGCAGCTGGTATTTTTCCGGGATCGGCAGTCCGTTGAAGAGGGTCGAACTCATGTGATGCGCAAAATCCATCAGCGCACGGTCGCTCGGCAGGTCGTAGAGCGGCAGTTCTTCCACTCCCAGATTGGATCCCGCAACGAGCGCTTCCACATCAAAATCCACTTTGTGCATGACGCCGTTCACATTAAAGAGACGGCTGTGGAAATCGTAGTACCGCCACATCGGAAGATTCGCCCGAACACCGACCTGACCGTACAGTCTCCCCGCATCATCTCCATTGAGGTCCTCTCCCCAATACGCAGCTTCTCCCAGTACGAACGGCACGACTTTAACGGCACCGAGCTGGAACGGATAGCTGATCTCATGGCGAGTCGATGCACGTATTCCCTTCCGCTCGGTTTCCCAGTCAAGAAGGTGCCAGAGCGCCCGATCTGCGGGATCTTCCGGAGCCGTGTCGGGGAAAAGGTGCACATAACCGACCTGTGAGTAAGAATTCCACGTCAGAAGATCGCCGAACAGCGGCTCTCCAAGCCAGTAGAATTCCAGCTGCGGGAGACGCTGGGTCTGCGTGTGGAAATCGTTCGTCCTCACATCCGCCCAAAGCGAAAAACTGCGGTTTTCGACCGTCTTGCCGATCTTGAGCTGATTCGCCCGGTCGGAATCCTCGTACCAACTGTGCTGAAAATACTCTTCCTGGAAATTTCGGTCACTGAGGACTCCTAACTGAAATTTAAGATCCCAGTCATTCCCAAAGGTACTCTGATGCCGTCCAAACAGCTGGTAGCGGAATTTCGTCTCCGGTTCCAAATGCCGACGGCCTTCACCAAGATTGTCTTCGCCGGTATCGTAAATGCCCCAAAAATCAAATTCCCCTTTTCCTTTTCCGGAAAACAGTCCCAACGGGATCTCTTGCCCATCTCCAGTCCGGTCATATTGAAACTCCGTGCCGAGACCAGGGCCGCGTTTTGTGTACCAGAGCGCATCCAGATCCCAACTCGTCCCGCTCCAAGGTTCCTCCATTCCCAGAAGCCGATACATATCGAACCCGACGATCGCCTGGACGCCGAATATCGAACCGCTCCGCAGCGAAAAACGATTCACGATCTGCGACGGCATATCCATCGGAACGGTAAATTTCGGAAAATAGAAGACTGGAACCTGACCGACCATCACCTTGGTACGCCGACCGACCAGCTCACTATGGTGCTCCGTCAAGAACTCTCCCGTCTTTGGATCTCGCATGGCTTCCCCGGTAAGCGGATCCAATCGTACCCGGTCCTGAGAACGAAACAGAAGACTTCCCACATGGAATCGATAAAGAGGCTCGCCGATCCGACTAGTCGTCACGAAAGTATCGCTCGCCAGCATCGTCCCCTCCGCCGGCATTCGGATCTCCTCGGCACGCAAACGCAAAAGCCCTTCGTCGTTCGGGAATGATGCAAACACTTCCGCCTCACGAATGTATCCGCGGCGGCGGGAAACATCAAAGTACATTTTGCTCGCGTAAACTTTCTGATTGCCCTGGCGGAACACAATGTCGCCCTCCAGGTAAAGTTCCATCTGATGGTCCTTCAGGTTCAGGGAACGCTGATCGTTGATCCCGCTCAGATCCTGATCCGACCAAACGACCATCCGGTCCGCAGAGATCTCAATGAGCCCAAGCTGAAAATCACGAATGGCCTCAAGTCTATCCAGACGGTTCTCCTGCAGTGCTTTCTCTTCCAGCTCTTTTTCCGCTCCGTCGATCAAGACGGTGATCCCATTCTTGAAAACCGCACTGTTCAGATTCCCCTTCTTCGTGACGTTGATCTGCATATCCTCATCGCCGCGCGGGAAAAAACTGATCCTGCGAGACCCAGGAAGGATCGCATTCGGGTCAAATGACGAAATATTTCCACTGCGGATCCGGCCTTCCGTTGAAAAGACGAACGGCGGCATGGCCGCGTCCTCTTCCGTATGAAGCGGAGTATTCGAAACGACCACCTCTCCCTCCGTTTTCTGAAGCGGAAGTTCCGGTGATGATTCCAACACAGATGACGGTGTGGACGTCGGTGTGGACGTCAGTGTGGACGTCGGTGTGGATGACGGTGTGGACGTCGGTGTGGATGACGGCGAAGATGACGGCGAAGAATGTGCCTGTACACTCCCTGCCTCTGTTCCCTGCAGCCCCGCTTCCGCAGCTGAAGCAGCATACTGAGTCAAAAGAAGCCGAGCAGGACGAAACATTTCCTGAAACGCCCGCGTATAAAAATCACCGTCTGCCGGACCTGCCGTACCCGAAGTCCCCTCACCTTTCGGCACAAATTCCGCGCGGATCTGCAGCTCCGTTTGCGTATTCAAACGCCCTGCCCACATGTCCGCCTCAACTTTGGAAGTCGTTTTCGCAGTCACAAATGAGACATTTGCCGTCCCTTCCAAATACAAAAGGACCTGGTAGACCGAACGCTGTGCGGCATCCAGCTGGAGCGGACTGACCCAAAGGACCATTCTTTCCGAACAAAAAGAATCCTGCCCCTGACGCAGCTCGCACTTTCCCTCCAAAACGTAAACAGTATACTGCCCCTCTCTGCGCGTCGTGTACGAATCTGCCGAGACTGAAACAATACCAAACTCCTCTTCCCGCGGATACGTCATGCCAAGATTGTCCGTCAGCGTCGGTACAAAACAGACAGATGTCCCGCCAGCCTCAAGCCTATCCTGCATCCCGAACACATCGCCAGTCCCGGAAAAGTCATCACTTTCAGTAAACGTTTCTCTCATTCCCGAGAAATCTTCCGATACTGCTATCCCGATCTCTCGAGAAAAATCGCGAAATACCGGAGACACAAACGAACCGGAATCAGGATCCGAAGCACACTGCCAAGAAAGCGCCGAAACGGAAACGTCACCTTCCGCTAACGCTGCCGGAACCGACACCGCAAAGAGGAAAAAAGTAAAAAGGAAGAAAACAAAAAAGAAGAAAAAAGCGCATATCGCCCCCGAACAGAGCCGTGAAAGACTCTGCTTCACAAAAAAAACACAAAATGGGACGAATTTAAACTTAATCATAATTGCATAAAGTATAGAAAAAATAGTGAAAAAGCGCAATAGAAAAAATCCTCTTTCACGCGTTTCTTGAGATGATTTTTAAGAAAATCTCCACTTTTTTGGAATTTTTTTAAAGAAAGACTCAAGTTTTTCAGTTTTTGCTAAACTTCTCAGAAAAAAAGAACAAAAAAACACCCAAACGAATTGCAAACCGCACGCAAATGAAGAATTCCAGAAAAAAATGTACCGCTGGACAGAAAACTCCAGCGGTATATACACATTCAGGTCAAATTTCAGGTACCGTCCCCACCTATCGAACAGCCTGCTGCTCCGCAAAACGGCGTGCCCAGATCTCGTACTGCGGGTCTATCGGCCGAAACGTAAAGACCGCATCGGGAAGCGGCTGACCATCCGAATCTTCTGAATGCACACGCACCAAAAGAACGCCATTGGGGCGACGTTCGATCGTATATTTTTCAACTTCCATCCCAAATATTCTCCCTGAAAATTTCCCTCTGCGGCATCCGCGGCACTGCAGAGACTCCTTCGCTTTCCTGAATCAGCGGCTCAAAAGCCATTCATGAATGTCTTTCGCAGCTTTCCGGCCAGCTCCCATCGCCTTGATGACCGTCGCAGCCCCCGTCACGATATCGCCGCCAGCCCAAACGCCATCGACCGACGTTCGGCCGTTTTCGTCCGCTGCGATATATCCGCGGCTAGTCAACTCCAACCCCGGCACCGATTGCGTAATGATCGGATTCGCTCCCGTTCCGACCGAGAAAATGACCAGATCCGTCTCAAACGTGAATTCCGACCCCGCGACCTCCACAGGCTTGCGCCGTCCCGAAGCATCCGGCTCACCCAGCTCCATGCGCACACACGTCATAGACTGAAGCATCCCATTTTCGTCTCCCTGCATGGAGATCGGATTCGTCAAAAGAAGGAACTCGATACCTTCCTGTTTCGCGTGATGCACTTCTTCCGCACGTGCGGGCAGCTCCGCTTCACTGCGCCGATAGACGATCTTGACCGTTTCCGCACCAAGACGCATCGCCGTTCGAGCCGCGTCCATCGCAACGTTTCCGCCACCGATCACACAAACATTCCGACCGACCGCGATCGGCGTGTCGTATTCCGGAAAACGATACGCCTTCATCAAATTGGACCGCGTCAGGTACTCGTTTGCCGAGTAAACATTCCCAAGTTCCGTCCCCGGGATCGGCATAAACGCCGGAAGGCCGGCTCCAACACCAAGAAAAACTGCGTCGAAACCTTCAATGTCCAGCAGCTCCCGTACATCTACACTACGGCCGCCGACCTGATTCAGTTCAAATTTTACACCAAGCTCTTCCAAATAGTGTACTTCCTTCTGAACGATGGCCTTCGGAAGACGAAATTCCGGGATCCCGTACATCAAAACACCGCCAGCCTGGTGAAACGCCTCGAAAACCGTCACCTCATGCCCCAGCAAAATCAAATCGCCAGCCACCGTCAGCCCCGCAGGTCCAGAACCGATGACCGCGACCTTTTTCCCAGTCGACGGAGCCTTTTCCGGGATCTGCACCAGCCCGTTTTCGCGCTCATAATCCGCAGCAAAACGCTCCAAACGCCCGATCGCCAACGGTTCCATCTTCTTGCCGAGAATGCACTTCGACTCACACTGACTCTCCTGCGGACAGACTCGCCCGCAGACTGCCGGAAGCGCACTCGTCTTCTTGATCGCACGTGCCGCACCCGCAAAATCCCCCTGATCGATCAGCGCAACAAATTCGGGAATGTTCACGTTCACCGGGCATCCCGTCACGCACATCGGCCGCGGACAGTTCAAACACCGCGCTGCCTCTTGACGTGCTTCCTCCGGCGAATAGCCCAGCGGCACTTCTTCAAAATTACGGGCACGAACTTTCGGATCCTGCTCGCGCATCGGCGTGCGGGTCGGTTGGACATCGGATATTTTTTTCATTCTTTTGCCTTTAATATAATTTGAAACGGCACTTTTGCCGGTCTGTTTCTCTCTCTTTTCACAAATGCTGTCCTTATACGGTCCGCGCTCTCACGAATTTTTCGCAGTATTCCACTCTTCGACGTAGCGGTCCATCGAACATTTTTCCTGACACTTGAACTGCTGCTGACGCTTCATCACGGAATCCCACTCGATCTCGTGCGCATCAAATTCCGGTCCCTCACAGCAAACAAAACGCGTTTTTCCGCCGATCGTGCACCGGCAGCCGCCGCACATGCCCGTCCCGTCGATCATGATCGTGTTCAAACTCGCGACTGTCTTCACTCCAAACGGCTCCGTCGTCTTCGCACAGAACTTCATCATGATCGCCGGTCCGATCGTCCAAACACAGCCGATCTCATCCTTCCGCGCCTCAAGGATCTCCTGCAGCGGTTCCGTAACGCGAGCAGCCCGGCCAAACGTTCCGTCATCAGTACAAACGATGTGCTCATCGCAGACCGCCGCCATTTTATCGACCCAGAAAAGAAGCTCTTTCGTACGTGCTCCCTGGATCACGATCACCTTATTGCCCGTCTCATGAAGCAATTTCGCGATCGGATAGACCGGGGCCGTACCGACTCCACCGGCAACCAGAATGACCGTCCCAAAATTGTCGATCTCCGACGGAATGCCGAGCGGACCGATCAGCGCGTAAAGCGAATCTCCCTCATTCAAACGCGAAAGTTTCGTCGAAGAGACCCCCACCGTCATCAAAACCAGCGTCACCGTGCCGGCTTCACGGTCAAAATCCGCGATCGTGAGCGGGATCCGTTCGCCAACTTCATCCGGCATCGCGATCACAAAATGTCCCGGCATCGCTTTCGCCGCAATTCGGGGAGCATAAACAATCATTTCAAAAATGCGCGGTGCTACTTCGCGCTTCTGGCGGATTTCCAACATGATCTGTTTCGTTCTTTTCCTAAAATCTGTCTCAAAATCTGTCTCTAAAATCGGATACTCGTCGCAAGCCTGCTCAAGTCAGACTCTCCTATGCCTCCAATTATACCACAAACCGTCAGGAGTACAAGTCCGATCATCCCAAAAACCCAAAACTTTTTCGAGTTTTTCCGGCACTTTTGCCGTAAAAAAACAAAGCCATCACACGATGCTCACCGCATTGCGAGGATGGCTCGTTTCCTGTTTTTCAGAAAATTTACCGATGCCTAACCGCTGAAACGCCCAAGGATCAGCGATACATTATGCCCGCCAAAACCAAAACTGTTGGAAAGCACGTAAGAACACTCCCTTTCCACAGCACGATTCGGCGTATAGTTCAAATCACATTCCGGATCCGGCGTCTCCAAGTTCATCGTCGGCGGAATGACCCCATGCTGAAGCACTTGAGCCGAAAAAATCAGCTCCACAGCACCGCTCGCACCCAAAAGATGCCCCGTCATGCTCTTCGTGCTCGAAATATTCATCTGGTACGCATGGCTCCCGAAAACAGCCTTCAGCGCATTCGTCTCAGCAATATCGCCCAAATGCGTACTCGTCCCGTGCGCATTCACATAATCGATCTGCTCCGGTTCAAGATGCGCCTCCTGCAAGGCACCGCGGACCGCCGCAGCCGCTCCGTCACCCGAAGCACTCGGCTGCACGATATGAAACGCATCCGACGAAGTCCCGCAGCCAAGTACCTCCGCGTAGATCTTCGCTCCGCGCTTCTTCGCATGCTCCAACTCCTCAAAAATGAGGATCCCCGCGCCTTCTCCCATCACAAAACCGTCACGGTCCAAGTCAAACGGCCGACTGGCGTGCTGGGGATCATCGTTACGCTCCGACATGGCGCGCATCGCACAAAAAGCTCCCATGGCGATCTCGATGACACACGCTTCCGAACCGCCCGTAATACCGACATCAACTCGCCCCGCCCGGATCGCATCCATCATGCACATGACTGCATGACCGGCACTCGCACACGCAGAATTCACCGAAAAACTAGTCCCGCGCAAATTGTACAAGATCGAAATATGACCGGCCGGCGAGTTCGGCATCAAACGCGGAATGGTAAACGGCGACATTTTGGCCGGTCCCAAGTTCAAATACCGCTTTTCCTGCTCCTGAAGAGTCTCCAATCCGCCGACTCCCGTCCCAATGACCGCAGCACAGCGAGCAGGATCTTCCTGAGAAAGATCGATCCCAGAATCCTTCACCGCCTTATGCGCCGCAACGATCGCATAACGGGATACATCATCCAAATGCTTGTTTTCCTTGAACTCAATGATCCCCTCTGTCGTAAAATCCGGCGACATATTGCCCGCGATCCGTGTACGGAACGCACTCGGATCATACTTTGTTACCACAGTGATCCCGCTTTTACCCTCTAGCAGAGCTTTCCAGACAGTATCAAGCTCACATCCAAGCGGCGAGACCAGCCCCATGCCGGTAATGACTATTCGACGCACAATTGCACCTCTTTAAAAAAGAGCAAACATACACCAAAACCGCATCGACACAGTACGGCGTTTCGATACGGGATCATTTTTCAAGATAAAAAGAAATACGGCAGGAACTCGTGCCCTGCCGATTTCCTAAATATCAAATCAGGCGTTTTTATTCAGTTCGCTTTCAATGTGACGAACCGCATCGCCAATGGTCTGCACATCATCATTCGCTTCTTCCGGAATCGTGATCTGGAATTCTTCTTCCAGAGCCATCACAAGTTCCACGATATCGAGAGAGTCTGCGCCAAGGTCCTGCACAAACGATGTTTCAGGGGTCAGCTTATCCATTTCGAAACCAAGCTGATCGCCAACAACTCTCATGACACGTTCGGTAATATTCTGATCCACTTTAATTCTCCTTTTGAAATCTCTAAATGGAAAACTTCCATTTTCTATAATCTACCATACATCCACACTCTACACAAGGGGGGAGACGGGCAGGTTTTTCCAGAAAATTGAAAATTTACCTAAATTTAAGGATCTTGCTTCAAAAAACGCCTCGAAAATCGAAACTTCTCCGCAAAATCACCATGAAAAGCTTTTCCGCATCGCGGCATGAGGCCGAAAACGCTCCTGCCGCAATATCGAAAAACAAAAAGCTCCCGAGGATCAGGCAGTCATGCCGCCGTCCACCGAGATCACCTGTCCGGTAATGTACGACGCCGCATCACTCGCCAGGAAAAGCACTGCATCTGCAATGTCCTGCGGCTCGCCGACTCGGTTGGCCGGAATGCGTTTTTTCGCTTCCGTCATGATCATGTCGCCAAGCACTTTCGTCATGTCCGTCGCAATGAATCCAGGAGCCACCGCGTTGACCGTGATCTTACGCTTCGCATACTCGCGCGCAACAGTGTTCGTGAAACCGATCACGCCCGCTTTCGACGCCGAGTAGTTCGCCTGACCCGGATTGCCGACGAGCCCCGAAACGCTCGAAACGTTGATGATCCGTCCATAGCGTTTCTGCATCATCGGAACGATACAGGCCCGCGTGAACTGGAACGTGCCGCGAAGGTTCGTTTCGAGAACGGCATCCCAATCTTCATCCGTCATGTGCGCAAGAAGACCGTCACGCGTAATTCCCGCATTGTTCACGAGAATATCGACCTTCTCCCACTTCGCCAGCACCGCATCCACGACCGACTGCGCCGCACCCGTCTCGCCAACGAGACAGCCAAACGCTTCCGCTTCTCCGCCAAACGCACGGATCTCATCGACCGTACCCTGAACACTTCCCACTGAAGTCGCGACACAGGCCACTTTGGCTCCGTTTTCCGCAAGAGATACCGCGATCGCTTTACCGATCCCGCGCGACGCTCCAGTAACGATCGCAACGCGGCCCGAAAGGTCCACCGTCATACGTGAATGTTTTTCTGACATCATAAACTCCTCAAAAAGGATCCATCTAAAATAAATCTATACGGTTTTCAAACCCCGTGTGTGACCCGCTCGGAAAAATCACTTTGGCATGAAGTCCCCCAAAAATTACAGCACGAGATAAAAAATTTCAGGCTCTCGATTTATTTTCGGAATATTCTCCAAAAATTTTTAATCATTTCACACATTCGAAAAAAATCTCTATTTTGGGAATGATCTCAATTCTGAATTATATTCACTTTCAAATTTTTGTCAAGCCCCTCCGAAAACTTCGGGAAATAAAAACCGAAATTTTCTGAACAATTCAGCCTGCACGACCTGCACAGCCGCTCAGCGCTTTCCACCCAGTCGGCAAATCGAGTTTTCCAAAACTCAAACATCAACGCCCTGACACGGCATTTTCCGATCGATGCGCTTCATCAAACCGCGCAATACACGTCCGGGACCGACTTCATAGAACGTGTCGTACCCGTCCGCTATGAGTTTCCGCATCGTTTTCTCCCACTGCACCGGAGAAAGCAGCTGACGCACCAGCGTCGCACGAATATCGTCGGCTTCCGTGTGAACCTCAACGTCAACATTCGAGATCACCGGAATACTCGGAGCTGCAATCTGGACACCTGCCAGGACTTCCGCCAGCTTCTCATCCGCAGGCCGCATGATCGGCGTATGGAACGCCCCCGCAACAGCAAGCGGGACAGCACGCGCAGCCCCCGTCTCTTCCGCAAGCGCAACGACACGCGCACAGGCGTCACGCGTTCCGGAAACCACGGTATTTCCCGGGCAAAGCAGATTCGCGACCTGCAGGATCTCCTCACCGCGCGCCTTCGCGCAAAGCTCTTCGACCACTTCAACTTCCGGACCAAGAAGACTCACCATTCCGCTGGGAGTCGCATCCGCAGCCTCCTGCATTGCCTGACCGCGGCGCTGAACGACACGCAGACCGTCCTCGAAACTCATGACGCCGGCAAACACCAGAGCCGTGTACTCGCCGAGACTCAGACCCGCAGCCGCAGAACACGCTTCGACCGCTTCCGGAGCAGACATTTTCAGCGACTCCAAAGCCGCCAGCGACGTCACGTAAAGTGCCGGCTGACTGACCGCCGTCGTACTGAGCTGCTCCATCGGCCCGTTAAAACAAAGGTCCGTCAGAGAATAGCCAAGAATTTCATCCGCTTTATCAAAAAGAGCTTTCGCAGCAGGAAGTGTATCGTAGAGCACTTTCCCCATGCCGACCGTCTGAGCACCCTGTCCCGGAAACAAAAATGCGGTTTTTCCCATAAAACAGCTCCTTCATGCCGTCCGTACCGATCCAGCACCCGGCGGCATCTAAACTTTCAGTCCAAATGAAAGAGGCGCCCGCAGACCTTTCCGGAAAAGTAGGGAAAACCTCGGGCCGATCCTCTCACGATCTCTCATTCACCGGCATCCCGTCCGGCCTTGATCAAAAAAATCATCCCGATTTTAAACAATAACCTCACCGCAAGCACAGGAACACTGTCTTACGATGAGGAAAATATCTGAAAGACGAGTCATTTCCAAGCCGGAAACTATTTTTCGTCCACATCGACAACTTTCATGCCGCGATACATACCGCAGTTCGGGCACACAACGTGAGACGGAACTGCCTGATTGCAATTCGGGCAATAGGAAATCTGTTTCGCGGTCTTGGCGTCGTGAGCACGACGGGAACCAGTACGGGCGTTGGAGTGCTTACGCTTCGGAACTGCCATAATACACCATCCTGAAAAAAATTAAATCTACGGGTCCGCCGGCTTCGCTCAAAAACTGCGTCGGTTTCGCAATTTCTGCGGCAGCACCGGCATGAAAAACAAAAAAACTTCAATCAGAGTCGGAATTATACCCCATTTCCAATAAATGTCAAGGAGGGCAAAGCCGCCAACATGGAAAAAACTTTTCCTAAACCTCCATTTCACTCGCATTTTCAAGGGGGAAAACCGACTTTCAAAAAAATCCGTTTTTTTCAAAAAATTTTATGTTTTTTTCCGAAAATCGGATTTTGGCATCCGCGTACTCTTTATTTCCGACCACATCCGCAGCCGCCGCAGCCGCAGCCGCCGTCTTTTTCGCTGTTCTCTTCGTCCTCATCTTCTACGAGCTGAGCGCCGATATGCGCCAAGATCCTTTCAAAAAGCGCGTCATCTTCGATCTCATGGAACGTGTACTCGTCTTCAGCGACCTCGCATTCCATCACAAAAGCTGCATCATCCTCCGCATCGTCATCGCACGGTGCAAGATGAGCGTAGAGCTTTCCCTCAAATTCAAAGATCTCAAGAAGCTCAAACGTCAGTTCTTCGCCGGTCTCCGTGATCGTATCGATATAAATCGGCTCTTCGTGCTCACGGCCGCAGCCGCATTCACAATGTTCGTGTTCGTCGTGACTCATACCTATCCTCCATTTTAATATTTACAGTTTACAGTTCCCCGCCGAGATCCATCCTCCGCGATAAGTATGCAAACGAAATTTCTTTCATTGTACCGCAATGGGATTTTTTCGCAAGGGGTAGAACCGGCAAATTTCAAACAAAACTGAAAAATTCTTCACCCTCGGTGTGAATTTTTTTCTGGACTCTGATTTTCAAAATCCACATCCGCACACTTTACAAAATCACACCATTTTACCCATCCCACACATTCAGTACGACCCAAATGTCCGGCATAACAGACACAACACGCCCTTTTCAGAAGTTTTTGGATTTTTTTCCCCAAAAGGCCGTTTATGAAGAAAGTCTGATGACGCGGAATGTAGCGGCATTCCCGATTTTCACTGTCAGGAGGGCAGGCCGTCAGATTTTTCGT
>JAFQOH010000001.1:0-1761 GCA_017403345.1 Thermoguttaceae bacterium
AATGAAGCGTTCAGCTGGTGCGATAGCCTCACGTCGGTGACGATCCCCGACAGCGTGACGAGCATTGGAGATGAAGCGTTCAACTACTGCACGAGCCTCACGTCGGTGACGATCCCCGACGGCGTGACGAGCATTGGAAATTTCGCGTTCCGTGACTGCACTCGCCTCACGTCGGTGACGATCCCCGACAGCGTGACGAGCATTGGAAATTATGCGTTCTGGGGCTGCTCTAAAGACCTGGTCATCTACGGGAAGGCGGGGTCGGAGGCGGAACGGTATGCGAAGGAGAATGGGATCAAATTCGAAGTAGAGTAACGGTTTGATTTTTCGTGCGGAGAATGCGGAGAGTGTGGGCGTTTGGTTTCATACTCTTCGCGTTTTTTTGTGACCGGATGCCCCGCAATAAAACAAAAAGTGCCTCCCGAACGAGAGACACTTTTCATTTCTCAAGATCCCAAATGGGAGCAGGGCACTAGCCCCAGATCTCTTTCTTCAGCGATTCGATCAGCTCCATTGCCTGCGAGATCTCCGCTTTCTGGCGTTCCGGTTCCGCCGGGATCTCACGTTCGATCGTCAGCGGGCCTTCGTAACCGATCTCTTTCAGCGTCTCAAGGAACAGCTTCGCATTCACGTCGCCCGTGCCGAACGGAACTTCCGCGCCCCACGTTTCGCCAGGCTGATCCGACCATTTGGCATCTTTGCAGTGGCAGCTGCGGACGTACTTCCCGAGCTTCTTCAGTGCCGGGATCGGTTCGCCGGAACCGTAGAGGATCATGTTTGCCGGGTCAAAGTTGATGAACACATTGTCGCGTCCCACATCCGTCAGGAACTGCAGCAGTCCGTCTGCCTTTTCCTGTCCGGTTTCCAGATGGAACGCCTGTCCCTGAGCCTTGAGATAGTCGGCCAGCTCCTGAAGCGACGCGACCAGATCACGATAGTCGTCCGAATCCGTTTCGTGCGGAATGAACCCGATGTGGATCCCGATCCGATCGCATCCGAGCACTTTCGCGAAATCGGCGATCTCACGGATCTCCTGTTTTCGCTCATTACGAAGCGTCGGCGGCACGAGACCGATGGTTTCTTTCGTCTTCTGGATCGTGGCGTAGCTTTCGCCTTTGAAATCACAGAACACGACGGAGATCTTCACGCCGATCTTCTCCAGTTTCTGAATGAACTCGCGCGCATTTTCTTCCGTCCGGTCTTCCTTATGCGGGCAGCAGAGCTGAACGGAATGGATCCCCAGTTCCTCAACCACTTCCAAACGCACGCCAAGTCCCGCTCCAATACTCGCGAAAACGCCGATCGGATACTTATCCATAAATTCTCCTTTTCTCAAATTCTCAAAATTTCGGAAAAATTTCCCTATACGATCCAGGATCTCCCTTCATGATACCATAAAGCTCGTTTTTATGAAAGGTCCCCCCCGGAAAAAGAAAGGAAAAAGTCGGCATCTTCTCCAAAATTTCCCAGTCTCCGTCCTCAAAATCTGCTGGATCCGGGATTTTTGGGGGATTTGCCGACCACGGAAGATACGGAAAACTCCCGGAAACGTCAGGGAGAACACGAAAAACACAAAAAGAAGGCTCATCCGACAAGTGCGTACCGTTCCTGACGGCGGAACAACGTTATCACACTCTCAAACCGCGACGTTCTTCGACGGTGTAACAAGCGTTATCGCACTCCCAAACCGCGTCGTTTCCCGACATCGTAACAAGCGTTATCACACACTCAAACCGTGACGTTTCTCGACGGTGTAACAAG
>JAFQOH010000088.1:0-30962 GCA_017403345.1 Thermoguttaceae bacterium
AAAAGAGGAAGGAAAAGAGGAAGGAAAAACAGACGCACCAAACACAGAAGATCAGAATGCAGCAGCCAAAGAAAAGGAAAGTCCGGAACGTCTAACGGTTCGGCAGGAAGAGATCCTGCGCAGTTTTAAACTTTGGAATGAAAAGATCCCTCAGATGCTTGAAATGCTCCGAAACGACCCCAATCGTACGGAATTACTGAAAGAGGCTCGCAGGCTGAGCGATGAGTTCCGGATCCAGCAGAGAATGGAACGGCTCGTTGAAGAACTTCGCGAAGAGTCTTTCTCGCAGGCAAGCAATACCGCACAAAAACTGATCCCGGATCTAAAAAAGATCCTGGAAAAACTGGAATCGGAGGACCGAAGCAGTCGGCTTCAGAATGAAACGGAACGTCTGCGTGCCCATTTAAAGGAACTGAACCAGCGGATCCGCGAACAGCAGTCTCTCGAGGGGAGAACTCGGCTGGCTCGAGACGTCAGGGAACTCTCGAAAGAACAGGACGCAAATGCACGCAAAACGGGAGAACTGGCGCGGAAGATCACTGACGAAGAAGATAAAAACGCCCCCAATGAAGGGGATGAAGGAAAAGAAAAAGACGGCAGCATGACTCCGTCTGGAAAAGGATCTGAAAAAGAAGAGGGACCGAAAAACGCAGACCAGAAAGATACTGGGGAAACTCCGGAAGAAATGGATCCGAACGAAGAAAACGCCTCGGGGGAAAAGGATCTCTCCCAAGCACTGCGAGAAGCAAAGAAACGCATGGATGCAGCACGAAAAATGCTGGAAAATTCGCAGCGAAGCGGTGCTCTGGAGGAACAGAAAAAAGCTCTCCAGGAACTGGATGAAGCCAAAGCCAAACTCGAAAAGATCCTGCGTCAGCTGCGTGAAGAAGAAACGAAGCGGACACTGGCGCACATCGAGACTCAGATCCAGGCACTCATCCAGACACAGCAGGGGATCCTGGATGACACAAACCGTCTGACGAACATTCCAGAAAAGGAACGAACTTCAGAATTCAAGGACGAAACGACGCGGCTCAGTCGGCGGGAGAAGGAACTCGCACTGAAAGCTGAAACACTCCGCCAACTCCTCCATGAAGACGGACGCGCACGAATGATGACAGAAGTCCTCACGTCGGCCATCGAAGACATGCAGACCGTCACGGAACTGCTTGCGAATGGGAAAGCTGACAAATTGACGGCTCAAATCGAGGCAGACATTCTCGCGGCACTGGAAGAGATGCTGGCGGCAGTAAAGCAAGCGGAACGCGAAATGCAGGATGATGAGGAGGACGGCGGCGACCAGGAATCGCAAGTGGCCGAAAATGGCGAAGACCCGGCTCTCATCGATCGGATCGCAGAGTTGAAGATGATCCGTTCTGCACAGATCCGGATCTGGCAAAGAACGCAGGAGATCGGCAAGATGCTCTCCGGAGAAACAACGCAGGATCCAACGCATTTGGAGATACTCCGCAACCTTTCGCGTCAGCAGGAAAAAATACGCAGGATCGTTCATGAAATGGCAGTGGAGGGTACAGAATGAACGCAGAATTCAAAAAAATCCAGAATTTTCCCTGCTCTTTTGGAGGCCTGACTGCATTTCATCCGGCATTCCTAGCGGTTTTCCTAGCGGCATTCTTGACGCTCTTCCAGTCGGCCTTTCCGACCTTTGCGTGGACGCAGGAGGAGGTCCATGTACAACAGAACGCCGCTACGGAAGAAAAAAAGTTGAGGCTGGAACCAACGGAACACGAACGCCTTCAGATCCAAAATGCGATCGCTGACGTTCGCGTGGGAAAGTTTGACTCTGCATTGACAGCGTTCCGTTCCGTTGAAAACGCCCCATTTTTAGAGGCTGCAGCACAGAACACACCTCCCCAAGACACGCAGCCAGACCACTTAGAAACTTTTGCCGGCCTGGAAATTTCCCAGGAGGCATTCCAGCTCGCCTCAGAATACTGGTTTTACCGGGCAGTTACGGAACATCAGATGCTTGAGAGGGAAGCGTGCCTGAACTCTCTCGCAGCATTTCAGGAACTGGAAACTTTTTCTGAACAAAATGGAGAAAAATACACGATCCCAGCGCGTTTTTCTGCACTAACGCAGTTAATGAAAAAGGATCTGGAGGCGCTTCAGGATCGATCGCTCGAAATGATCTCTCGCAAAATGAAGAGCGTGGAACGGCGATTGGATTTTGGAAACGCAGGAGAAAACGTTCAGAATTCCGAGGAAGAGATCATAAAAATGCTTGATTCGATGATCGACGAAATGGAGCAGGAAGCGAAAGATCAGCAAAGCCGCATGAGCAGATCACTGAAACCAGGAAAACCTTCCGGGAAAGCGAAACCGTCCGGAGGCAAGGGACCAGGACACGTAACTCGGCGCGAGTTAAAATTTGAAAAAGAATGGGGAACGCTCCCGGAAAAGGAACGTGAAGAGATCCTTCAGCAGCTCGGACGCGATTTCCCGCCCCACTACCGCGATGCGATCGAGCAGTACTTCAGGCGCCTCGCGGAGTAAAACGCGGAGTAAAACGCGAACGATCGAAAGAAAATGCTCTCAAGCAGGGCCAGATGGGCGAGAGACCTTTTTCCCCAAGAAAGAAAACTCCCCGCCGTTTTGTTTCGCCGTTTTTGCGAAAACGCCGTTCACTCACATCCCCCAAAATAAAGACATGAAAATAAAAGATCCAAATTCAAGAATAAATTTCCGACGCCGTTCCCCCGGACATTTCCCCTCGGCCCCAAACCGGTTGCGGAACGGTTTGCGTCTTGCGCTGGTCTTCTGGACAGCACTCCTTGCCGGACAATTCTGCAAAGCCGAAGGAGTTCCAGTCCAGTTTGAAACACAGGACGGCAGGACTCTCTCCGGAAAATTTTTAGGGAGTGCGGGAGATGAGCTTCAGATCGAGCTGGCGCAAGAAAAAAGCACGCCGTCCGCACCTGAGATCACGGCGTTTCCGGTCCGCACGCTCAGGGTACTCCGTTTTTCTCCGGTTCCGCCTCCAGAAAGCGTTTCAACAACACCAAATTCATCGGGAAATGGCAATAATATCTCCACCACAGGTCCTGAAGAGGAAACCTCCGAGGAAATGCCGAAAGAGCTGCCGTCAGTCCAGCTTGGCGACACACTCCTGAAAGTCCGCTCCATAACACTGAAAGATGGAACTTTTCAGCTGGAACCGGCCGGAGGCGGAAATGCCGCAGCAAAGAGCGGAGAGGTTGCAGAGATCCTTTTTCAGCCATCCCGGCTGGGCACAGACAAGGACCTCGATGCCGATTGGGAAGAGATCCGGAATCAGGAGACCGAGGAAGACATGCTCATCGTTTTCCGTAATGAAAAGCTGAATTTCTACTACGGAACGATTCTCGAAATAACGAACAAAGCGGTGCGTTTCGAGCAGGACGGTGAATCGATCAACGTTCGTCTTCGGCACATTTTCGCGCTCCGGTTCACATCGATCACTGCGTCAGCAGGATCCGCCGCCCAACAGGAAAATCAAATCACGGATCCCGCATTCCGCGAAAAACCGCTTCTCGGTGTCCTGACCGATGCGTTCGGCAGTGAACTTTCCGTTTCCTGTCTAGAGTTTCCCGAGACCGACCGTCTCCACTCCGCGAATTCCGACCACAGCACCGCAGATCCAACTCCCGGCGGATCCCCAAATGCCGAGGAGATGAAACTGCGCTGCATCACGACCACCGGCCACGTGCTCGATCTGCCGATCAAGACGCTCCGGGTACTGGATCTCACACATGGACGCACGCTTTTTCTGACGGACCTAAAACCAGAATCTGTGGAGTGGACCCCTTACTTTCCACTGACTTCCGGGCTTCTGGAAACTTCCTTTGGGACACGCCCAGAAACGCAAGCCCAAACGTCCTCCGAAACCGCGCAGGATCCCCCAAACACCACAAGTTCCGAGATGGAAAATAGTAGTTTTTTCGACGCTGCACGTACATTTTACGCACCGCGGCTCGATCAGGGATTTTCAGGGAAAGCGATCCGGCTGGCAGGGAAGGAGTACGCAAACGGCCTTGAACTAACATCCCGTACGAAAATGGTTTTTCGCCTTCCGGGACAGTTTCAGAAATTCGAGACCACTCTTGGGATCGACGATCACGTGCGTCCTGAAGGTTCAGTCGAAATCTCGATCTTGGCAGATGAACGCCTTCTTTTCCGCGAGACCATCACAGGAAAAGATGCGCCGAAGTCTCTCTCGCTCGATATTTCCGGTGCACGCAGACTCACCATTTTGGTCGATTTTGGAGAGAAAGGAAGCCTTTCCGATCACGCAGCTTTTGCAAATGCGCAGCTCGTGAAATGACGGCCAAACGCCAAGTCTGCGCCCGGGCTTTGACGCAGGCCATTTGATGCCGTTACCCGCACAGAGGGGCGTTCCCTACACAGCTATCGAACATACGGACCGCAAATGTTTGGATGACCGGTCCGACTAGATCAACTTTCCTTTTAAACTCACCTTTCAAAAAAGGACCATCCATGAAAAGATTTTTTCAAATTTTCGTTTTGGCCGGCATGATACTGGCCGGCATGGTACAAGCAGACCTTTCTGCAGCAGAAGTCACGTTCGAAAAGAGTGACGGATCCGTCAAGGTCCTCATTGACGGCCAGCATTTCACTACGTACAATTTTTCGTACGCAATGAAACCGATCTTCTGGCCGGTCTACTCTCCGAACGGAAAGGGACTGACACGTGACTATCCGATGAAGGATCCAAGGCCGGCCCAGTTCCCATTTGATTCCTACGACCACATCCACCAGCGTTCCGTCTGGTTCACTCACGGCAACGTAAACGGACATGATTTCTGGCACGAACTCCCCGGAAAAAGCAGTGGTCTGATCGAGCATCAGGAATTCACAAAATTCGAAGCTCCCTCCTTCACATCCATCAATCTCTGGAAGTTCCGCCCAAACAACGAGATCCTGCTGACGGAGGAACGCACCTGCACGTTCGGAGCAGACGCACACGGACGCTGGATGGATCTGGAGATCAAACTCATTGCCACGCACGGCGACGTGACCTTCGGCGATACGAAAGAGGGTACGATGGGTGTCCGCGTACCAGGAGTCTTGGAAGTCAACAAAAAGCAGGGCGGAAAGATCACGAATGCGGAAGGACTCACCGATGATGCTGCGTGGGGCAAACGCTCACCATGGGTCGATTACTCCGGAATCATCGACGGACAGAACTGCGGCGTCGCGATCATGAACCATCCCACAAGCGAGCGATTCCCGACCTACTGGCACGTACGCACTTACGGACTCTTTGCCGCGAATCCGTTCGGCGTACGAGATTTTACCAAAGATCCCAAACAGAATGGTGCCCTCACGGTAAAAAATGGCGACTCCATCACGTTCAAGTACCGTCTCTACTTCCACAACGGCAACACGGAGGAAGCAGAGATCGCCAAAAATTATGAAAGCTACGCCAAATAGTCGTTTTGGCAGATGCACCGAGAGAAAAGAATTCTCCAAGATCGCGCGTTTCATTCAGGACGCGCGATCTTCTTTTTTCAAAATTCCATCTGCTCACCGAGAAGCCAGAGAAGCGGAAGGAGCGGGCTGGTCATGCGGCAGAAATTGGTTTTTCCGCGTTCTTCATGGTCTCCGGACCAAAAGTAACGGACACTGCGAAATTCATTCTGCAAAATATTCACGAAATTTCCGTCGTACTGATCCATTAGTTCGCGGATCTCGCCGCTCTGTTTCTCTATGATCTCATTCAAAAGAAAAGAGTCTGCCAGCATTCCGTCTGCGTCCCCAAGCGCATTTCTGGAAGCGCGAAGTGTTGCGGAATCGACATAACGGAGTGAATTCGTACGAAACTGCGAAAAGCTTTCCGCTTTATTTACGACGACCGCGACAGAAACGGGAAGGCGTTTTTCCGGATTTCCGACAAAGATCTGCTCGAAACGTTCCACGAGCCGTTCCACGACCGCCGCAACATCCGGCGAATGGCGCGACTCGCATGTTTTTCCAACCGCAAACGGATCCACGACCAAAACGACGCCAAGCGGAACCTTTTTTTTCGCAGTATGCTCAAGCAGCCACTCTCCCAGATGAGGATTTTCAATACTCAGTTCCGACATTTGGAGCATCACTCCGCCGATCTCAGTCATATGGCGGCGAAGGAGGAGGAGTCGGAACATTTCCATGATGATCAGAAACCAGAATGCCTTTTTTTTCCTAGCCCGAATACACACCGTACTGAAATCGGGACCGTGCATCGGCCCTGGCTGCACACGATCTTCAAGTGCTTGGAAATTTCCTGCAAGCGCTCCCGGTACTGTTTCTTCGTGCAGGGAAAATTTCAGATTCATCCATTCCGGCACATTGGAAAACGCATCATTCAACGCACGCACCATGAACGTCGTTTTCCCGCTATGCCGTCCGCCGATGAAAAGCAGATCCATTTTTTTCATGCTGACGCCCTCACTTCTGGACCCTATGCACGCCGCAGTGCCGCCATCACACCGTTTCGTTTCACTCTCGAACCGTTTCGTTTCACTCTCACACCGTTTCGTTTCACTCTCGAACCGTTTCGTTTCACTCCCGAACCGTTTCGTTTCACTCCCAAACCACCCGGCTTCACTCTCCCGCCAAGTTCTGACGGTCAAAAAATCAAAAACGCAGTCTTAATTTCACCATTTTACCCGAAATCGTCAAAAAATCAACCGCCAAAGCAAGAAATTTTCTAAAATCTGCCCAGAGGGGGCTTTTCTTTTCGAGGATTTTTAGTATGATGGAGAAAAATCGTTTCCTTTTTTTCAAGATCCGCACATGAAGATCCACCATTTCCTTTTATTGTCCGCCATTTTAGTTTCACTTTCCATGCTCCTTTACGGATGCGCCCCCCAGGAAAGCGCACACGAAAAAACTATGCAAGTCCCTGCACACAATGAAACGCCAACGACTCCGCGTCCTGAAACGCAGACGCACACGGATCCCCCAGAACCTACAGATGCCCCCACCCCAGACACGGCATTCCAGGTACTGGAAAGTGCCGGATTTCTATGCTATGCGGACAAAATGTACGTCGGAACTGAAACGCGCAAGATCAGTCAGTCCGCCGACGGTCTTCAGATCCGGGATACTTCTGCACTGAATTTGAACCGTTACGGAAATTCCGTCTCTGCCTCCGTCACCCACGAAGAAACCCTGAAACCGACTGGCGAGCTGGTAAAATTCCACACGGAAGTTTCGATGGGAGGTTCTCCGATCCTGTACGCTGGCGAGCTGCCGCAGGAATCGATCGCTGCCCAACCGTCCCTTTCGCTGACGGTCTCCAGCCAAGGAATGACGCAGAAGCAGGAGCTGGTATTCCCAAAAGTTTCCCCAAAAGTTTCCCCCCAGGCCACACATCAAACCTCTCCGAAATCCGCGGAAATAAAACTGCTCGGTGCATTCGGTCTCGAAACGTCTCTGCTCCAAACTCCGATCCGCCTCGGCGAAACGCGGGAACTGGTACGTCTGAATCCCACGATGCTCCGCTGGGAATTCGTAACGCTGCACTGTGCCGAACTGGAACGTATTCCGCTTCTGGACGGTCAGAGCTTTCCATTTTATCGAGTTGAACTAAGCTCGAGACTTTACGAAACGGACGGCACGCTCAGCAAAACGCAGTTCCAAAAGGAAACGCTCTGGTGCGACGGAAAAGGACTCATCTGGAAACGCTGGTCGCCGCTGATGGAACTCTCAGCCTGGCGAGTTTCTGCCAGTGCGTTTGCCGAATACCAAAAAAGCAAACGATTTCCTTCACTTCCAACGCAGACTGCGGCAGCAGCTGCTCTTGGAACGGATACCGGCACAGCAGACCAAACCGCAGCAGAGATCGCAGGATCCGCCGATTTCGCGAACACCCTCAACGTTCCGCTCCAATTTGCAAAAGAGCTTACCGGAGAAACTGCGTCTTCATTTTCCTCCAAAGCTGCGCATGCGCACGAGATCGTTTACCTCGTGACCGCGAAATCGTCGGAAACCGGCACACGTCCAGCTCTCTCCGGACTTTTTGAGAGCACAGATCTTCAAAAAGTCGAAACGCTCGATCCATTCACGCTCCGGATCACCGTCCGCAGTTCCGGCCCGGCCCCCAATGCTCCAGCTGCCCAAAACTCTGAAACCGTTCCCCAGCTGAACGAAAATGACGGCTCAAAACCTGTGGAAACAAAACCGACCGAAGAGGACCGCTCCGCCAACTCCATGATTCAAAGTTCCGCTCCGGAGATCCGTGTACTTGCATTCTCCGTCCTTCCAGAAGAAACGGACCCGCTCAAGCTCGGTCTCGCACTGGAAAAACGTGTCTGGAGTTTCATCCAAAACAAAAACTACGCACGCGGTTTCGTGACCGCACTGGAAGTCGTGCAGGACCCGTCGGGCGACTGCACGGAACACGCAGTTCTTTTGGCAGCCCTGGCCCGCGCACGAAATATTCCGGCCCGTATCGCGCAAGGCTTGATTTTTGAACCGCGTTCCGGCAAAATGGCTTGGCACGTCTGGAACGAGCTCTACATCAACGAAATGTGGATCCCGCTCGACGCCACCATCGGCCAAAATCACGTAAACGCCCTTCATCTCCGAATCAACTCCGGCAGTTTTTCCAACGCAACGCTCCCGCAAACGCTGCTGCCGGCCGCTCAACTCATCGGAAAACTCCAGATCACCGCGGAGGCCGTCCGATGAGCATTTACTCCCGCAGCGGCGACAATGGCAAGACGGATCTCTTTCCCTGGGGACGGATCTCCAAAACGGACCAGCGGATCGAAGTTCTCGGAAATCTCGATGAACTGAATTCCTGGCTCGGGATCCTGCGCGCTCAGCCGCTCGATCGAACGCTCGACACGCAGCTCGAAACCTTCCAAAACGTCATTTTCCGCATTTCCGCAGAACTTTCCTGCCCACTTCCCGCACAGATGGGATCACTCGAACGTCTCCAGGAAACCGAAATCGCACAACTCGAAACGCTGATCGACGACCTTGAATCCAAACTCCCGCCCCTGCGGCACTTTGTGACCTTCCAAGGCCCGGAACCCGCGGCCTTCTCTCAACTCGCACGGGCAGTATGCCGCCGAGCTGAAAGAAGTGCGTGGCGTCTGGCCCAAACCGGCATGCCTGAAACCAGTACAGAAGACGCCCCAGTCCGCGTTTCTCCAGAGATCCTCCGCTGGCTGAATCGCTTTTCCGACTTTCTCTTCACGCTGGGACGCGCGTTTTCAGAAAAAATCATTGAGGTTCCCCCCAATGACTAAACTCAAGCAAAAAGATGATAGAAAGACCTGAAAAACAGTTCTCCAAAAATGCGTTTCGCGGAAAATACACCCCCAATTTCAAGAAAACACACTCCCAATTTTAAACGGAAACCGATCCGCAGACCGACACTCCGTTTCTAAACGCCCGAAATTTTGAAAATTTGGCCAAAAATGAAGAAAATTGCGGGACACGCTCTTGACGAAAAACGGAAATTTGGTATAATCAGGAGGGTCCATTGGATTACGGCTTCCTGTGGACGTTATTTTCGCAGCCGATTAACCGAACGTCGGACCCTATGGGCAGACGCGTACCGTCAGTGTTTTGCGCTGCCTGTCTGATGTGACTCTAATTTAGAGGGAGAGAAAAAATGTCGTCACTTTTGGTCAAAGACCTGATCGATGCTGGTGTTCACTTTGGTCACCGTGCAAGCCGCTGGAATCCGAAAATGCGTCCGTACATTTACGGAAAGCACAATCAGATCCACATCATTAACGTTCGCGAAACCCTCCGCGGTCTGTTCCGCGCGCGTAAGTACCTCCAGCAGGTCGTCGCCGCCAACAGTCTGGTCCTCTTCGTCGGAACCAAACGTCAGGCCTCTGAAATCATCGAACGTCAGGCGACCGCCTGTGGTATGCCGTTCGTCAGTGAACGCTGGCTCGGCGGTACCCTCACCAACTTCCGTACCGTTACGAAACGTCTCGACCGCCTGACCGAACTCGAAACCCTCCGCGCTAGTGAAGAGTTCTCGCAGTACTCCAAAAAAATGCAGTCCAGTCTGAACCGTGAATACCGCAAAATGTACCGCAACCTGAACGGTCTGCGTACCCTCAACCGTATTCCGGAAGTGCTGGTCATCGTTGACCCGAAAAAAGAAAAGAACGCCGTCGCTGAAGCTCGCAAAATGAACGTCACGACGATTGCCCTGATCGACACGAACTGCGATCCGGATCTCATCGATCTCCCGATCCCCGGAAACGACGACAGCATTCGTTCCATCGATCTGATCATCGGTTACCTTTCCGAATCCATTCAGGCCGCCAAAAACTCGGCCGAGGAAAAGACCGAAGAGTAATTTTCGAATCGGAATATCATCCGCGGGGCTGATGTTTCGCGGATGATTTTTTTGGATGAACTCGCACGATCTGCCCAGTTTTTCTTCTTCAGAGAAAGCGGGCGGATGCTTAAAGTCACAAAAAACATAAAATTTCACATAAAAGGAGAAAATTATGGCAATTACAGCGGCACAGGTTATGGCACTCCGTAACAAAACGGGTCTCGGCATGATGGACTGCAAAAAAGCTCTGACCGAAGCGGACGGCAATGAAGATCTCGCTATCGAGATCCTCCGCAAGAAGGGCCTTGCCAAAATGGCTGAAAAACTCCAGGAACGTACGACGGAAGAAGGTATCATTGCGATGGTCCGCAAAGATGGTTCCCTCGGTATCGTTGAACTTCTGTGCGAAAGCGCCCCGGTCACGACGAACGAAGGTTTCATTCAGCTGGCCAACGACATTGCGGAAGTCGTCGCTACGAATCCGGAATTCGCGACGGTCGAAGACCTCATGGCTCAGACATCCCCGAGCGCCGGCACCACGCTTCAGGGACAGCTCGATGAACTGTTCAATCGTATTCGTGAAGTCTTCCGCGTGAAGCGCTACATGAAAGTTGACGGTCTCTGCTCCAGCTACCTCCACCACGACCACAAATCGGCCGTACTCCTCCTTCTGGAAGAAGGTAACGAAGAACTTGGCCGTGACATCTGCATGCACATCGCAGCGATGAAACCGCAGGGACTCCGTGCAGAAGACCTCGACCAGAGCGTCATCGAAAACGAACGCCGCATCCAGCTTGAGCTGATGAATGCCGATCCGAAAAATGCGAACAAACCGGACGAGATCAAAGAAAAGATCATCAACGGTTCCATGGGCAAATTCCTCGCCAGCAAATGCCTGCTGAGCCAGCCGTTCGTGAAGGATCCGTCCGTCACGGTCGAACAGTTCGCCAATCAGAACGGTCTGAAGATCACCAAGTTCGTTCACTGGATGCTTGGCAAATAGTTAAAACCTTGACAAAAGGATAAAAAAATGGCAAACGAAACCACTCCCGCATTCAAACGTCTCATTTTGAAGATTTCCGGCGAAGCTATCGCGCCTCCGGGCGGGCGTGGTATTTCGATGGACTCCGTCGTCTCGATCGCAAAGCAAGTCCACGCAGCGACACTGTGTGGAACGCAGATCGCGCTGGTTCTGGGCGGCGGAAACATTTTGCGCGGTGCACAGTTCATGACGCAGGGTGCGCACATTCACGAAGCTACGGCTCACTACATGGGAATGCTTGCGACCGTAATGAATGCGCTTGCGATGCAGGATGCACTGGAATCTGTCGGTTGCGCGACGCGCGTCATGACCGCGATTCGAATGGACGGAGTTGCGGAACCTTACATTCGCCGCCGTGCTTTGCATCATCTTGAAAAAGGCCGTGTCATCATTCTTGCTGCCGGGATCGGAAGTCCATTTGTTACGACCGACACTGGCGCGGCACAGCGTGCATTGGAGCTGGAAGCGGACATTCTGCTGAAAGCTACCAAGGTAGACGGTGTTTACTCCAGCGATCCGGTCATGGATCCCGAGGCGCTTTTCTATCCGCAGCTGACTTATGATGAAGTGTTAGCCAAGCATCTCAAGATCATGGATCAGGGTGCCGTGACGAAATGTATGGGTTACGCCTTGCCTATTCGCGTATTCAATTACCGGGTGGATGGCAATATCGAAAAGGCAGTCCGTGGTGAAAATATTGGGACACTGATTTCCAATTTTTAGGAAAAAATTCAGGTTACGGAGAAAAAAATGACTGACGATATTCTTTTAGACGTTGAAGAACGCATGGAAAAGGCGGTCGCCCGTCTGAAATCCAACCTCGCAGGGATCCGCACTGGTCGTGCCAATCCGGGACTGGTCGATTCACTGAAAGTGGATGCCTACGGTTCCCAGTGCCCGCTGAAACAGTTGGCTTCCGTCGGCTGTCCGGAACCGACTCAGATTGTGATCCGTCCCTACGATCCGTCCACGCTTAAAGACATCGCCAAGGCGATCATCAACAGCGACCTTGGTTTCGCACCGCAGGACGACGGAAAAGTGATCCGCCTCAACATTCCGCCGCTTTCTCAAGAAACGCGCAGGAAGCTGGTCTCCCGCATTGGCGAGCTGGAAGAGGAAGCAAAAGTCTCCCTCCGCAATATTCGCCGCGACGGTATCAAGGCGTGTGATAAAGGCGAAAAAGACAAACTGTACTCGGAAGATGACCGTGACAGTGCCAAAGAAGAGATCGAAACGCTGATCAAAAAGTTCACGAAAGAGATCGAGACGATGGCCGAGGCTCGTGAAAAGGACGTCTTGGAATCCTGACTTTCTTTTTCAGACACAAAACAAAAATCAAAAGCCTTTCTGAGTCAATGGACTTGGAAAGGCTTTTTTGTGTGTTCTTCTTTGTGCAGGAACTACAGACTGTCTATTTTGCAAGCAGCTGAACGCCGTCAAGCAGAACATGGCCATTGGTTTTTCTGTTCGAGATGACGATCTTCACTGCATTTTCACCCGCCTCGAATCGGAAAGTACCGAGCGTCTGAAAGGGAGCGGACGCCGATCGTTTCTGGTCCACCAAGACCGTCTTCACACCGTCGGCCGCATGGATCTCGACCGGCACATTTTCGGCACGATTGGCATGAGGTGCGTAAACAAGGCGCACTTCATAAAGTCCGGATCTTGGAACACTCAGCGAGTAAACTGCCTTTTTCGTTCCGCAGCCGGTCCCGCCGTCGTGAAGGTAACCGTCTCCAACGAACGGTCCCTTCGTCCATCCGCGTTCCCAGTTTCCTTCCAGTTTCGCGTGTTTTTCGGAACAATAGATTCCCGTGATCTTCTTTTCTGGAATCCCGTCGGCAGAATCACGAGCGGCAGGACGTGCATACTCAAGGATCTGGGCATCCTCTTTCAGCTGCTTCGCAAGTGCTTCATAGGAAAGGTCCTGAACAGCACACTGTGCGTCAAGCGTCATGCACGCAGCAGTTGCAGCACTCTGTCCCAAAATCATGAAGACTGGCTCCATACGGATCGAGCCAAAGGCGATATGCGAGCTGGAAACGCAGACAGGAACGAGCAGATTGGAACACTCTTCCCGTTTCGGAGTGAGTGCGTGATAATCGATATGGTATGGACTGTGCGGATGGACGCCGATGTCGCCCTCATTCTGTACGAATCCATCTTCCTTCACATACCGGCGCACATTGTGCGAATCCAGCGTGTAGGATCCCATTCCGACAGAACCGGCAGGAACCCCCTGTGCCTCCACGGGAGTTTTCCCGAAGCAGTCATGCTCCGTCACGACGTAAAGCCCCACCATTCGGCGAGCTTCACGCACATAGATCTGATGCGGCCAGCCGTTCGTTTCGGGAAATTCATCTTTCGCAAGTCCCCAGCAGCTCATCTTTTCACGTACGTCCTCCGGAACCCCCGGATCGTTCGCCAAAAAGTACAGCAGGCCCATTTGGTAATCACGGTGCTCACGGCAGATCTCTTCACGGCGTTCGTAGGAGGCTTCCGGATAATCGTAGTTCTGTCCGATAAAATCCATACTGAACGGCCCGTGATTGTTCGTGTCGGTCTTCCAGTTCGGGATCCGGTCAAATTTATGGAAAAGTTCACGCCATCCGGATCCGAGTACTCGGCGCAAAAGCTCGTAATTCTCCGGATCATAATTTTCTGGTTTCGTAAACGGGATCCGATTTTCCGGACAGTCCGTCATGCAGAGGCGGTAGCAGTACGCCTGGATCCGCGTATCCCCTTCCCCTCGCGTTCCCGGTTCCGAATCATCCACAAAACGGCACAGACCGCTCTCAGGATCACCAGGAATCCGGTACGGGCTGATGTTCGTCTTGAACCAGTGACCATGATGCAGGATCCCGACCTGGTTTCCGTTCCATTTTTCACCGTAGACCGAGTTTGCCTCACGCCCCAGCGTATAGGAAACGCCCGCCGACGCCATAAGATCCCCCTCATACGTCGCGTCAATGAACACACGTCCGACAAAACGTTTGCCCGAAAGCATTGAAATCGCTCGAATTGCCGTTCCATCCTTTTCGACGCCATTTTCCCGGTCCAGACGCTCCTCTCGATAGAGCGGGATCTCCATTTCCGCGACCCACGCATCGAAAACATTTTCCGCAACGTGCGGTTCAAAGATCCACATCGTGCGGTCTTCATGGAGCATGGCGCGCGTTCCCTGACCTTCATTGGCGTACTCTTCGATCTTCTGCCATTTCCAAGCGGATCCTTTCTGGTACTCCGTATAGACTCGGCGATAGAATTCCCGCGCCAATCCGCCGACCGTCCCGGTATTTCCCGAGTCCGTGAACCCTAATCCTCCGGAAGAAAGCCCGCCTAGGTGCCGGTCAGGACTGACCAGAACGACCGACTTTCCCATCTTCTTTGTCTGCACTGCCGCCACGACCGCCGAGGAGGTTCCTCCGTAGATCACAACATCAAATTCCTGCGTTTCCGCTGCGACGGGAGCCGTTACGTCCGCATGAATGACAGTTTCAGCATAAATGAAACACGTCCCCAAGACTCCCGTCCCGATCAGACAGCAAAACCGGACTGCAGCCCTCAAAAATCCATGATTTCGCATCAAAAACAGCCTCCAATGAAATAATTTCGTAAAAAACTCCACAAGCAGCTCCACAAAGCTGCTCACAGGCAACTCCTGCCAGTCCAAAATCCCGCGAATTCACCAAATTCAATAGGAAAAACGCATTTCAGCAGACTGTACTTTCGCAAAAACAGGACGTCCAGAAGCGTCGGCGAATTTCATTCCGGCACGAGTTCGCGTCACGCCCATGAACATTTCGGTCTCCATTCCCTCAATTTTGATCAATCCCTCCGAGTCCATCGTCACAACAGCGTGGATCGGATCCTCAAAAACGATCGTGTGGTTCACCATGCGATGCTCACGGCACACATCTTCCGGAAAAAGATCATGCGTCTTTTCCAGCCATTCGTGCGTAGCAGAGTTCATTTCAAAATAGACGACCTGATTCTGTATACGAATAAAATCACGGTGATGATGACCGTTGATGCACATTCGGATCCTTCCAGGATGACGCGCATTCACAGAATCGATCAACTCGCGGATCTCCTCCCAGTTCGCGATACTTCCAACTTCACGCTCAAAGCTCTGATGACTGAAAAGTACGCACGGGAACGGGGAATCTTCCAGCGTTTTCGCAAGCCATTCCATTTCTTCCGGCGGAAGGATCGTAATGGCATTTCCGCGATACTTGAAATAGTTCCCATTCGAGTAATGTGTAAAAGTTCCGTCTTCGTTTTGGAAATAGTTAGCATCCAGCACCACAAAACGAAACCCGTTTCGGTCAAAAAAGTAAAATCCATTCTCCAATCGGTAGGCTTTGAAGGTCGCCTCACAAGAACAACCGTCGAAATCGTGATTTCCGGGCGTATGGTAGCTCGGGATCTGAAAATCATTGAAAAGTTTTACAAATTCCGTTTCTTTCTGTGGATCATGGCAAAAATCTCCGCAGTGGATGATGAAATCGCACTTTTCACGGACCGCCCGATCCTGGATCTGGACGAGATGTTCCGGAGTTCGGCTTAAAAAAACGCCTGGGGCATGGTGAATGTCGGCAAAAACACTAAATTTCACGGTATTGTTTGCAGTCTGCTCCTGAGCAGAAACGGCAGAACCAAGAGAAACGGAAAGCGCAGCACCGGCTCCGGCAGTCAAAAAACCGCGACGATTTACGAATCGGGAGTTTTTCATGAGAAAATTCCTTTCTGTCAGCAAAATGGGATGGAAGGCAGGGGGAAGGCAGGGGGAAGGCAGGGGGAAGGCAGGCAACATGGGACCCCATCCATGCCGAGATCAAAAGAAACGGCGCAGCCGAAACCGCGCCGTAATTTAACGTTCACTCAGTCGATCGCCTCTAAGGCGTTCTTCACGTCTTCCATGATGTCATCGATATTTTCGAGTCCCACAGAGAAACGGACCAGCCCCGGATCGATGCCGGCTGCCTTGAGCTGTTCGTCCGTCAGCTGACGGTGCGTTTCACTTGCCGGGTGAAGGACACATGTGCGAATGTCGGCAACGTGGACTTCATTCGAGGCGAGCTTGAGAGAATCCATAAACTTCTCCGCTTTGTCGCGTCCTCCCTTCACAACGAACGAAATGACGCCGGAGCAGCCTTTCGGAAGATACTTTTTCGCGAGTTCATGATCCGGATCGCTTTCCAGACCGGGATATTTCACGAACTCGACTTTATCCGAAGATTCGAGGAACTTCGCGACGGTCATCGCATTTTCACAGTAACGCGGCATCCGGACCGCCAGGGTCTCAAGGCCAAGATTCAGGAGGAAAGCCGAATGCGCCGCCGGATAGCAGCCAAAATCGCGCATAAGCTGCATTCTCGCCTTCAAAATGTAGGCAGCTTTCCCATATTTTTCCGTGTAAATGATGCCGTGGTACGACTCATCCGGCTCGGTGAGTTCCGGGAAATTGCCGGAAGCCCAGTCAAAGTTCCCGCTATCCACGATGACTCCGCCGCCCTGCACCGCGTGGCCGTCCATGTACTTCGTCGTCGAATGGATCACGATGTCTGCACCAAATTCGATCGGTTTGCAAAGGACCGGGGTCGCGAACGTGTTGTCGATGATGAGCGGCACATGATGCGCGTGAGCGATTTTCGCAAATTTTTCAATATCAAAGACCGTCAGAGCCGGATTCGCAAGCGTCTCGCCAAAAACCAGCTTCGTGTTCGGTTTGAATGCTTTGCTGATGGTTTCTTCGTCGGCGTTCTGATCCACAAAAATGCACTCGATGCCGTATTTTTTGAGCGTAAAGGCAAAAAGATTGACCGTTCCGCCGTAAATCTGAGGCGTTGAAATGAAGCTGTCGCCCGCACTGCAAAGATTCAGGATCGAAAGCAGGGAAGCGGCCTGACCGGAACTCGTGCACATAGCCCCCACGCCTCCTTCGAGCACTGCGATCTTATCCTCGACCGCCATGACCGTCGGATTCGCAAAACGGGAGTAGATCAGACTTTTCGTCGGATCGTCAAAAACTGCCGCGACTTCCCGCGTAGAATCATAGACGTACGTCGTGCTCTGAACGATGGGGACCACGCGCGGTTCCGTATTTTTCGGAGTATATCCGGCATGAAGGCATTTCGTTTCGTCTCTCATTTTTCTTCCTTTTTTAAAATTCCTTGAAATTTCATCTTTCCAGCGATCCTGCCGTCCAGAGCACTTTCATGATCTGAAAACCAAAATCAGAAAAACGGGATCCTCTTGAAAACCGCCATTCCTGAAATTCGGTCAAATTACAGACGCAGACTGCCATACGTTCATCTTATTTTACCACAAAAAAATTTTACTGCAAGCTACCCAAGGCCCTTTTCATTAAAGAAAGAACAAAAAAAGAAAAAAGCTGACGAATTTCTCCGTCAGCATTGATCTTCAGTTTACTTTTCTATGAATACGATGAATATTGGGGGATTATATATGATTTCCATCACCAACTTTCAAATCAGGAATTTAAATTCAGAGTCTGAAGTTGGGAAATGATCTGAAAAAGTCTTTCCTGTGTCTCCATATCCAACGCGTCGGCAGTGCGGCACTTCTGGAGGATGGATCGCAAAAGGGAAAGTTCCTGACCATCTCCCTCTTCCGTATTTTCCAAAGTTCCTGAAAGCTCTCCCAGCCCATCAGCCGAAGAATACCGTCTCTCCTCCAAAGGAATTTCATCCCTCAAAAGCTCAGGTCGATCGGCCTCCACTCTGACTGGAGCGCGTCCGAGAGATTCCGTTCCAAAGCGCTCACCAGCAACTCCAGCTCCCTCACTCGTGAAGGAATTCATCGGAAGATCACCGGCTGAAACAGAATTTCTCTGCAAGATCCCATTTTCGATCAGCGTTTCCGGCTGATAAAAGTCCGCAGGCGGCACGGATCTTCGACTGTCGCCGCTTCCAAATTCCGGCTCGATACGCACATCGGACCTCTTACGGCCAAACGAAATGGTGTGATCAGCGGCAGAAACACTCCCCGCAGGAACACTCCCCGCAGGAACACTTCCAGCATCTGCTCGAACCTCACGGAACGGATCTGCCGACGGATCAGAAAGCCTGCCGGCAGCTAGAGCTTTCAGAACGGCCTGCGTGAGAAACGCATCCAACTCCGAAGAGCCCTTTGGCGAGGCGGAATTCTTTACAACGTCGGAACCTCGATCCGAATACGGACCTGCCCCAGTTTCATATCCCGCACGACTGGACACATGACTGGACGCACTGCCGGAAAAATCAGCAGGAGCTGAAGCTGCCGGATCTACGGCATCCCAAACTCCATTCTGACGAGTATGAAGAACTTCATGGAATGGGTTTACGGAAACAGACTTAGAACCAGCAACTCGAAGATCCGCGTTCCCTCGACTCTCCTCCGCGGTACGTGTCCCATACACGTCAGCTCTGAAAATACCACGATCCTCAGAAACAGAATTACGCTGCGGACGTCCGGAAAACGAACTAAAAAGAGGCTCGCGATGCGTCTGCGCTGCGAAACTTCTCTCCTGTGCAATACGACGGATCGCCCCCTTCACAAGTTCTTGCAGTTCAAGCCAGTAGTCTGAGATCTGTGACAGACCGGTATTTTGCAAATTCTCTTCCCGTACCGCAAGAAGGATCTTCTGTAGAAGCCCCATGGAGTGTACCGTATCCTCCATGAGAGCCTCCAAAATCAGCTGATCCACACTAGTATGGCGTCTTTCGCTCCGTACAGGCTCATCAGAATATGAGGACAGCCAAGCCCCCGAAGGCGCAGAGGCTGAAGACGCATTCCTGCCGCCGTGCTCCGAAAATACTGGACTTGAACGAAATGCAGAACCAACATCCATCCCCAAATACGGAGCCGAAGCAGAAGCTTCATGCCGAGGCATTTCTTCCTGAAAAGTACATTTCGGGTATGCTTCGTGCTTTCCGGAAGGTGCCCCATACTGTGAAACACGCACATTCCCGCGAGGCTCCGCACCCGGATCACGCGACGAATAGGACGGAGACGATACGACTGGATCTCCATGAGACGGGAAATTAAAACTGGAACTCTCCTTCAAAATATCCCACCAGTCATCATCGCGTCCATCCGTCTTAGACTCACCTACCGACTCACGAGCAGGTTCATTAACGAGACGAACACCCTGCAGATCAGCCTTCGCGCTAGGCGAAGAAACACATACGGACGTTTCCGGGGAAGCTCCAGCCTGGTTGGAGGGATTTGACACCGTCACAGGATCGACGCAGTCTGTTCTCTCCTCTTCGCCAGACTTGCAAAGTGCCTCTTCCCGGTCACTCCGGATCGCGTTTTCCTGTGCAGAAACTTCCCAGTCATACGGCAGGGCATTCGCTTCTTCGATCGCGTCACGCACTTCCTGCGCCTCATCGTAACTCCAGATCCGAGTCGAGTCATCAAGTGAAATATCGCCGCCAAGTTCTATCGACGCTCCAAGATCCAATTCGTCATCCAAAGATCCAAATTCAATGGCATTCGAGGACACCGATCCATTCAAAACCGCGTCATTTTCTCCCCAAGCGCACTCCGTCACGACCGCGGGACCGCATTCCAGATCATCATTTCCGCCAAACTGCTGAAGACTGCGCCAAGCACGCTGTACCAGCTCAGGCGTGATCCATTCAGGCTCTACCGGCTGTGAATAATCAACACCGACAGCTGAAGTTTCAACCTCATTCGCTGCCGTCTCAGGCTTCGTCTCTGCATCCGACTCTGCATCCGACTCTGCCGCAAGATCGACCGATCCATCCAGCACAGAGACCAGATCCTCCTCACTCGAAAGCTCCGGATCTTTCAGCAACTTGAGAGAAGAAGAGCTTTCCGTGAAGGGATCCGATTCCCAGTCATCAAATTTCCCGGTCTCCAGAACAGAATCCGAGTCGACGCTTGAAAAGATCCCGTTTTCTTCAGGAAGTTCAGCATTCTCAGCCCCTTCCCGCGTTCCGCGAGATTCCGCCGCCATGACAAGCACATGATCCGCTAATTGATTCGTCAGACGAGGCTGACCATCCGTAAACCGAAAGATCTCACGGCATACATCACGCGAAAAAAGCCCCTTCACATCGCCGGCTTGGGCAAGCTCTTCACGCAAAAACGCAGTCGTCTCATCCCGATTCAGAGACTCAAGAAAACAACGAAGCGTGATCCGCTGCGAAAACGACTCTAGCTGCGAAAACGTCAGTTTCTCTTCCAGACTCGGATCCCCAAACAAAACGACCCGCACTCCCAATTCCGGGGAACCGGTCAGATCCAAAAGCTGGCGGATCTCTTCAAAAACACCAAGTGCAGCAGCTTGCGCATCGTCGATCAAGAGAAGCAGTCCACGCCGAAACTGCCTTGACGTTCCAAGCAGGGAAATGAGCGCTTCCCGCATGGAGGTAAGATTCCGGCCATCGAACGGCGCACGAAAACGCGAGAGCAGAGTCTCAAAAAAAACACGCGGATCCGTTAGATTTTTCCCATTTAAAAGGACCGTCTCCATCCGCTCCTGAAACTGTTTTTGAAGCGTCCGGCAAAGCAGAGTCTTCCCCATACCGGAAAGACCCGAAACAAGGGCAACCCCTTCCTGCCGCTCAATGCAGCGGGAAATCTGAATTCTGGCACTTTCCATGTCGCCAAAAGCGCAGTACGCCTCCGGTACTGGTTCTGCGATGAAAGGTCGTTTTTTTAGGCCAAAATAGTAGTTTCCCATCTTTCTATGCTTCCTGATTTCCATCCACTCTGAAATCCAGGTCTCTTCTTAACTAGTCCGCGTCCTGCGTCCCATCCCGGAAAATCGCGCGTCTCTCCTAAGGAACCATTTTTCGGTCCACCGAACAAAACAGTCCCTTTTTTCTAAATCGGCCTCAAAACCTTCATTCTTCACCCTTTTCGCGATTTCTTCCAGTTTCTCTACCGAAACTCTGAGAGTCCTGCCGGTCACAGAACCCAGAAAAAATAGGGAAACTGGCCCCCGTTTAACGTTTCGTCAAAATGAACGCCCTCGTCACCATTTACGCTCCTTTTTTCGGCCTCGTGACCTCATCCACAAGATAGACGATCGACTCGTACGGGATCCCGCCGTTCGTCATCAGACCGATCTCACACGTCCGGCTGTTCGAATACCCGATCTTCACTCCGCACTTCTCAAGCTGGGGACGAAGTGAACGCAGCGCCCAGGCATTCACTTCCGGGTGCGTAAATCCGCGGTCTCCGGCAAACCCGCAGCAGTTCACGTTTTCCGGGAGAACTACCGTCTTCGAGCACCGCCTCGCCAGCGTCAGGAAAAGCGTATCCAGCTTCATTTTTTTCATTGAGCATGTCACATGGATCGCGATCGGTCCCTCTTTCGGATACCATTCCAGACGCTCGACCAGAAAGCGCTCTATAAATTCGACCGGTTCGTAGAGCTTCAGACCTTTCATACACTCACGCATACGGTAAAGGCACGGGCTTTGGTCACAAAGAATCGGAAACTTCCCCTGCTCCGACGCTTCCCAAAGTGCCGATTCCAGCTCACGGACCTTTTCTTCCGCAAGGTCTGGCATCCCTTTACTTTCCCAGATCATCCCGCAGCAGAGCTGGCCGGGATCTTTAGGGAAAACGACGCGAAATCCCGCTTTTCTTAAAAGCTGGACCGTTTTTTTCGCCAGCGGCGTAGAATCCTGCGCATGACGCGGTGTACCGAAAGTCTGATTGATGCAGCTCGGAAAATAGACGACCGTTGGCCAATCCTCCCCCTGTCCGTTTTCCGCGATCTTCAAAAGTTCACGTTCCCGGAAAGTGTACGCCCGCGGCATAGCTGAAGTCCAGAGCGGGATCCGTTTTCCGGAACCGTCATGGAGCATTCGGCAAACTTTCGACATCAGTTTCTTTCCAAGGACCGCGTGTCCCAGATCCGCAATCTTCAGAACCATGCGAAGCGGCGGTTTCAGGGTCGAAAAGTGCCTCGCAGTAAGTTTTCCGACCCGGTGCCCCAGACTTCCCGGCGGGATCTCCGAGGCGCGAAGCTGGTGGATCAGTTCTCCAACGCTGATCCCCATGGGGCAGGAGAGCGAGCAGAGACCGTCTCCCGCACAGGTCTGATCGCCGGGATAGCGAAACGCACGGCGCAGACGGCGAGCTTCCGCAAGACTTTCGGCAGTCCGCAGAGTCTCAAGACGCGCAAGCTCCCGATGGATGACGATACGCTGACGCGCGGAGAACGTGAACCCGCACGACATGCAGTTCACCTCACAGAAACCGCACTCGATACATCGGTCTATCAGCGGATCGGCGAGCGGGAGCGGTTTGAGAGCTTTCAGATGGCATCGCGGATCTTCGTTGAAGATGACACCGGGATTCAAGATCCCCTGCGGGTCAAAGAGCGTCTTGATCTCCCGCATGATCCCGAAAAGCTCCTCACCCCATTCCGTACTCACGAACGGCGCCATGTTTCGCCCAGTCCCATGCTCGGCTTTGAGCGACCCGTCGTATTTGCCGACCACCAATTTCACGACATCCTGCATAAACGCTTCGTATCGGGCGATCTCCGACTCCGGATCAAATTTCTGATTCAGGATAAAATGGTAGTTTCCTTCCAGCGCGTGACCGTAAATGCAGGCATCGCAGTAGCCATGACGCTCAAGGAGAGCCTCAAGGTCTTTCGTCGCCTCAGGAAGCCGGTCGATCGGAAAAGCGACGTCCTCGATCAGACACGTGCTTCCCGGTTCCCGAGTACCGCCGACAGCCGGAAAGATACCGGCACGGATCTTCCAGAACTCCGCATACTCTTCCGGTCGGTCCGTGAATCGGATCGGCATGACGGTCGGAAAGCCCTTCAGAATGGTGCAGACAGCCTGAATATTGGCGTTCAGTTCCTCTTCGGAACCTGCAGCAGTCTCCGTCAAGACCGCAGTCAGTCCCTTTCCTGTCTCATCTTTCGCGGCTTCAAGCGATTTTTTGTCAAGCATCTCCGCACTGTAGACCGGTCCATTTTTCATGGCGACGACGGCACGGGACGCTTCCTCAAGACTGCGAAAATAGAGCATCGCACTCGCCTTAAAAGGAAGATCCGGCACAGTCCGCATCGTGACCTGCGAAAGAAACGCGAGCGTCCCCTCCGACCCGACCAAGAGGTGCGTCATGATCTCAAACGGATCCTCGAACCGAACGAACGGCAAAAGATTCAATCCCATGACGTTCTTGATGGCGTACTTCTTCTGGATCCGCTCTGTCAATTTCGGGGACTGCACGATCCGCTGACGGATCTCTTCGATCTTCGCGGCAAACTCCGGCTTCACACGACGAAATGCCTCCCGACTCTCCGCACTCCCGGTATCCAGGACCGTCCCATCCGCCAGAACCATTCGGGCCGAGATCAGGAGCTGATCCGAATTTGCATGCGTTCCGCAGTTCATTCCCGACGCATTGTTCATGACGATCCCGCCGATCATCGCAGAATTCACGCTCGCAGGGTCCGGTCCAAGTTTCCTTCCGTACGGTTTCAGAAGCTGATTTACCTTCCCGCCGATCAGCCCCGGTTCCAGCGTCACGACCTCCCCGTCGGCAGCTCCGTCTTTCGTGACCGAATACTTTTCCCAATTTTTTCCCGCCACAACGAGAACTGAATCGGAGATGCTCTGGCCGGAAAGACTCGTACCGGCAGCACGAAACGTCACGGAAACGCCTTCCTGCACAGCAATTTCCAAGAGCCTTGAGATCTCCGTTTCATTTTCAGACCGAACGACCAACAGTGGGACCAAACGATAAGATCCGGCATCCGTTCCCCACGCAAGACGGCGCAGTGTGTCCGAATAGATGCGCGTTTCCGGAATAAATTCCCGGATCCGGGTCAAAAATTTCTGATGGGATGGTGAGAGTGAGAGTTTCGCACACATTCTTGATTTCCTGACTTTTTCCTATGAAAATGATGGACCGCCAAACTTCATTTTACTCCAAATCTGATTCTTTTCAAGTTCTTTTGAAAGAGTTTCCGGAAAAAAACCGGAAAATTCGGGGAGTCCTGCTTTTAGAATTCTGGATTAATGATATACTGGATGTATATTTTACACGTCAGACCATTTTCGGACCGAAACAGAAGATCCATGAAAAATTTACGGAGCCGCAAGAATGTTCCCTCGGCTCTCAATCCCTCAGGTACCTGAATCATGAAAAACGGAATCCGCCAAAATATCAATGAAATGCCGGGTTACGTGCCGGGTGAACAGCCCCAGGCCGGAACTTTTATCAAACTGAACACGAACGAGTGTCCATACCTTCCGTCTGCTCGGATCGCAGACGCCTGCCTTGAGGTCATTCGCCGCGGTTTAAACCGTTACCCTGATCCAATGGCCAATACATTCCGAAAAGCGGCCTCGGAAGTCGTGGGAGTTCCCCCGGAATACATCATGGCTGGGAACGGGTCGGACGACATCCTGACCATCCTCACGCGAACATTCGTCGGAGAAAACGAGACCCTCCGTCTGCCGTACCCAAGTTACGTTCTGTACAAATCGCTCGCGCAGATCCAGAACGCAAAGAGTGAAGAGATCCCGTTCGACTCCGACTGGAACCTGACGCCGGCGTTTCGGGAACCCGGTCCGGACCTGAAACTCGTTTACCTGCCGAATCCGAACAGTCCGTCCGGCACACGGTTGACTCGCGCACAGATCGCAGAACTCGCCGACGCGCTTCCCTGCCCGCTCGTAGTCGATGAAGCATACGCTGATTTCGCGGACGAAAACTGCGCGTCTCTCGTTCTGGAACGAAAAGACGTCATCGTGACCCGTACCATGAGCAAAGCGTACGGCCTGGCCGGTCTGCGGTTTGGGTACGTCATCGCACATCCAGATCTAATCGAGCAGTTCGTCAAAGTCAAGGACTCGTACAATTGCGACGCGCTCTCGATCGCCGCAGCTTCCGCAGCCATCTCCGACCGGAAATGGTTTGCTGAAACGACGGAAAAGATCCGCAAAACACGCGACTGGATGCGTCCGAAGCTCGAAAAACTCGGCTTCCGCACGGTCCCGTCCTACGCCAATTTCATCTGGTGCACGCAGGCAGACTGGGATCTGAAGTCCATCTACCTCCAGTTGAAAGAACAAAATATTTTCGTCCGCTACATGGTCTACGACAAATGGCAGGACGGCGGCTGCGGACTGCGTATCAGTGTCGGGACCGATGATGAATCCCGAATTCTTCTGGAACGCATCGCCGCGATCCTCGGCAAATAGAATCGCCGCGAGCCTCGGCAAATAGAGACGTTCGGCACCAGAAATTCGATCCGCAAGCAGATCCCTAAGAAAAAACAAACCATAAAAAAATAAAAAAACAGAAAGAGGACTCCATGAACGAAAAAACGGAACGTACGGCAACGACAAACCGGGTCACCAACGAGACTCAGATCCAAATGACGCTGTCTCTGGACGGCACGGGAAGATCTTCGCTTGAGCTGAACGTCGGTTTTCTGGAGCACATGATGACGCTGCTCGCGAAACACTCCGGCATGGACCTGATCCTGAACGCCAAAGGCGATACGCACGTCGATTTCCACCACCTCACGGAAGATACCGGGATCGTACTTGGCGAAACGCTCCGGAAGGCACTCGGAAACAAAGCGGGGATCCGGCGCTACGGTTTCTTCATCCTCCCGATGGATGAAACGCTCGTCGAAATTGCCATGGACTTCGGCGGACGCCCCTACTTCGTCTTCAACGCAGATTTTCCAACTCCCAAAGTCGGCGATTTCGACACGGAACTCATCCGCGATTTCTGGCACGGTTTTTCCTGTGCCGCACTGTGCAATCTGCACATCAATCTCCGTTACGGGCAAAACAGCCATCATATCGCAGAGGCGATCTTCAAGTGTGCCGCACGTGCGATCCGGAGCGCCATTGAAATGGATCCGCGTCTGCACGACATTCCGAGCACGAAAGGAGTCCTTTGATGGTCTCCCTCGCCGATTTCGCGAAATGTTCCGGCCGAACGGCTCCTTTCCGCGGTGCCGTCTTTGACTTCAACGGCACACTGTTCTGGGATACCGAATTCCACGACCTAGCGTGGATCCAAAGCATGGCGCAGTACGGAGTTTCACTCACTCGGGAGGAGCTTTTTGCCAACTTCCACGGAAAACCCAATGACGCGATCATCCGCGGGCTTCTCGGTGAAGACATTTCCGAAACGATCTTGCGTGAAGCGGAGGAAAAAAAGGAACGGATCTACCAGGAGATCTGCCTCCAAAACCGAATGGCTCTGGCTCCCGGTGCAGAAGAGCTGCTCGATTTCCTCAAAAACCGCGGTTTCGCATTCACGGTCGCAACGTCCGCTCCGAAAGTAAACGTAGATTTCTATTTCCGGACGCTCGGTATCGGCCGCTGGTTTGACCGGGAGATGATCGTCTTTTTCGACGGAACTTTTCCCGGAAAACCACACCCGGCATTCTACCAGCGTGCACTGAGCATGATCGGCAGAACAGCAGAAGAGACCGTCATTTTTGAAGACGCCCCCTCTGGGATCCTCGCCGCCGAAAACGCTGAGTGCCGAAACATCGTGCGCGTCGATTCCGAAATGCTCGACGCTCCAGGTTCGCCGTACCCGTTCATTCGCGATTTTGGGGAATTGGACCGCTCGCTCTTCGAGTAAGAGAAGCCGCACAGTCCGAAATTTCGCTGGATTTTCGTTGTGTTTCAATCAATTCACACTGAAATTACGCAGTTTTTCCGCACTTCCATTCCCGATCAGTCCAGAAAAAGTCAGGATCTCCCGCATGACACAGTTTCGTACACTCCAAAGTCTCGACGACACGATCGGGCTGCGCCGGATTTCCAGAGAACGGGCAGTCTCCGGATTCGATCTTTTTACGGATGCCGACACTCCGACTCAAGAGCTCCACAGCCTCTGCCTTGGTCATCCATCTCCGGAGCATCCTGCAATTTGCGCAAAGGCCTTTTCCTGCACAGCCCGTCCGATCGGTGAAACTCCAGAAGGACTGCTTTTTGCGGACGGCGTCACGCTCGCTGAGTTTTGCGGGAGCGCATTCGCATCTTCCGAAAAACCTAATTCGGAGACCGTACTTGGACCGCTTCTTTCCGCATTTCATGCGATCTGGAGTCTTTTAAGAGAACTGGAACGGTCCGGTTTCACGCTTCAAGAATTTCGTCCCGGCGAGATCCTTCGGCAAGAGTCCGTTTCCAACGCAGATTGGCGGATCCTTCCGACCCCAAATATCGTACCGTTTTGCGGAACAGAAACCTGCCGAAGGCAATTTACGCGCTGGATCAGCACTCTTCCGCATTCATTTCCGCTGACAGTACAGACCCTCCAGGAAATTGCGTCGCTCCCCCAATGGAACGCGTGGCAGAATGCGGCACTGGAAAACGGCACACTCTGGACTCCGTACGTTCCGGAGAAACCATTTCATTCCCTGAAAGTGGAGCGTTCCGGCCTGCAGCTAACTTTAAAGTGGGAGACGCAGGAAAACCGCACAGTTTCCGATCCGGTTTCCGTCACCGGCACGAAAACCGGCACGAAAACCGGCACGAACACAGACACAGGCTCCGGCAATAGCACTGCGGCTTCTGGAACCAACGCAGGAGCCGTCCATCTTTTCGAAATGCTTCCGGGAAAACGTTTCCCAAAAAACTGTCCGCTTCTCCCAACAAATGCACTCTCGGAATTCTGCGGTAGGGAATTTCCGCTCCGCTCCGGCGAAAATGCCGTCCAGATCACCCTCAGCGGCCCGGAACCACTGCGTCTGTGCGGGATCCGGATACTTGGAGGCTGGGCGCGACCTGGACGAATTTTCCGCGCAGGCGGTCCGGAAGACGTGACGTTTTTCGACATCTACCGGGACGAGGATACTCTCGTTTTGGACCTTGATTGGCCAGATCACATCGAGCGTGCCCAGATCGCAGCATCTCCGAAGCAGTTTCCAGCAGGACCGCAGCAGGGACCGGAAGCCGACTCGGACACCAAAGTATGGTTTCACGACCGTTTCAATCCTCTCATTCCCAAACGCATTCCTCTTTCGGAATTTGAAGGCTGGAATGAGATCTTTCTGCGAGTCTTCAGCATCGCGGACACCCCGCGGGAACGCATTTTTTCCCTTGGGAACGCTCCCCAAAGCCGCCGCAGGATCACATTGCCGAACGAATAAAAAAAGTGCCTCCGATCCATTCAGAAAATGCTTCGCCATTCCGGAGTTTCACGCATTCCGGGCCTCACGGATCAAAGCATCCGCGCCATTTTGAATGAGCGACTCTGCCAGCTGGACGGCAAGCGTCTGCGGATCGGCTCCAGTGAGCGTTCCTTCTAGGAAAGTCCTTCCGTCCAGCGCGATGACACGCCCGCGAATGGTGAAATCCTGCGTCTCTTCATTCCATCGGCAAAGTCCTCCGATCGGCGTCGCACACCCTCCATCCAGCACTTTCAGAAGAGTACGTTCTGCTAAAACACACGCAAAGACCGTTTCATCATTCAAAACTCGCCGAACAGCCGCTTTCGTTTCATCATCATCTGCGCGAGTCTCAAGTCCCAGCGCTCCCTGACTGACGGCCGGAAACATCTCCTCGATCGGCAAAACCGCACTGACCCTCTCGGTCATTTCAAGCCGTTCGACGCCGGCACGCGCCAGGATCAGCGCATCGTACTCTCCGGAATCAAGTTTTTTGAATCGCGTGTTGAGATTTCCGCGAATCGGCAGGATCTCCCATTTTTTCCCATGGCTTCGCGCAAAAGCCAGAAGTTGTGCACGCCGGCGGAGACTGGAAGTCCCCAAGATCGTACCGTCCGGCAAGTCTGCGAGTGAATGGAGCGTCTGAAATTTCGCAGCGGTCCGTTCACTTTTTCCCGCAACCAGCACATCTTCGACCTCAGCACGTTCAGGAACCGCGACAAGCTGGATCCCCGGCACGCTCTCCGTCGGAAGATCTTTCAGACTGTGGACCGCCAGGTCTACTTCATTTGCGAGAAGTGCGTCTTGGATCTCTTTGGAAAAAATCCCCTGCGAACCTCCCGTCGGGATCGGCTGAGCAAAAGTTTCCGGACGGTCTCCCGAAGCAGTCATTTTGACGATCTCGACCGGGATCCCGGCTTCCTGCAGGCGGGCAGCACACCATTCCGCCTGCCAAAGCGCCAAAAGACTGGCACGCGTTCCGATACGGATCGGCCGAACATTCGACTCACCCTGATTTAAATTCTTCATTTTTTCCTTTTCCTTTTGCTCTTTTGCTTTCCGGAGGAACTTTCTTTTGATTTTTTCTTCCGTTTTCGATTTGAATTAAACGTTCGGATCTTCTTCTGATCCTGGATATCTTCAAGCGACGCTCCCTTTTTCACATTTCCGGCTCGGCGCCGTTTCCAATACGCAGCATAGGAACCTTCCTGTTCCACGTGATTCGAAACCGGGCGAACGACCGTACCGTAAAAACTCCTTCTTCCCGATTCGCCGCGCGCACGGGCCAGCACAAGAACGGTAACGTCAGCAAACCCGAGTTCCTGTTTCAAAATTCGTGAGGCTTCATTGAGCGTAGAACCGGTCGTCATGACATCATCGACCAGCAGAGCTCGTTTTCCAAGCCATCGGGAACGATCTGGCGAACGGCGGAATGGCGCAAACATTCCCTCGACATTCTTTTCACGTTCCTCCATACTCACCGCCCGCTGTGCGAGCCGCAGTTTTCTGCACTTCAAGATCCGCTCATTGACCGGTATATGAAGGAGCTTCCCTAATTCCTGCGCAAGTACCTGCGCATCATTCGTTCCACGGACAAAGTGATAGAATGGATGCATCGGGATCGGAAGAATGACGTCCGGACGCACACTGTGAAGCGGAAATGCGCGATACACATAAAAGAGACGCGCAAACGTCTCTGTGAGCGGGATACCACTCCTTTTTTTCATCATGAAGATCGCCTGACGCAAATTACCGCGGTACGGCCCAAGCGGAATGACGCGGTCAAACCAAAACGTCCGTCCTTCACAACTGGGGCAGCCGTCAACGATGAACTCCTGATTATGGAGAAACCGCCCGCAGCGTCGGCAAATATTCATACTCTCAAACGCAAAAAGATCCTGACACTGTTCACACAGGACCCAGTCCGAATGAAATTTCCGTCCTTCAAAAGTCAGCTTCCGCCTGCGTTCCAGCGAAGGATCTCGTATCAGTCCGCAATAGACACACCGTTTGGGAATGACTAGCTGTAGGAGACGTTCTGCGATCTCCATGAATATTTCGCGCAGGATACGCCATCCGTCGAACATTCTTAAACTCATTCGTCCGCGTCCTCCCACACCCCTGCGAAAAATTCCGTCTTTCCAGTTCCCGAATCAGTTCCCGAATCAGTTCCCGAATCAGTTCCCGAATCAGTTCCCGAATCAATTCCCGAATCAATTCCCGAATCAATTCCCGAATCAATTCCCGAATCAATTCCCGAATCAATTCCCGAATCAATTCCCGAATCAGTTCCCGAATCAATTCCCGAATCAATTCCCGAATCAATTCCCGAATCAGTTCCCGAATCAGTTCCCGAATCAATTCCCGAATCAATTCCCGAATCAATTCCCGAATCAATTCCCGAATCAATTCCCGAATCAATTCCCGAATCAATTCCCGAATCA
>JAFQOH010000089.1:0-11644 GCA_017403345.1 Thermoguttaceae bacterium
AGGAGAGTCAGACCGTCTGAAACTCTGACCGTCTGAAACTCTGACCGTCTGAAACTCTGACCGTCTGAAACTCTGACCGTCTGAAACTCTGACCGTCTGAAACTCTGACCGTCTGAAACTCTGACCGTCTGAAACTCTGACCGTCTGAATGTCTGAAACCTCCACGGTCCATCTAGAATCGCGGAATGAATCCGAGATCCAGTCCCAGCACGAAAATCGTCAGGCCGAGGAACAAAAGGAGTCCCATGTACGACAAAATGATGACGAGATTTTCGTTCGGTTCCTTTCCGGTGATCCCTTCCCAAAGCAGGAAGACGACGTGCCCGCCGTCCAAAACGGGGATCGGGAGGAGGTTCAGGACCGCCAAGTTCGCGCTGATGAGGCAGATGAACATGAGCAGCGGTGCGAGTCCCTCTTTCGCGGAAGAGTAGGCAGCCTGCGCGATCAGGACCGGTCCGCCGAGTCCCTTGACGGAAACTTGACCGGAGAAGAGTTTCCCGAGCATCTGGTAGACCATCGTCAGAGCGTTTCCGGTCTCCTTTGCACCACTGACGACCGCACTGCCGAAACTCTCCTGAATGAAGATCCTGCGCGCTTCGAAATTCAGGTCCAAATGGTAAACGCAGGTATCCTCGTACTCCTGGATCGGCAGATCGACCGTCTTTGAAGTCCCGGTCTCCGGATCATTAAAGACGACTTCGACCGAGGAACTGAATTTCGGCCAAAGCAGTATCATGCCGTGGTAGACCATCGGCCAGGAACAGACACCGTCACGGAAAATGTGCGTCGGCTGCTTCCCATCAAAAAACTCCGCGGTCTTTTTGTCTTTTTCGGAACTTTCTACGTTCTTTGGCTCCTCAAATTTCAGTTTCATGGATCCCATGATGAAACCGGGCTTCACGCCGTTCTTTTCCGCCTCGGAGCCCGGCATCACGGACGCGACTTTCGGAAGGATCTCGTAGGTCAGACCGATTTCCGGAAGTACCTCGCCGCTGCCGAAGAAATACTGATCGGCACTGAAAACGTCCAGCGAAAACTCGACGGGGACCACTTCCTCACTGCCGCTCTCCTTTTTCAAGACCGCGAAATTCAGCGTCGGCACTCCCGCCTCGGCACGCAGTTTCGCTTCCTGCTGGACCATGAACGGCAGTTTGACCGGGTCAAGCTCACGCACCATCTGCGCTTTTCCGTCGACCGTGACTTCAAACCCAGTGATCTGATCTCCGGGTTTCAGTCCCGCACGGCCAGCCCCTTCCAGCGACGATTCCCCTTCCCGAATGCACTGGATCGGTCCCATGGTCAGCACGATCCCCAGATGCCGGGCCTTCATCGGTTCGACCACGACCTCAAACGCTTCCGCTCCCTTCCGATACTCTTCCTCGATCAAAGTTCGCTGCGCCTCATCGTCGACCTTCAGTTTCTTAAGCTCCGCAAACCGTTTTTCCTGCGCCTCGGCAGACGGACGGAGGAATTTCAGCGTCATGTTTTCACCCGTCACGGCATAAAGCGCTTTTTGCGCCTCCAGATTGGAACGGATCTCCCGTCCATTCACGCCGGCCAGAATATCGCCTTTTTTCAATTCACGATCCGTCAAAAAAGTCGGCGAGGCCGGAATGACCGGTGAGGCTCCAAGGACCGGCACCACAGACGCAGACGCTCCCAGCATCGGCGCCAGCGCATACTTTTTCGGCGAGGCTTTCACCGCTTCCGGGATCTCACCGTTTCTCTGGTACCTGATGTAAAGTCCCTCTCCCAAATTGCCGAGCGCGACATTTTTCTGGATCTCCTCAAAATACGTGATCTCATTTTCGCCGATCTGGAGGATCCTGTCCCCCGGCTGAAGCCCAGCCTCCCACGCAGCCTGACCTGGGTGCACGTGCCCGATCTCGCACGGGACCTTGAACGTACCGAACATGAAAGCCGCGACTGCCGCAAGAAACGCAAGGATCACGTTCATCGTCACGCCGGCGACGATGATGGCGAGACGCTGCGGAACGGTCTTCGCCTGGTAGCTGCGCGGGTCATTGACGAGCTTTTCCGCTTCCTCGATCTCTGCAAGAATGCGTTTCTCCGCATCTGCGATCTCTTCTTCCGTAAGCGATTCCCGCGATCCGTCCTCAAGGATCTCCCCCGGTATCTCGCCAGGCAGCTGGCCATTCTGGAGCGCTTCACGATACTTGGCCAATTTTTCCTGCGCTTCTTTCGCTTTTGCGATACGCTCGCGCGTTTCTCCCGGATTATCTTCCTGCCCGAGCATCTTCACGTACCCGCCCAGCGGAAAAACGCCGATGCCGTACTCAGTTTCACCGTATTTGAAATGCAGCAGTTTCAGACCGAAAAAGTCAAACCCGATGTAGAATTTATCGCATCGGACGCCGCACGCTTTGGCCACGAGAAAATGTCCAAGCTCGTGAATAAAAATGATGAGTCCCAGCGCAAGTGCGCAAAGAAAGACCGCTTTGAAAAAGGCAAGATCCCATGCCGCTAAAATCAGCATATTTTCCATAATTTCATTCTTTCCTAAAAAATCTATCCCGAAATCGCATCTTGACCGGGATCAGCGTCCCGCCGGATACGCAGTTCGGCAGAAGGGTTGAAGCCCATGATGGTTTCTTTTCGTAAAATAGCGAAGCTCCGTTTTCCAGAACTTTCAGTTTGCCGGCGTACGGAATTTTACCCGGATCTCTTCATCCAGAGCCGTGAGCTCTTCCAGCGTCGGTCCCGGCCGGAAATCGTGTTCCTCTACGATCTTGCGGACCGTCGGTACGATCTGGTCGAACCGGAGTTCACCGCGCGTGAATGCCGCAACAGCCATTTCGTTTGCCGCGTTCAGTACGACGCCTGCCGTTCCGCCCCGCAGAGCAGTCTCCATGCCGAGTTTGAGCGCATCAAATTTGGGCCGTGAATAGTCCGGTGCGAAAAACTCCAGCGTCTGATCCTGCATCCAATTCGTTCTCCGTGTTGGTCCGCCGCCGATCCGGTCCGGGTACGTGAGCGCATTTTGGATCGGAAGGCGCATATCCGGGGGACTCATCTGCGCGATGACGGCACCGTCGCGAAATTCCACCATGGAATGAACGACGGATTGCGGGTGGATCATGACTTCCAGCTCGCCGCGCTCCATATCGAGATCAAAGAGCCACTTTGCCTCGATGATCTCGAGTGCTTTGTTCATGAGCGTTGCGGAATCGAGCGTTACTTTTGCCCCCATGTTCCACGTCGGATGGCGCAAAGCCTGCGCAAGCGTCACATTTTTGAGTTCCTCGTCGGGCATTCGGAAAAATGGTCCGCCGCTGGCCGTCAGGATGACGCGTTCCAGTTCGCTCCGTTTCCCGGCCTGAAGCGACTGAAAGATCGCACTGTGTTCGCTGTCCACCGGCACGATCTCTGCCCCGTTTTCTTTTGCGAGACGCTTCACGACCGCTCCGCCGGCGACGAGACTTTCCTTATTCGCCAGCGCGATCCGTTTCCCGGCCTTCGCCGCAGCGGCGGTACTTTCAAGTCCTGCGCGTCCCACGATGGCGGAGACTACGATGTCGATCTCCGCTTCTGCCGCGATCTCCGTCAGCGCCTTCATTCCGACGCAGAGTTCCGTTCCCGCAGGAAGAGGCCAGGTCCATTCTTTGGCCGCAGACTCATCCGTCAAAATGACCCAGCGCGGTCGAAAACGTTCCGCCTGCTGATGAAGAAGCTCGAGATTTCGATGGCCTGAAATGGCGGAAACACAAAATCCGTCGATGGTGCCAACGACATCCAGCGTACTGCGGCCGATACTTCCGGTTGCTCCAAAAAGCGCGATTTTTTTCATGGCTCTCCCAAACTAATGCCTCAACGACACAAAATTCCTCCCCATTATACCAGATGATGGCACTTTTCAAAAGGGGGGACCCCCGGTCTATCTGCGAAGAAAATCTCTTCCATTTTACCCAAACCAACCTATTTTGTCAAGAGACGATCGCGGGTCTTTTACGGTTCCCGCAAATTTTCCATTTAAAACTCCCTGCGAAAGATCCGATGCGGACAAAATCCGCGCAAAATTTTCTTTTTTCGCCTCCGGGTATCTTGACGGAAGATGATTTTCGGATAAAATGAGGAAAATTTTAAATTCAACACCATTCAGATCTTTGATCCTTTTAAAAGGAGATCCATTCATGCCGCTGTTCAAATACGGCCACACGCAGGAAAAAGGGAAGGACTGTCCGGAAGTTTTTGAAGTGCTTCAGAATCGGAGCGAGCCGGAATTGACGGTCTGTCCCGACTGTGGAAACCCGGTGCGGAAAATGCTGAATATCCGCGTCGCCTCCATCAAGAGCGAAAAAGATATGCTCAGCCCAAAAAATCTCGCAAACCACGGCTTTACCCAGTACAAAAAAAGCGGTGACGGATTCTATGAAAAAACGGCGGGGGAAGGTCCGCAAGTCATTTCCGCTGACCAAGCGCGCCAGCTCCAGAATCGCGGACGTTGACTCGTTCTTTCACGGAGGGAAACCGGCAGTTTTCCTCCGCGTATCCGGAAACGTTCCATGGATCCGATCTCCTCACTGCCGCCGATCGGGGAACGTTCGGATCGGTTGGGCAGTGTGCCGTCAGTTTTTCATCGCCGATCGGTGCTTTCTGAAAAATTTGAAATTTTCTTTTAATTTTCTTCAAAAAACGCAAGAATTTCTCCTCTACCCCTTGAAATTTTTTAGATTTTGACTATTTTAGTAATTGGGGGATTTGGGTGCCGCCCCGTTTTCATCATTTTGGTTCATCCTTTTAGAGGTGCGTCATGCCTGAGATCATCGTGCTCTTTTTTCTGCTTGCGGGATTCGTATTTCTTGCGTTTCCATTTTTCCTGACGATGTACCTGACCAATAGAATGCAGGAAAATACGGAGAAGATCTGCTCCGAATTGCGTATTTTGCTGAAAGCGCTTCTCTTTCAGCAAAAGGAACTTCAAAAAACGGATCCAACCGGCTCGCAGACCATTTCGGAAAATTCATCTGCATCGGCATCTTCGCCGGTCCCTCCGTCCGCGGAAACGTCCGTTTCGGCTCATTCCCAAACGGTCCAAACTCCTCCCGCGGTCACTCCCGTCCCAAAAGAAACGCATTCGGAAGAACTTTCGCATGCCAGCTCCGTACCCGTTTCCGATACGATCTCCGAATGCACTTCCAAGCCCGAAGGATCCCCGCAGTCCCCCGAAACGTCCGTTTCTCCGCATTCATCTCCCATTCCGTGCGCATCCTCCTCCCCAGTTCAGACGCCGGCCTCTCCAGTCCTGACGCCGGCCTCTCCAGTCCTGACGCCGGCCTCTCCAGTCCTGACGCCGACCTCTCCGGTCCTGACTTCGACCGGTCCGGCTCCTTCTGCCAAACTGCATTCCACCGCATCGAAACCGTATTCCGTCAACGCTCCGCAGCAGGAAATGTCGCGCGGCTGGAACTGGTTCTGGTACGGGCGGGAAGAGCTTCACGAAAACGAAAACCGTGAATTCATCATGGCGTCCAACTGGCTCATCCGTTTCGGAATGCTCGTTCTTGTGCTCGGTCTCGGCTTCTTCGTGAAGTACTCCATCGACCAAGGTTGGCTCAGTCCGCAGATACGCATCCTCGGCACGACGCTCGTCGGGCTGGTCATGTACTTCGCCGGTCTGCGTCTCTGGCACACGGCAATGAACCTTCTCGGTCAGGCACTCATCGCCGGAAGTACGTGCGTCCTCTACTTTTCCGCCTACGGCGCGAGCCGGCTTTACACGCTGATCCCGCAGGAATGGGGACTCGCATGGTGCTGTGCCGTGACCATCCTGCTCGTCCTGACAGCAATTCTCCGAGAAAGCCGTCTGATCGCCGTCCTCGGAATGTTCGGCGCGTACCTAACGCCATACTTTTTCCCATTTTTCCACGAGAATTTCGTTTTTCTCGCCGTTTACCTCTCCTTCCCGACCTTAGGGATCCTCTGGATGCGCCGTGCGCACTCTTGGAGCCTCCCGGCATGGATCGCGTTCGCCGGGACCTTTACGCTCTGGATCTGGCCGTCATTCCGCTGGAGTGCAGACTCCATCGCTCAAATGGCGAATGAACTGGGAATAGTACCGCTTGCTCTTCAGAGTTTCCTTGCGGGGATATCGATCTTTTTCCTCGCCGCCTTCCACCTCATCGCGCAGCGCAGAGTCCGTCAGCTCGTTTTCTCATCCACGACAGGAGATCTCGTTCTGGCGTTCTTCAATGCACTGTTTTTCTGCACGATGCTTCAAAATCTCGTGAGCATGTGGGATCCCGGCGTTTCCCTTTTCGGCATCCCGCACTCGTCCGCGATCCGCACACTGCCGGCACTTCTGGCGGTCGGCTACCTTCTGGCGTTCTTTCTTCTGAAACGAACGGAGCAGAACCTGCCGTTCCGTGCCGCGGACCTCGCGCTGGCGTTCCTCGTTTTCCCGCTGACGCTCGGAAGCAGTCTCGGCTGCTGGAATCTGCCGTGCCTCCTGCTGATCTGTGCCGCCTTCCACAGTGCCGCACAGAAGATCCCAAGCAATCTCACGGTCTGGCTGGTCCGCATTCTCGCGATGCTTCTGGGGATCGCCGCGTACGGTGCCCTTCTGGAATACTATCAGGTCCTGGATCTCAGCACCATCCTCGGCAAAGCCTACGCCTTCCGCGAGTTCCAGGACAAATGGGACTGTCTGTATGAACTGCCCTTCCGCGTCCTGCGCTTCCTCGTACCCGCGGTCTCCATGCTGATCCTTGCCGGAAGCGCATTCCGTGTCCGCGAAAATGCCCGAATTTCCAATTCCCTCGAAACTGCCCGGTTTTTCGGCTGTCTGGGATTCCTTTATCTCTGGTTCTGGCTGACGCTGGAGACCAGCCTCTGCATGACAGAGTACCTCCCCTCCATGCGTCAAGGGGCCATTTCCATCATCTGGACGCTTTACGCGCTGACGCTCCTTTCGATCGGGATCCGCTGGAACTGGAAACCGCTCCGGACTACCGCCCACATCCTTTTCGCAATGACGGTCGGAAAGATCTTCCTCATGGACATTTCCCATCTGGAAACGATCTACCGCATTTCCGCCTTCATCCTGCTGGGGATCCTGCTTTTGATCGGAGGGATCCTCTACCTGCGGGACCTTCAGAAGCATCGCGGCGAACCGTCTGGCGATCCGTCTGGCGATCCGTCCGATCCGTCCGATCCGTCCGATCCGTCCGAAAAACCGTAGGAGCCGAAAAAAGAGTGACCAAAAAAGCGAGGGACTAACTAAAATTTCAAACGAAAGTGTGTTCCGAAACGTAAAAAATAAACCGGTCGGCGTTTTCTGCCGATAAAACAGAAAGCCATATGGGGTCCAAAAAAGCAAATGGAGACAAAAACGTGAAAAAATCAGGATTTACGCTCGTTGAGCTGCTGGTCGTCATCGCCATCATCGGTGTCTTGATGGGCCTGCTTCTTCCCGCAGTTCAAAATGCGCGTGAAGCAGCGCGTCAGATGCAGTGCACGAACAACATGAAGCAGCTCGGCCTGGCTGTGATGAATCACAACTCGAACAACCAGGGCCGATTTCCGTCCGGAGGTCACGGCTATGCCTACATCGGAGACCGTGAACGGGGGACCGATTACAATCAGCGCGGCGGATGGACCTACAATGTCCTGCCGTTCTTGGGACTCGAGACACTTCATCAGGCAGACATCTCCACGCGCGTCACGACACCCGTTTCATTTTTCTACTGCCCGTCATGTCGTCCGGCCAAAAATTACCCATCCCGTGCCCGCGAGATCATCTCCGACAGTCAACAGACTACGGGACCTTCCATGATGCCCAAAAGCGATTATGCCGCCAACCGCGGCGCGTACAGTAACGTTGAAGCCAGTGAGGACGCAAATAATCCATCCGGCGGTCTGATTTTCAAGCAAAGCATGGTTTATGAAAAAGACGTCACGGACGGCCTGAGCTACACGATCCTCGTCGGTGAGCGGTCTTTGAACCTCAGTTTCGCAAGCATCACGAATCCGCCTCTTGGAGACGACGATGACTGTTTCCTCGGCGGACAAAATTATGATACGCTGCGGTGTTACGCAAACGGCAAACTTACTCAAAGCCGCATTGGATATTCCAATTCAAGCGGATTTGGTTCCGTGCATCAGGGGTTCGTCGGATTCATATTTGCCGACGGTCACTGCCAGACGGTCTCCTACAGTGTGACGTCTGAGGTCCTCCGGAATCTGCTTCACCGCGAAGACGGAAATATCGTCGATACTTCGAGCCTTTGAGCTCCTTTTCCTTTTGGCAGAGAGGAATACACAAAACGGCGGCTCCTGAAACTTCGGAGACGCCGTTTTTTCATCCCTTTTTTATTCAGACCGGTTCACGACGGACTTCATATTTCGACCAGCACGCCGGAAGGATCCCGTTTCTCGCCGTTTTTCCTTTTTCTCACCGGAATTCCGAGGACTGCGGCTGCGAGCGGGAACCAGAAGAAGAGCCAGCCCCATTCGGTGAAAAACGAGCGGCGCGGGTCTTTCTGCACCTGCGCGAACAAAACGTCCTCTTTCCCAGTCTCGATCTCACCCAGGATCCGGCCGTTTCCGTCAATGGAGGCCGTGATCCCGTAGTTGGACGCCATCAGAAGCGGTTTTCGGTTTTCCACGGCACGCAGGACTCCGCAGGCAAGCAGGAGTTCCGATTCATGGGAGAGACCGAACCACCCATTATTCGCAAGCGTCAGGATGAGATCCGCTTCCGTTCCCTTTCCCCGCAGCTCCGCGATCTGTTTCCGGGTCATTTGCGAAAGCGTCGTTTCAAAGCAGATACTGCACAGCGCGTTGAGCGTTTCCGTTTTTCCATCTGCATCCGACTCTGCATCCGACTCTGCATCCGACTCTGCATCCGACTCTGCATCCGACTCTGCATCCGACTCTGCATCCGACTCTGCATCCAAACCGGCTGCGGGTGAGACCTGGCCCGCGGAGGAAACCGGGATCGGGATCGCGACGGGATGAGTTCCCGCATCGAGAGAGTAGATCGGCATCCACTTCTCCAGTGCCGGAAACCAAGTGCGCAGGGTCCGCATCAGCGGAATGTACTCGCCGAACGGAACGAGTCCCATTTTGTGGTAAATGCGCTCCGGATCGAGCTCCTGGTCTCCCGGCCTCGCGAAGATCGCGGAATTGAAGTGCTTCGTACCATCTTCTCGATAGAAAGAGATCGAACAGCCGGCTAGAAGCGGTGCTTGGACGGCATGCTCCGTAAAATCGAGAAAGTACTCCTGACTTTCAAGCGCGGAACGTTCTACTTTTTCCTGAAATCCATCCTCTGGAAACGGCATTCCGTCCTCCGTCAGCAGCCCCGCAGGCATCCGGGCGTTTTTTTCTGCGAAAAGAATCGGAAATCGGTAAATGCTTTCCGGATAAACGACCAGATCCAGCCGTTTTTCACCTTCAGCAGTCCCGGTCCCGGATCCCGTCATTTTCTCCGACTGTGAGGCATGCCCATTCTGCATCGCATGCACTTTCTGAAGAAGCGCAGAATAGGCGGCGTCCGTTTTTTGCGCAAGTTCCGGAGTCACTGTCAATTCCGCTTTGACGCTGCCCTGAAGAAGCGCAAAATTCCCCATCGGTACGTTGGGATTCGGTTCACCCAGCCGCCAGTATCCGTACCCAACCAGAAACATCAAGCCGGCCAGAAACGCCGAAGTACCCCAAATACACACCGTTCGGTCCATCGCGAAACGGTTCGGCACACCAAACGGTACGCTCTCGTTTCCGTCCGCCGATACACTGCCGAGAAAAAGGAGTTTCTCCAGGATCGGTTTCAGCGCCAAAATGAAAGCCGTACTTAAAAAGACCAGAAATGCCGCAGTACCGCGCTGCCCCGCAATGTCCGCGATCTGAATGAAGAGCGGGTCGCGATAAAAAACGTCCGCCGCCGTTCCGATGATGGCTCCGGCAAAGGGAAAACCTCGGATCAGATCACTTGCCAGCCAAATGACCGGAATGACCAGAAGCGCCGACGCACACGGAAAACACCCTCCCCAAATACTCGGCTCTGAAACGCGCTTTCCGAAGATCCGGCATCCCCATTTCGGAAGGCGTTCATAGATCAGCGTCCGGGAAATTCCGACGAAGATCGGCAAACCGGCCCCCATGTATCCCGCAAGCAGAAACCAGAGTCCGTAGTTGATCCAATGCGGAAAACGCACAAAATGCACCAGATAGACCCAAAAAAGAGTCCCGAAAAACCAGAGTTTCAAGTAAGGATGACGCCCTGGAAGCCGTTCCAGCAAAACAGGAAACACCCCCGCAGCGAGAGCAGGAAAAATGAGCCACTTCCAGCCCACAGACGGCAGCGCAAGCGCAGTTCCGACGGCATGAAACAGTAAAAGGATCGAAAAAAAACGCGGCGTAAGGACACGGGAACGCAAAAACACGGAAAACTCCTGCGGAAAATCGCAATTCGGCAAATCGCTCAAAATCTATCAGGATCCAGACCACAAAGCCGGACTCCCACTCGATTCTCGCATTCTACCGGAAATCCGCTTCCTGCGCAACATCCATTTACGAAAACTTCCGCACTTTCTTCCAATTTTTGCCCCAAATTCAGCACCGTTCCGACCTGCCATTTCAGAAGTTCCGCGACCGGAAGACGGCGCCGTCCCAGCACGATAGAAAGTTCCGCCGGAATTTCCATCACGCTCAGACGATCCAGCGAAACAGGCACACGCTGAACGATCTCCGCCTCCGCCTCTTTCTCAAGATCCCGTTCAAACGGCGAGTAGATCCGTCCAGCCTCCCTGACCGAAGGCAGTTCCTCTTCCTTCAAAGAAAACGAGGGAGCATCTGCAGTTCCTCCAGCCTGCACGCCCCCTCCGAGCCGCAGGAATCCATCTGACTCCATGAGATCCTCGGCCGTAAAATTCTTCAGAGCTTCACGGCATTCTGCTCCGTTCCCAGAGTTCTGATCAGAACGACACCGGCTCCCAGGCTCGACCGTTTTGGCCACGACATAAACACACGTGCGCCAATCCATCGGAACTGCGTAAGCAGCGGAAACCGTAGAGCCCCCGGTAAACTCCGGATCCATTCCCGCTTCTGGAAATTCAAGATCGATCACCTGGACCGGTTCAAAATGCGGCTCCAGATCACTCGGAAAAATCTGCGTCTCTACCAGAGAAATACCGAGCGCTCCGCCGTCAAGTGCAAGGCTGCCGAAACGTTCAAGCCCGTTCCCACTCACCGACGCATTCATGCTCCCTCCCCCACTCGGCTGCCGAATGGCGGAAGTTCCGCACAAAAGCATTCCCTGAAGTCCCGCTTCGATCCGTTCCGTCACTCGAGCGGCACGTGCACGCCAATTCTGCGTATTCGCAGGATGCGCATAGCGGATCTGAAAGAGGATCCGCTCCTCTCGCTGTGCACGTTCCCGCGGCGAACGAACTCGGGAACGAAAATGAAATCGGTGAACAAAACTAGAAAATTCCGAAAAATCAAGCCGTTCCTGACCCGCACCGCCAACCGTTTCCGACGCAGTTTCCGGCACTGTTTCCGACGCAGTTTCCGACGCAGTTTCCGACGCAGTTTCCGACGCAGTTTCCGGCACAGTTTCCGACGCCGTTTCCGACGCAGTTTCCGACGCAGTTTCCGACGCAGTTTCCGACGCAGTTTCCGACGC
>JAFQOH010000090.1:0-30015 GCA_017403345.1 Thermoguttaceae bacterium
AACCATTACGCTCAACGGCGGAAAAGTTGACGAAGCCATTTTCATCAACGGCAACGCGGCAGGGTTCACCGGGACGCTCGTTTCGGAATCCGGATACGTTTCTCTCGACGAGACCAATGGCCGGAAACTCAGCGACAGCGGCCTGACGCTTGCGGGCGGGATCGTGCATAACGAGCAGAATTCCCCGGTGATCGCGTCTCCTGTTTTTTTGAAGGAAGGCACGACCAGCGGTTTGATGTGCGGCTGGGGAAACACGACGATGGAGAACACTCGTTTCGTCACGATCAGCGGGAAGATCTCCGGAGCGGGCGCACTTCAGATCTTCGCGGACAGCGGGACGAACGTACTCGCGAACACGAACGACTATTCCGGCGGAACGATCGTTGGCGGCGCGGCGTCGGGAACGACGAACAAACGGACATTCCTGCGTCTGGATGCTCCTAACGCGCTCGGCACGGGTCCGGTGCGTTTCGGTCAGAATGACGCGGAGCTGAACATCAACGGCAACGCGCAGACATTCGGCGGTCTCTCAAACGGCACGTTCACCGGGACGAAGATCATGAATACCGGCGAGGCGGCGGCACTCACGTTCGCTCCGGCCTCCGGCGAGTACGTTTACTCCGGTGCGCTTCCCTCCAACCTCACCGACGTGACCAAGACCGGCGCGGGATCCCAGACGCTTACGAACCTCGTGCTTTCCGGCACGACGACGGTCGAGCAGGGAACACTGACGCTGGCGGGAAACAGCATGCTGAATGACGTCGTGATGAAAGGCGGTACACTCGCGGAAGCCTCGGATTCCCAGATCGCGCTTGCTGACGGAAGCACGGTCTCGATCGTTCCGGCAGCGGAATTCGTTCAGCTTCCCGGGCTCGACTTCACAAATTCGACACTTCAGCTCACCATTACGAGCGACGCGCTCTACAGTCAGTTCAACATGACGGAGGTCCCGACTTTTGATGAAAACGCAGGATTCATCGACGTGGCGTTTGCCGAGGGAATGGAATTTTCCGATGCGGGATACCTTGTGGCGGAAATGATCGGAGACCTGAACGGATCGCAGGATTTCAATGACTGGCTTCTGGAAACGGAGCGCGAGGATTGGAATTTGGCGTGGGTCAGCGGAAAAGGTCTCATGCTGACGGCACTCGGTGTTGCGGGCGGAGGTGAAAGCGCGGCGGTTCCGGAGCCTGCGGCGTTCATGCTTTTGCTTCTCGGAATGGGGATTTTGGGTCTCCGTTCCATTCGATTCAAAAAATGAGAAAGAAAGTGAGGGAAAATGACCATGACGAGAAAATTGCCCCTTTCCCGAAATGGTTTTACACTCGTGGAACTTCTTGTCGTCATTGCGATCATCGGAATGCTGGTCGGTCTGCTTCTTCCGGCCGTTCAGCAGGCTCGTGAGGCAGCGAGACGGATGCAGTGCTCCAACGCGCTGAAACAGCTGGCGCTTGCGTCGCTGAATCACGAAAGTACGGTCAAGTACTTTCCCTCCGGCGGCTACGGCTGGAAATGGACCGGGGATCCTGACCGCGGGTTCGGTAAGAAACAGCCGGGCGGGTGGACGTACTCCGTCCTTCCGTTTCTGGAGCTGAACGCGCTTTACCAGATGGGAACCGACGGGAAACCAGACGAGATCACCGGAACTCAGCAGGACGCTGCCTACCAGCGCGACCAGACGCTGGTTTCCTTTTTCGTCTGTCCATCACGGCGTACGCAGAAGATCTGCCCGCGCCCGAAAAAGCAGGTCTACAATAACGGGCGCACTGTCGACCAGGCGGCACTTTTCGATTACGCGATGAACTGCGGCGACAAAACGCAGATCACGGACGGAGGTCCTTCAAACATGAACGTAACGGAGTCGAGTTTCTCCTCAACGCTTCTTTCGGGGAATCAGACGGGGATCTCCTGCGTTTACAGTCAGGTGACGATGGGAGAAGTCCGCGATGGGACCTCAAACACGTACATGATCGGCGAGAAGTACCTGAATCCGGACCATTACGAGACGGGGAACGACTCCGCTGATGACATGGGAATTTACGAAGGATGCAACATTGACACGTACCGCTGGACGAATTCAGACCAGACCTATCGTCCGATGCAGGATCGCGCGGGGTATGGTCCGACCGGAAACTTTGGCAGTCCGCACGCCGGGTCGCTCAATATGGCATTCTGCGATGGAAGTACCCGTTCCATCAGCTACTCGATCGACGCGGAAACGCACCAGTATCTCGGCCACCGTTCCGACGGAAAGGTCGTTTCGATCTCGAACTGATCCGTAATTCGACGTTGGATCTTGATTTTTGTCCTTTCCGGCAAATGTGCACCAAACCGCCATTGGGAGGACGTTCGGAGGCGTTTGAGGTACGTTTCCGGCTTTTTTATAGGTGAGGATAATTGATGAATTCAGGGAATTTGAATATGGGCCGGAATTTTTGTTGGCTGATCTTATTTTTTCTTTTCCTGACAGCTTCAGCGGTTTACGCGCAGGAGATCACGGTTTTCGACGCTTCTACGCCGATGGAGAAGATCCGTTCGCTTGACGGGGCGGTCATTGAGCAGTCGGAAGATGGGCTTCTGATCCAGACGCAGGGATCGCAAAGTCAGGGAAAGACGGTCTATCCTGGATTCGCGGTGCTTGGCGAGTGGGATTTGAAGGACTTTAATGCCGTCGAGATCGAACTGGTGCATCGGGATTCCCATTCAGTACGCCTGCCGGTCCGAATTCGTCTTGCCGGAGGTGGTGAGGCGAATCTCGTTGGAGAAAAAAATGCTTTCATCGCGGCTGCTGATGCTGGGAAAGGAACGACTGTTTGTCTTGTGCCGATTTTTCGGAAAATGTTCGACACGAAGGGGCTGCGCCGAACGCCGTGGGACGGTAATAGTTTGCGCGATACGCTCCAAAGTACGAAAATCACGTCTGTCGGCGTCTATATGCCGAAGCCGGTTTGGGACTGGAAATGGGGCGTGAAGCGGATCGTTCTCAAAAAAGCGGATCTGGGGAAAGCCGCGGCGCAGAAAACGGGGAAGCCGAAGCCGTTCACGCATCCGACACCGATGGATTACTATCGGTATTTTGACGCGGATCCGAAGTGGGCAGAGATGACGCCGGAGGAATTTTTCCCGTTCATCGACCGTTACGGACAGTTCAAGCACAAGGAGTGGCCGGGAAAGATCCACTCGGACGCGGAATTGCAAGCGGCTCGTGAGGCGGAAGAAAAGGACCTTGAGGCGCATCCGGGACCTGCGGACTGGGATGAGTTTGGCGGCTGGAGCGCAGGACCAAAATTGAAAGCGACGGGACGTTTTCGCGTGGAAAAAGTCGATGGGAAATGGTGGATGGTCGATCCGCTTGGTCATCTTTTCTGGTCGCATGGTCCGGTTCGGATCAACGCCTCGAGTGCCGTAACTCCGCTGGACGGACGGAAGCACTATTTCGAGGAACTTCCCGAAATGGATTCTCCTTTGGCTGAATTTTACTTCACGAACGATGCGGTTTTGAAGGACCTTTACGATGTGCGCGGGATCCGGGAAACGTTTGATTTCTCCAGTGCGAATGCTTGGCGAAAATACGGCGGCGAAGGCTGGCGGGAGAAGTACGCGGAGATGGCTCACCGGCGTTTAAGAAGCTGGGGAATGAATACGATCGCGAACAGTTCGGATGTCCGTATCGCGCTTCAGAATCGAACACCTTTCTGTGATCGGATCACGATGAAATCGCCGTTTCTTGAGGGAGCGGACGATGGCCTCTGGTGGAATTTCCGTGACCCATTTCACCCGGAATTCCGTAAAAATATCCGCGAACAGCTGATCGAGCATCGAGCCGAAACGCAGAGTCCGTACTGTTTTGGATTCTTTGTTGATAATGAGCTGAACTGGGGCGGCCGCACGTCGCTGGCGGAGTGGACGCTGAAATCATCCGCGTCGCAGCCGGCGAAACAGATTTTTATTGAGCGGCTTCGGAAAAAGTACGGTACGATCGAAAAACTGAATCAGGCGTGGGGCGGAAAGTACGCTTCGTGGGAGGAAATGCTCGAGCGGAAGGGAATGCCGCCGAAAGGTTCGTCGGAAGATTGCGCGGAGTTTTCTGCTGCGACGGTTCGTGAATACTTCGCGGTCATCAAGGAAGAATTCACGAAAAACGCTCCCGGTACGCTTTATCTTGGCTGCCGTTACTGCGGGACGCCGCGTGCGGATTTCCTGAAGATCGCCGCGGAATACTGCGACGTGCTGAGTTTCAATATTTACCGCTTCTCATTGAATGATTTCCGTCTTCCGGATGGTATCGACAAACCGCTCCTCGTCAGCGAGTTTCACTTTGGCGCACTCGACCGCGGAATGCTGCACTGGACGCTCATCGGCGTGGAAGATCAGGAAGAACGTGCTCAGGCCTACTTTAATTACGTCGATTCCGCATTGAGACACCCGAATTTCGTCGGCGTGCATTGGCATCAGTACTCCGAGCAGGCGACGACCGGCCGATTTGACGGCGAGAATTTCCAGAATGGCTTCGTTGACGTCTGCGACACGCCGTACCCGGAGACGATCGGAAAAATTCGCGAGATCGGTTACCCGATGTACCAAATACGCTATGGCAGAGAAAAATGATGGCCTATTTGAAAGTTTGGAGGAATCGTTATGCGAAAAGGGCCTTTTTTCATGAAATTTTTTGTAGGAGTACTTGCCGATTCCTCGATCATGGGGTAAAATGGAGGCTCATTGGGAATTCTGATGAAGATCCGAGCCATTTTCCATTCTGCCGGAGCGTATTCAGATCCCACTTTTTCACCCGCTTCGGTACGCACTTTCCGGGCGGAGCTTAAACTTTCCTTTTTTCTAAACATTGGAACTTGGGGCGTGTACTGTGTCCCAATGTTCCGGAGAATTAAACATGAAGAAATTCCGTTTCATTTTGTTTTTCCTGCCGCTCTTTTTCTGTGCGCTTTCATTTTCCGTAAACGCGCAGCACATCCTGAAGCCGGAGGCATTTCGTGGTTACGTTGAGGAGTTCAATGCGAACGACGAGGAATCCGTGCGTCAGACGTACCCGAACGAGAAAGCGTTCGAGTTCATGGCCGAAAACATTCCGATGCTCGATCATCCCGATGAGGCGCTCGTTCGGACATGGTATTTTCGCTGGTGGACGTTTCGGAAAGCGGTGAAGCTCACGGCAAACGACGGTTTTGTCGTGACGGAATTCCTGCCGAAAGTTTCATGGTCCGGCAAGGAAAACGCGATATCCTGCCCGGCTGGGCATCATTACCGAGAAGGACGCTGGCTCCAGAATCGTCAGATCCTTGACGACTACACGCGATTCTGGCTTTACCGCGGCGGCGCAGTCAGGGCGTACTCTTTCTGGATCGCCGATTCCGTCTGGCAGTACGCGCTGGTTTCGGGCGACACGAAACTGGCGGTCGAGGTCCTGGATGCGCTGGTGAAGAACTACGAGGCGTGGGAAAAATCTCACCGGGACCCGAACGGGCTTTTCTGGCAGAATGACGGCCATGATGGGATGGAGGTGTCGATCGGAGGTTCCGGATACCGTGCGACGATCAACACGTACATGTACATGGAGACGCTGGCGATCTCGCGCATCGCGGCACTGGCGGGACGGACGGAACTTGCACAACAGTACGCGAAAAAGGCGGAAGAGATCCGAACGCTCCTCAATTCCAAACTTTGGGATCCGGAAGCGAAATTCTTCAAGGTCGCGCCGCGGGTGAAAGACGCAAACGCTCCGCTCGTATTGCGCGATGTTCGCGAGCAGCACGGTTTTACGCCATGGTATGCGGATGAAGGTTCCGTTCCACCTCAGGAATATACGGCTGCGTGGGATCAGCTGATGGATCCGAAGGGATTCTGGGCACCGTTTGGTCCGACGACGGCTGAGCAGCGGCATCCGGGATTCCGAATCTCTTACGAGGGGCACGAGTGTCAGTGGAACGGTCCAAGCTGGCCGTACTCGACGTCGGTGACGCTCACTGCTCTTGCGAATCTGGTGAATCGCGAGGCGGCGGCAGGTCTCGATTTTGAGGCGCATCGCCGGGCGTTTTCCGAGACGCTGAACATTTACGTCCGAAGTCACCAGCGAACGCGCGAAGATGGAAAAGTGGTGCCGTGGATCGATGAAAATCTGAATCCGTTCACGGGTGACTGGATCGCGCGGACACGTTTGAAGGCGTGGGGATGGCGTCCAGGAAAAGGAGGCTACGAGCGCGGGAAGGACTACAATCACTCGACATTTTGCGACTTAGTCGTGAACGGTCTGATCGGCGTGCGTCCGTCTTTGGAGAACGGCCTGACTCTTTTCCCGCTTACAGAACGTACGATCCCCTACTTTTGCCTTGACCGTCTTCCGTACCATGGAAAGAACCTGACGATCTTTTGGGACGCCGACGGTACGCGCTACGGAAAAGGCGCAGGCTTGCACGTTTTAGCGGGCGGCAAAGTCCTCTACCATGCCGACACTCTCCCTGAAAAACCGGTCTGGATCCAGCTTCCGTAACGGGTCTGGCCGTGAGATTCACGGAAAGAGCAGAGCTGTGGTGTGCCTGTGCTGCGTGTGCCTGTGCTGCGTGTGCCTGAGCTGCTCTGCGTCTTTTCGGAAAAATTTTTGAATTTTCGTCCCTGCCCCTTGACTTTTTTGGGATACAGGGCTAAAATAATGTTTAGTATCGTCGTGTGTGTTTTCCCGAAAACGATACGCACCACTCACCAACCTTTTTTCGATCAGGAGTGACTATGAAACGAATTTTAGCCCTTTCCCTTTCCTTTTTTCTTTTGACCGCCGGCCTCACCATGACCGTTCCGGCTGCGGATGAGAACCATCTTGCTGTCCAGTCCGTCTCAGGAATGAACGAGACCGGCTGGCGTTCTTTCTGGAAACCGCGTTTTGAGCAGAAATTCAAGCAGGCGGAAGCCGAAGAGATCGACATCGTGCTGCTTGGCGACTCCATCACGAATTTCTGGGAAGGAAACGGAAAAGACGCCTACGCGAAATGGTTCGGGAACCGTAAAGTTCTGAATCTCGGTTTCAGCGGAGACCGAACGCAGCACACGATCTGGATCGTAAAGGATTCGGGGATCCTCGACAAGATCGATCCGAAACTTTTTGTTCTGATGATCGGTACGAACAATGTGGGGTGGAACGAAACGGATCCGGCACAGACGCAGGAAGGGATCCGCGAGATCCTTCGTCTCGTGCGCGAAAAGAAACCAAACGCGAAGATCGTCCTTTTCTCTGTCTTCCCGCGCGGCGCGAACAGTCAGGACAGACTGCGTCAGCTCGTTGACCAGATCAACGAAGGTATCCCGGCGATGGCGGACGGCGAGAACATTTTCCACGTGAACATCAACCCGCAGCTTCTCGAAGCGGATGGCGACACGCTCTCTCGCGGCATGATGCCCGACCTTCTCCATCCCGGCGCGAAAGGATACGAGATCTGGGGCGCTGCGATCGACCCGTTCGTGAAAAAGTACGTGGAAGGAAAGTAGTCCTTCCGCAGGCAGTCGAAAGACTTTGATTTTTGAGATCCGGGAAGAGTGGAACAGCGTGAACGTGCGCGCGGTGCGTTTCTTTTTTCCCGGAATTTCAGCAAGTTTCCTTTAATTCTCCTGATTTTGATTTTTCCTCCTTGACATTTTCGCCGAAATTTTCTATAATGTGTTTTCAGACCCTTGGAGAGATTTCTGCAAACGCGCTTCATACCGCGTTTGAGCAGACTCTGCTTATTTACCTACCTACCTTCATTCAGGAGTTTTTTATGAAAGATCTATCGAAACGCTTGACGCGCCGCGATATGCTGAAAAGTACGCTGGTGCTTGCCGGATGCGGACTTGTACCGGGTGCTGCGCTTGGTCTTGACGGAACGACTGCCGCAAACGAACGCGTCACCATGGCTCTGATCGGCTGCGGCGGTCAGGGACGCGGCGACATGAGCAACTTCCTCGGTTTCCCGGACTTTCAGGTCATTGCGTGCTGCGACGTGGTCCGCGACCATTTCCTTGCCGCGAAACGCCAGGTCGACGGACGCTATGGAAATTCCGATTGCGAAACGACTTACGATTACCGCGACATCGCCCATCGTGAAGACATCGATACCGTCCTGATCGCGACGCCGGACCACTGGCACGAAAATATCTCGATCTACTGCATGAAGTACGGCAAAGACGTCTACTGCGAAAAGCCGGAGACCCTCACGATCAACGCAGGGAAACGAATGCGCGAAGCCGTCAACCGGTTCAACCGCGTCTTTTCCGGCGGTTCGCAGCGCGTCTGGCAGGATTACCAGGGCATCCATAAACTGGTTCGTGCCGGTGTTCTCGGTGAAGTGAAAGAAGGATGGGCCAACGTTTGGGGACCTTCCGGTGAGTTTGACCTCCCGGCTCAGGAAACTCCCGAAGGTGTGGATTGGGACCGCTGGTGCGGACCTACGGTATGGCATCCGTTCAACCAGACGCTCATCAAGGGCGGTTTCCGTCCGTACCGCGACTACTCCGGCGGCGGAACGACGGACTGGGGCTGCCATACGTTTGGCGGCATCATGTTCGCGATGGATCTTCAGGATACCGGACCGGTCGAGATCAACCCGCCGAGCGTCACCGGAAAGGGGAACCTTACCTTCGTTTTCGCAAACGGCTTCAAAATGCATCATGGCGGCGGCTGGGACGGCGTCATTAACCTGCGCGGAACGGAAGGCGACATTTCCGAAAAGGATATGCGCGAAGGAAAATACCAGATCCCCGATATTTACATTCCGAACTACCACGGCGGTGCCGACACCATTTACCGCGACTTCGCAAATTGCGTCCGTACGCGCCAGAAGCCGTTCCGGAATATCGAACGCGCTCACCGTACGGCGACCTGCGCCCATTTGGGCAACATCGCGTATTGGCTGGATCGGACGATCCATTGGGACCCGGTCGCGGAAGAGATCGTGGGTGACCCGGAAGCGTCTCTCTGGATGGATCGCGCCAAACGCGCTCCGTACATTATTTAGCCTGCCGGAAAGGAGAAGACAGATCATGAAAAAATTCTTCATTTTGTTCATTTTTGCTGCGATGCTCCCGATGGCCGCTTTCGCGCAGAATGCCCCTGCCATTGGTGAACTGGAAGCCGCGCTGACCGCGTCCGACGCAAATGCCGCTCAGAATGCCCGCATGAAACTGGAACGCATTCCCGGTCCGGAGGCAGATCAGGTACTGCTTCGCGCTTTGGAAAAGGCGAAGGGAAATGAACTCGCCGGCATCATTTTCGCCCTCGGCAACCGAAACGTGACCGCGGCGGCGGAAAAACTCATTCCGCTGACTGCATCGGAAAACGAGACCGTCGCCATTTCTGCCGTGACGGCATTGGGAAAACTCGGCGATGCGAAAGCCGTTCCCGCGCTCCTGGACGCGCAGAAAAACGCGGTTCTCGCACCGCATGCGATCGAAGCACTTCTGCGTATCGCGGAAGCCTCGATCGAAAAAGATCCGGAAACTGCCCGTGCGATCTTCGGTGAGTTCCTCACCGACGCAAACAGCGAAGCGTATTGGGCCGGGATCCGCGGTTTCCTCCGTTTCGATACTGCCCGCGTTTTCCCGATCCTTGAGAAATGCATCACGGGGGAAGATGATGCCGCAGCGAATCGTGCGGTCTCGCTCCTTTTTGACGTGAACGACTCTGCATTCCTCGCGAAGATCTCCGACCTTTGCGCCTCCCTGCCGGAAGCCCGTCAGCTCTGCGTCATGGATATGTTCGCCTCCAAATACATCTTCTCGGCCAAAGCGGACGGCAAGATCGTCCCGGGTGTGAAGAAAGTTTGGGAAACGGCCAAAGATCCGGCTGTCCTGACCGCAGCAGTCACCGCACTCGGCCAGTATGGAAATGCGTCGGACCTTCCGGTCATTCTTAAGGCACTCGAAATGAACGATGCCGGAGTTCAGCGTGCTGCGGAAGCCGCTCTGGTTCAGCTCAACGTCCCGAATCTTCCGGAGCTCCTTCTTGGCGTTCTCGAAAATTCGGATTCCTCTGTCGGTTTGCGCATTTCTGTCATCAAGATGCTTACCCTGCGCAAGGCGGGCGACACGGCGAAGATCTTCCGTACGCTTGAAAAACTGAATGCCGAAAGCTCCGACGAGGGGATCCGCGCGGCTGCGCTCCAGGGGATGGTCGCCATTGCGCCGACTCTTGAAGATCCGCGTGCAACCTACTTCCAGCTTATTCGCAAAGCACCGAATGCGGACGTTCAGAAACAGATCCTGAACGCGATCACGAACAGCTGGCCGACGTTTGAGGCGATCGAACTCGCGATCGAGATCATGCGCACGATGCCGGAGATCCGTCCGAACGCCGGGCTGGCTGCCGTCCACATTGGAAATCGTCTCCGAAACGCAGATCTTGAGCGGGTCGTTGAAGTTCTGAAGACCGTCATTCGTGAAGTCAGCCACGCGGACGTTGAAAAACGCGCGAATGCACTGCTTGCCGAACTGGAAAAGAGTGTCGGTTTCATTCGCGTCTGGTCCTTCAATGGTCCATACTTGAAAGATGGCGTGGGAGGTCAGCAGCTCCACGACATTGAATTTGGTCCGGAGAAAGACGGCAAGATCGTTCCGGATTCCGTGGAATGGTCGCCGCTGGAACGTGGGCTGGATGGGTGGATCTGGAGACTCGAATCCGGGATCCAGAAGCTCGACAATGGAACCGCGTATCTGCGTACGTTCGTTTACTCGCCGATCGATCAGGAAGCCCTTTTCTACGGCGGCGTCGATGACGGGATGAAGATCTGGCTCAACGGCGAATTCCTTCTCACGAAGTACACGAATGCCCCGCCGTCCCTCGGACAGTGCGAATGCGGCGCGAAACTCCGTAAAGGCTGGAATGAGATCGTGCTGAAGATCACCGATTCCGGAGGAGGATGGGATTTCGGTCTCCGTCTTTGCACTCCAAAGCATGAAACGATCGACGGCTTGAAATTCAAACGCGAGAAGTAAATTTTTAAAATGAAGGCTCCCCGTCTTTTTCCAGAAGGCGGGGAGTTTTTATGTGATCTGAAAATCACAGACACGCGGTATCGGGAACATGAGATCCGCTAAATGACGAATTCGCGAAAGCTTTTAAACATTTTGGATCATTGCGTGTTTTCTCAGATATTTTATCTCATTCGTATCGAAATATTTCCGTCCCATTATCTGCCTTTTCTTCTCTTCCCAAACTTTTCACTTTTTCTCGATCGATTTGCCTTGAATTTTTCTGAAAATCTGCTAAAATAGGATCGTGTATTTTTGTTTATTTTCATGAGGGCGGCAAATGACGGAATATTCTCAAACGACTTTCACTTTAAATCATCTGACCTGCACACAGGGGGAGCACGCGAACAAAACGGTCGACGCGGCGCAGTTTGACGCTCTGGGACCTGGGTATCTGCTTGGTCCGCACAAGGAATTCCGGCTCGTGAAGGAACTCGGAAAAGGGGGGATGGGCGTCACGTGGCTGGCGGAGGAACTGGACTCGGACGGCTCGAAAAAACAGTCAGTCGTGTGCAAGATCCTTTCGCGCGAACTCATCAACGACGAGAATGCCGTCCGGAACGTTTTGGCCGTCTTCGACCTGACGAAAGAGCTGAACCACACGCACATCTGCCCGCTTCTGAACCGCTTTCAGGACCCCGTTTTCCGTCACTTTCTCGTCATGCGGTACGCGGAGGGGGAAACGCTCGAGGAGTGGTTTCAGCGTCAGCCGGGTCACGAAAACGGTCTGCCCGCGCAGACGGTTTTGCCCATTCTTCAGCAGGTCGCGTCGGCGTTGGACTCGATGCACGTTCGAAACATCATCCACCGGGACGTGAAGCCGCAGAACATCATGTTCAGCACGCGAAACACGGCGTTGGCGGTCCCGTGGCTCATCGATTTCGGCATCGCGCAGGCGGTGAACGCCTCCGACCCGGAAAAGAACCGGAGTAAATCTGGCACGCCGGTTTTCATGGCTCCGGAACAGCACTACGGCAAACCGCAGACAGCCCGTACGGACCAGTACGCGCTCGCCGTCACCGCCTTCCGCCTCCTGACCGGCCGCTTCCCGTTTACCGCGGAGACTCCGGAGGAACTTTCCGCGAAAAAGATGTTTCCGGAGGCCTCGCTCCCGGAGATCGCTCCCGCGCTGCGTTCCACGTTCCTCCGCGCCCTCGCCTACGAACCGAAAGACCGTTTTTCGTCGTGCGCGGACTTCGTGAACGCTCTCCAGAGCACGCAGGACAAAAAAAAGGAATCGGAAGAGACATTTGCGGACATTCTCAAGGAAATGAGAAAAAAACGCGAAAAGGAACTTGCGGAAAAGAAAAAACGGCTCGTGGATTCTGTTCTGAAAGCATACGCAAGCGAGAAATTCCCATTTGCGAAACAGCTGATAGACAAACTTCTCATGCTCGACCCGGAGAATGCGTACTATATCCAGTTTCGTGACTTCATCCAGCAAGCACTCGACGCCCTTCCATCGGTTCTCAAAGCAGGCGACCGGATGGTAAAGACTATTGATGGCATCGAGTATGCATTCCGCTGGTGCCCGCCGGGAATGTTTATGATGGGAAGCCCAGAAGACGAACCGGGGCGATCTAATAATGAAAAACAGCATGAAGTAACGTTGACAGAAGGTTTCTGGATACTTGAAACACAGGTTACTCAAAAAATGTGGATAGGCGTCATGGGCTCAAATCCCAGTGATTTTAAAAGTCCACTTCGACCAGTAGAACATGTAAGCTGGGATGACTGCCAGGAATTTTGCCGAAAACTTTCTTCAAAGATTTCAGCTATAGTAAATCTTCCAACTGAAGCACAATGGGAATATGCTTGTCGTGCAGGAACGACGACGGCGTTACCTAATGGACCGATTGAAATTTTGGGCGAGAATAATGCTCCAGCTTTAGACCCGATTGCTTGGTACGGTGGAAATATTGGAGTCGGATTTGAGCTTCATTACGGCTGGAGAACTGAATGGCCAGAAATGCAGTATCCCCAAACTCCTGAACATCCAAGCGGTACTCATCCTGTAGGACGTAAATTTCCTAACGCATGGGGACTTTACGATATGCTTGGAAATATTTGGGAATGGTGTTTGGATTGGTATGGCCCTTACGCAGAGTCCCCAACAAATGATCCAACAGGTCCAGATAATGGTTTAGGCCGAGTCCATAGAGGAGGTTGGACCCTTAATGCGAGGGGATGTCGTTCCGCATTTCGAAATTATGATTCACCAGGGGTACGGGGGAATGTTCTCGGTTTTCGTATAGTTTTGTTATCTTTTGGAGAATAAATCTTTGTGCAAATCAACCCCTCCCTTTTTCAAGAAAGTGGGACCGTCGCAGGTGGTGGAAGATTTCCGGGCCTTTTTTTACGGATTTTATGTCGAAGAAAGGCCACCAAACCACCCCGTCAGCCCTTCGGTCTGCCACCCCTCCGAAGGAGGGGAATTTGGAGTGCGGCAATTCCGTCACGCAGTGACGTTTGCCGCTTTCCTGTATCGCCGCACTCCAAAAGAAGGTTCATCCGCGTGCCTTTTGACGGACTTAAGGTTTCCGGAGAGGCGTGCCGGTCTACTTCACCAGCCGGACGGGAGAGGCGTGGCGTTTCTCGTCCTCTTCCGGATAGCCGACCGACTGGGCGTAAAGGACGATCTGGCCTTCCTTCAGTTTCAGCATTTTGGCGAGTCCTGCAAAATCGAGACTTCCGCGGAATACCGTCGCGAGACCTTCGGAAGCCGCGAAAAGGTAGACATTCTGTCCGATGAATCCGCAATCGACGCGAGCATAGGGTTCCCGCGTTTCGGGCGAGCAGTTGCTTTTGGCGAGATCGGAAACATACACGAGCGTGACGGGGACTTTCTGCGCGTACTCCTGGGTTCCTGCGAGTTTCTGGAAATTTCCTTCGAGCTTCCGCACGAGAGCATTGGCTGCCGGGTCGTAGAGGTAAACGCCATTGGGGAGGATGACGTAAAGGGCGATCGTCTGCGAATTGAGCGCACTTGGAGCTGTTCTGCGTCCGTCATCGCGATTGATGCCGTCAGCACACCAGAGGAGATCGGATAACGTTTGAAGATCAGGCATCCGCGTTGAAAAAGCCCGCGTCGTTTTCCGTTTGGCAAGCGCCTCAAAAAGCGGCATCCCACCCTCCATGCGAGGAGGAAGGAGGGAGATCCTGGCGGATTCCTGAACAGGCGTGCGGGAACGCATTCCCTGTGCTGAGACGAGAGATCCGGAAATTCCGCAGACGGCAGCTGCGGTGAGGGTAGTGAAATTGCGTCTGGTGAGGGATGATCTCATGAGAAACTCCTTAATTTGGGGATTCGGTTGAGGGGGAAACGATGGCAGGAGGCTAAACTGCCGAAAACCATACATCTTTCAGCAGAAAAGACTAATGATCCTTTATTTTACTGTCAGTTGGAAAAATGTCAAGGAAGCCGGCTCGAAATCAGATAGAAAAAAGGAAATTTTTGAAATTTTTCATGCAGACTCCCTTGCAGTGTGCTGCCGAACCAGTTAAAATAAGACAGTCAGATGTCCCGCCAGTTCGCACATAAAATATTTTGTGCACAGTCCCCGCCATTTTTTCAGACCGTTTATTTGTTTCTGGGGTCTTCGCTGATTTCCGCGATTTTCATCGTTTCGCTGATTCCTGCGGACCTCGCATCTGCATATTCCAGCGGTTTTGTGGAATTTTTTGGACTGTGGATTTTTGAATTCATTCCGTTGGTTTTTTGTATGAAAGGAATCCTGCCAATGAAAAAACGATCCGAAACTTTTTTTCTGGTCTTTGTCTTTGTCTTTGTCCTGCTGGGCATTCCGTTTGCTTTGGGGGCTTCAGCGTCAGGATCTCCGGCATCCGAGTTGAGGACGCCAATTGATTGGACGGTGCTTGAGCGGATCGATGCGTGGGCGCGGCCGCATGAATTTACGTCCGGGCTTAAGACGTCTGCGGAAAAAGAAAGCGTCCTTCTCGACGCTTCTGCACTGGCAGATTCCGGGACTTTCAGCAACATTCAGCTCAATGTTCCGGGGATCGATGTACAGTCGGCCGAAAACAGGACGTTTCTCTTTGTGCTCGATGTAGAGGGTACGAAAGACACGCCGGTCAACGTTTACATTGAGGGAAGAAACTCGGACGGAAAGTTTCTTGCCGTCCATTTGAAACGCGGGGGACGATTTTCCGGGATCCTCAGCGGGAAACGGCAGAAAATGTACTTTCAGGCTTTCATTCCCAAGGGCGTTCAGGAACTTCACTGGCGTTTCGATTTTTTCAAAGCCGGCGTTTTCAGACTTTACGGCGTCAAGACGCGATTTCTCCCGACGCCGGATCCAACTGAGGAAATGAAACGTAAGCCGGAACTCATTTTTTATCTGCCGTTTGACGGAAACACGGAACCGAAAACCGCATTTGGTGAGAGAGAGCCGATCGAGTCGCGGAATGTGGATCTCGTTCCCGGCATTTCTGGTCAGGCGGCCGAATTTACGCGGAAACGCGGTCCGGTACTGAAGTATGCTCTTGAGAAAAATCTTGATCCGGAGCGCGGAACGATCTCCGTCTGGGTCAAGGGGACCCCCACAGATGTCGGGTGGCGCACGATGCTCACGATGCCCTGGAATATGGAGACGCGGATCGGTTCCGGAGCCGTCTGGTTCTGGCTCTGGTGCGGAAAATTGCGGTGCGATACCAGCGACGTGATGGATCAGAGCATTACGTCGGTCCCGCTGGATCTTGAGGAGTGGACGCACCTGGTCTTTACGTGGGATCCATTCCGGATGCGGGCTTTCGTGAATGGGAAACTCGTCGCGGGCGGCGTTCCTCCGGAAAAACGTCTTGAGCCGTTCATGCCGTTTCTTTACGATCGGCTCGATTACGCGGAATTTCATGTTGGAAACTACTTCGGAAACGCGTTTGAGGGGGCGATGGATGAATTGAAGATCTTCTCGGCGCCTCTTTCTGAAAGGGAAGTTCTTGCGCTCTATCAGCAGTTCAGGCCGCTGTCGCTTGCTCTCGATGAGCTTTACTTTTTCGATGATGAAACTTCCTGCGTGTCGGGGAAGGTCCAAAATGCCGGGGAAAAACGAACCGTCTTTCTGAAACTGCTTGCCGCCGACAAAACGGAAATCCTCCCGCCGCTGGAATTGACGATTTCAAAAGGGGAAAACTCCTTCACCTTCCCAAAAACGAAACTTCCGGCAGGTACGTATTCGGTAATTCTTGAGGAAAACGGCCGAGTTTCAGGAAACGCCGCTCTTCACGTTTTTTCTGGAACGAAGTTCGATCTCCAGCGGGAAGACCGTGAGGATGGGCTTCCGAAAGAGAAGGAACTGGAACGGAAACTGGATCTGAAACTGGATCTGAAACTGGTTGAAGAGATTCCGCTCTTTGAACTTGGGCCGGAGCGTCTGGCAAGTGTCGGACGATTTTCCGTCGGCGAACTGAACGGGAAAAAGTATCTGGAAGCCGGACCGAATGAGCATGAACGTTTCGCGATCCGTCTGCCGAAAATGAAACCGGACGCACTTTACTGCCTGGAGTGGGAATTTCCTGACGACGCACGGCGGTCGGTGGACATCATCGCGCAGGATTCTCTGGCTCCGCGTACGGATTCCTACGAGCTGCACAGTGGGTACCTGACGGGAGACGAGTACCCGAATACGGGGAAATTCGTGACGCAGCGTCTCCTTTACCGCGCACGGACGGCGGACAATTCTCTCCTTTTCATGACGGCCAGAACGGAAGAAAAAGGGGCGGCGCTTTCTGCACTGCGGGTCTACGAAGTCCTTGGGCCGCTTCCTGCCGTGAAGATCCGGCCTGCAGAACCGGTCGACGGTTGGAATCGAAACGTCGGAGTTTACTTTGAGGACATCGCGCTTGGGTACGATTTCGGGAAATCGCTCGGAACTCCGGAAGACTTTGAGACGACCGTCCAGCGTCTCTGCGAGTACATGCGGTTCAGCGGGCAGAATATGCTGACGTACCCGGTCGTCTGGTATCATGGACGCCCCGTGAAAGAGTACATCACGCGGCCGCACATTCCGGAATACTTCAAGGCATTCCTCAAGATCTTTGACCGTGAAGGTCTGGAATTCATGGCTTCCGTGAATCAGTACCGGGTCCTTTTCCCCACTCCGCCGGTGACGCGGGAAGATTTGGGATCTGGAAAACTCAACGACTCGGTCTTCACCATTCACTCCAACGGACAGCCGGGACCGATCCACTCCATCTGCCTTTTCCATCCGGATACCCAGGCGATGATGGAGCGGTACGTTGATGAAATGCTTGCCGAGGGGGCGGCGCATCCCTCTTTCAAGGGGATCAGCTTTCATCTCGTCTTCAACAATCTGCTCACGTTCGGGGACCTGAAGTACGGATTCAACGACTATCTCGTGGAGGAATTTGAGAAAACGTCGGGGATCTCCATCCCGGTGGACCACGCGGCTCCAGATCGCGGGAAACTTTACGCGGATTGGCTTCTGAAAAACGCACGGGAAGAGTGGATCGACTGGCGCTGCCGGAAATTCGCGGAATTTTACCGGCGTCTCGCCAAAAAACTCGAAAAAGCCCGTCCGGATCTGCGTCTTGTTCTGAACTGCAAAGTGGCGATCGCCTACCAGTGGAATTTCGGTCTGCCGGATCAGTTCCGCGGAATGCGCGACTACTGGGAGCAGGCGAATCGCGAAATGGGGATCGATGCGAAGTATTTCAGGGACTGTCCGAACATCGTAATTGAGCAGACGGTCTTTCCCGCGGATTATCGGTGGATGGCCGGAATGAGTCATGAGGAGATCCGCAGCACGATCCGGCTGACGGAGACCCGGCGCGGAATGTACGGCACGCTTCTCGGAGCGGATACACCGTGGATCAACCTTCATGACCGATACTGGGAATCCCCCGTCGGAGATCCGAATCGAAACCACGTCTCTGAAAATCATTTCCATGCCGACTGGCTCAAGGAGCATCCGTGGCGCGTTTCGACACTGAATCCGACGGGGTTCTACGCGATGCGCCATTACGTCATGCCGCTGAGATACTGCGACGTTCAGACGTTCAATAAAGGGGGATTTCTCATCGGAACGCTCGGAATGGAAGAGGAACTCCGAATATTCGCGCAGGCATTCCGCAGTCTCCCGGCTGTCCGATTCTCCGACGTTCCCGGAAGTACGGAAGAAGTGAAGATCCGGCGGTACTCAAACGGGAAAAAGACCTGGATCTACGTCGTCAATACTTCCGAAAAAGAGGTGCGCGTCACGCTTGGCTGCCGAAACGCCGGAACGGCGCAGAATGTTGGAATTGTCCAAGATCCCGGATTTACGGACCTCTTAACGGATGAAAAGGCGGAAACGCAGCAGGACGGCGGTCTGGAGGTCTTCCTGATGCCGTACCGGCTGAGACCTTTTGTGCTGGAGGGCGGCTTGGAGATCGAAGTGCGGAAGGTTCAGGACGTACTGTAGAATGACTGCCTGAAAACGTTCCCGTCCTGTGCAGGAAATCAGGGCGGGGTATTTGAAAATCAGCGCGTCAGAGTATCATGGACGCGGGAAGGAATATTTTTTGGAGTCCTGCATTGGAATTCATTGGAAAGGGAGCACTATGTGCCCATTTTTTAAGTTTTTTTTGTCGATCAAATTTTCATCGATCGTTCTGTTCGTTTGGGTATTCCTTGCGATGGAATGTGTCGCGGAACGTGCTGAAATGCCAACGGTTTCGGATGCTGAAACTCAAACGGCAGATTCGGAACCGGTTAAGATAGTTCTGGATCCGGTCCCGCTTTCACCCTTCAATGCCGGAGTTTTTGAAGGGTGGGGAACGAGCCTCTGCTGGTTCGCGAACCGTCTCGGATACGATCCGCAGCTGACCCGGGAGACTGGCCGTCTGTTTTTTAATGCGGAAACCGGACTTGGGATCAATATCGTGCGCTTCAATATCGGCGGCGGAGACGATCCGTCGCATGACCATATTCGCCGTTCCGATTCAAACATGCCGGGGTATGCGGCGGATTATTCATGGGACGCAGCCTCCGGGAAATACGAATGGAGCGGAAGGTTTGACTGGACGGCGGATGCCGATCAGCGAGCGGTTCTGTTTGAGGCGAAGTCGCAGGCTGGAGGGGAATTCATCGCGGAGGCGTTTTCTAATTCACCGCCTTTTTTCATGACCCGTTCCGGCTGTTCTTCCGGTGCGGGGAACAGTTGGGAGAATAATCTGAAGGACGGAGCGGAAGCTGATTTCGCGCGCTATCTTGCCGGAGTCGTTCGACACTATGCGGACGGATACTGCGAACCGGATGGAAAGAGGTTTCCGCCGCTGAGATTTCAGAGTATCTCGCCGTTCAATGAACCTTTTACGAATTACTGGAAGGCGGGAAGTCCGAAACAGGAAGGGTGCCATTTCGACCTTGGGGAAGCGCAGTCAAGAATGATCCTGGCGATGGATCAGGCCATGAAGGAGACCGGGCTTGAGGATGTACTTCTTGCGGTAACGGAGGAAACGAGCATCGACACGCAGATCGATGCACTCGCAAAACTTTCTCCCCAAGCACTGGATGTCTCCGACCGCATCAATGTGCATTCCTATGGCGGAGACCGCAGAGAGGAACTCCGTGAAGCGGTCTGCAAGGCAGGAAAGCATTTCTGGATGTCGGAAGTGGATGGAAGCGGGACGCTCGGCGGACCTGAAGCGGGCGAGATGCGTCCAGGACTCTGGCTTGCCCGAAAGATCATTCTGGAGATTGGCGGCCTGCGTCCTTCCGCGTGGGTTTTATGGCAGCTGATCGACAGCCATATCGATTCGGCGCAGACACGATTTCAGGAAAGCGGAAACTGGACACTCCGTGCCGCAGAGCGCGGAAACGGTTTTTGGGGACTGACGGTCGCGGACCATGACAAAAAAACGATCCGCCTGACTCAGAAATACTACGCCTTCGGACAGTTCACGCGCTATGTCCGGCCGGGGGCGTTCATTATTTATGCTCAGGATGATGTTCTTGCTGCCTGGGACCCGGTCCGTGAAAGGATCTCCATCGTCGCGGTGAATGCGAAAGCAGAACCTCAAACCTGCTCTTTCTCTTTCCATTCTTTTGGGAAGAATTTCACGGCTTCCTGTGCAAATGCGGTCCGAACCAGCGGCGGATTGCTTTCCGGGGAAGGGGAACATTGGACGTCCCTTTCTCCCATTCCGATTCGGGACGGGGAATTGACGGTTGCGCTGAAACCCTATTCCGTCACGACATTTCTGGTTCCCATTTCCCCGAAATAAACGAGAGGAAACGTCTTCCGAGCCTCCCGACGAAATGTACCGCGCGGAAACGATGCTGGACTTTGCCCGGGAGGTCCTCTGCACGCCCTGACCATTTGAGAACCGGTCTGTTTGGGTGTTCCTGGGAAAATCAGGGCGGGGCACTTGAAATTTTCATGCCGGGGAGTATAATGGACGGAAGTGGAGGAAATTTTTTGCCTGAACTGCCTCACAGCCCCCCTAAACCACCCCTTAAATGCTAAAGGAAAAATCATGGATCGACGTCGATTTCTTGCGGCCGCGTCGGCTGCTTTTTCGGTATACTGTCTGCCGTCCTCACTGTTTGCCGGCGAATTGGAAAATCAGGTCGTTTTGCGTTTTGCGGCGTTGAGCGACGTTCACTTCAACAAAAATCACGGTCCGGACGCCCGGCAGAGGATGCACTTTACGCGGATGCTTCAATTCATGAACCGCTATTCTGCGCACCAGGCGTACCCGAATTTTGACGCGCTGGTCGTCGCGGGCGACATTACGGATCACGGACTGCCGGAGGAGATCCTGCCGTTCCGCGAAGTCATGGACCAGAATCTGAAACCGGAGACCCGCCGGATCATGTGCATGGGGAACCATGAATTTTACGGCGGAAACAAACCGCTTTGGGAAAAGACGTTCGGAATGCCCGCAAATCAGCGAGTTTCGGTGAACGGATTCCAGTTCATTACGGTTTCGATGGAGTCCCGCGAGAAGATCAACTACGCTTACGCGGTCGAGTGGCTCGAAAAGGAATTGGAGGCGGCCGCGAAAGAGACGCCGGGGAAACCGATCTTTGTCGTTCAGCACTACCCGGTCTTTTCGACCGTTGGAGGAAGCCATAATCTGCCGGGCGATTTCCGGGCGGGCGACACGACGCTTAATGCGGTTTTGAGCCGATTCCCGCAGGTCGTGGACATTTCCGGGCACTCGCACTGTCCGCCGATGGATCCGACGTCCGTCTGGCAGGGAAGATTCACGGCTTTCGGCTGCGGTTCGCTCAGTTACTACATCGGGTTCGGAGGGCACGATCAGGGATTTGCCTCCTACCGAAGCGATCTTGCCGGTACTGCGTACGTTTTTGAAGTTTACCGCGGCAATGCGGTCCGCGTGCGTCTCTACGATACGATCTCCGAGTCGTTCTGGGACCGCGAGTACCTTGTTTGCGATCCGACGAAGGTCGAAAACTACGTCTACCTCGATTCCCGTCGCGATTCCGCGAAACCGCCCGTCTGGCCGAAAGAAGCGCGGCTCGTTCTGGAAGAGGTCTGGGAAGACGGAGCCGATTTCAGTTTCATGCAGGCAGAGGACGCGGACTGCATGAACGGCTACCGGTTCACGGCGGTCCCGGTCGAGGTCCCGGTCGAGGTCCCGGTCAATGGTCCGGAGGCTCCGACGGCTGCGCGGTACGTTACGACCGACTTCCACGTGAAAGTTCCGTTTGAATTTCGTCGCGAAACGCTCGAAGGACTGGCTCCGGACACGAAGTACCGGCTGAAAGTCGAGGCGGTAAACTGCTGGAACAAAACGTCGGAAACGGCTCTGGAAGCGGAATTCCGGACCCTCGCGGTGACGGAACCGGACCGGTCGGCCGCGAAACCAGCCGGGAACATTCTGTCGCTTTCGTTCATGGAAAGCGGATTCCAAAACACGGCCTCGGAACGTGAACTGCGCACGCATGGGAAACCGGAAATTTTCCGCATCGACGGAGCAGGTGAGACGCTTGACGGAACGTTCGCCGCGCGGTTTGACGGAAAAAAAGACGCATTTCTCGCACTTTGCCGCCGGTCGGACTACTACCGGATGACGAAAGAGCTTTCCATCGGTGCGCGGGTGCGTGTGGAGCCGGGAAAGAACCGCGATTCGGAGATCTTCGGAAATACGGAAGGGAACGGGACGGGACTTTTCGTGCGCGGAGAGAATTTCGCCTTCTGGATCTCTATCAATGGGAAACCATACCGGGTCCTTGAGGCTCCGGCTGTTTTCGGCCGATTCGTCTCCGTTTTCGGAACATACGACGGAAAAATGGCGCGGTTTTACGTTGACGGTCAGGAAGCTGCGTCGATGGAGCTTTCCGGAAACGTGACCTTCACACAAAATGAGACGGCCCGCGCGTTCTGCGTCGGCGGAGACGTTCAGCCGAACTACGGAACGCGAATGTACCTCGCCGGTGAGATCGCGTCCGCGGAACTCTACTCTTGGGCATTGACTCCGGAGCAGATCGCGAATTGGAAATGATCCGCTCGCGGAATTGCGGTTCCGCAGCATCCGGCTTCGGGACCGTTTCCGCTTGGAAGTGTCCGGTCGGCGGGGAATTTAGGAGAAAGAGAATTTAGGAGAAAGAGATGGGGGTTCCCAGACTGCGAAATTTTGCTAATTTTACCGGACACTCGCCGCGATGGTGCATGTGGGCGGGGACTGCGGGAATTTTTTTGTTCCAGCTTTTCAGCCAGTGGATCTTCCGTAATGAACTGGAGGCACTGAGAAGTTTCCTTTTTCAGGCGCGTCTGGATGCGTATTTGCCTTGGGTTCCCGCTCTGGAACTGTTGCTTCGCGGGCTGTGTCTCTGGGGATTCTTTTTCTTCCTTCCCGGATTCCTTTTCCTTCAAATTCGCCGTCTGCACGATGCGGGACACCGCGGATGGTGGGTCCTGCTTTGGGTCTTTCCTTTCATTGCCGCGCGGTTTGCCGAAAATCTGACGCAGTTCTTCCTCATTGGGAGTCCCGCGTACCTCCTGCTTCTTTACCTTCTCCTGAAAAAAGGAACGCCAGGGGAGAACCGGTTTGACCTTCCGCGTTCCGCCGGAGTTCGGCTCGCGCAGCGAACGGTGAATTGGCTGACTGCCGGAGCGTTCGCGTTGGCGGTTTTGCTCCAGATCGTGCCGTTTCCCAGGGACTGGCAGACGGAAGAGTCTGGATTCGTTCATCCTCCGGCGGATGAAGACGGACGGATCGACTATTTCGCGGTACTGACGGCAGAGTACGAGCCAGCGTTTAAGGTTCCGGAAGAAAACGGTTTCCGCCTCCTGCTCGAATATTTCGCGCCGGACGTTTTGGGGGCGCATCCTGCCGGAAGGCAGCGTCTGGGAGTTTCTGAGGAGATCCAGCCGGTCGGGAAATTCCTTCCGCCCAGCCGATTTTGGGAGGGAAAGATCCGGGAAATGGAGGAACAGTACGCTTCCCAGCACGATGAAGAGTACACTTCCCAACATGATGAAGAAGAAACGTGGCTGCTGGATCTGGATCAGGTTTCCGAAATAGACCTGGAAGCAGAAAAGTACCTTAAATTCAATCTTGCGCAGCCGTGGAAATCGGAAGAGTATCCGCTGGCGGCAGAGTACCTTCAGGAGTATGGAAGCGCACTGGATGTCATCGTGCGTGCCGTCGAGAAACCGTACCTGATGCCGTGCCTGGAAAATTTCTGGAATGAGCCGGAATTGACGCTGAATGAAATTGGAGACCTTGCGGATTTGGGTTTGCTCTCCATTGCCTCGGAAGGGCTTCTTCTGCGTTCTGGGTACAATTTGGGGAAAGGAGATCGGGAACTCGCCATCCGTGACTCGCTCGCGCTTTGCCGTTTGGGGATCCATCTCCAGAAAACGCATTTCTTCCGCGACATTGAATCAGGAATCAAGGCAGAAAGTCACGGACGCGCTCAGCTGGAACGGATCCTTGCCATTCCAGACCTTTCGCCGGAGGAGCGCGAATTTCTGGAAAAAGGCATCATGGCACTCCCGGAGCCTCCGGAGTTTTCGCGGATCCTTCACCGCTGCCAGTTTCCAGTATGGGCTTTGATCCAAAAGCAGTTTAGGAACCGGGATCCTGTCCTTCAGCGGCAAATAAACCGTCTTCTTCGCGATGTTGAAAAGCTGGCGAACGCGGAAACGGACGCGGATCATAAACAGGTGATGGACCGGATCATGAAAAAAATGGTTCTTTACGGTACGATTTACCCAAATGAGGAAACCTGGACGATGTTCCTGAGCAGATCCGGACGCGCAGAACTTTTTTACTCCGGGATCTCGGCATTACTTTATCGAGATTTCAGTCAGCTTGGCGAGAGATGGTTTGAGCTTCGGAAAAAACGGCAAGACCTGGTCCTGACGCTGAATGAAGAGGTGCGCGAGATGAAAAACTCTGCTAACGCAGAAGGAATCCAGACCTCCAAAGACACAGAAGAAGTCAATGAGACCCAAAACTCGGAAAACGGTGGGCTGGAAATGGAGTCCGCAATCGAAATTTGAGTAGTTTTTAAGTGAAGTATCCTGTGCCGTCGGGGATCTGGCGGTGCGGATGCGTTTTTTAATGGATCGATCGATGGATCGATCATGAAATGGAGTCCTGCCAATGAAAAAACGTGTTCTGTTTATTTTCTGTTTCTGGGCGGTTTTGATTTCGTGCGTGAGTCTGCGTGCGGATGCGAAAACTGACTCGGCGGCTCGCCCGGATATTTTTCCGCGTGAGTCTTTCGGAAAAGCTCTTGGTCCCGCGCTGGTCTGGGACTTCACGAAAGGGGAACTGCCGGCGAATGGAAGACTGCGGAAATTCTCGCAGATTCGCGAAGGCGCAGGCTTGGTTCCCACGGCTCTGGAATTGGAAACGGAAGCCGGTTTTCGAGTGAGTTCGCCCGAAGATTTTGAGCTTCCGGACGCATTTTTCTGGGAAGCGGAAGTCGTACCGGGACTTGAGTGGAAAGACGCAAAAGCTGCGGAAACGGCTGCAAAACACCGCGGGAATGTGCTTTGGGACAGTATGTACATCACGTACGTGACGGACCCGGAGGACACACGGTGCCATCGGGGATTCCAGGTCAATCTGATCGACTGCGGAAACGGTCTCTGGCAGCCGGTCCTGTATCTTGGTTTTGGACGCATGACGGACTGTGTGCGCGGTCCGCGAGTTGCGGTGGATCCGGGAGAATCGGTCCGGCTGGGCTTTTTCTTTGATGCGAACCGGTCGGTCACGTGGTTTTTTGAGGGACAGAAAGTGCTGGGAACCGTCTCGACTCCCGGTCCCATCGCGCCGGAAAAGTACTCTCCGGTCATCGGAGACCGCTACGGGTCGAATTACTGCCCGTTCAACGGGATCGTGAAGCGTGTCGCCCTCACGCCGTACGAGCGCCGTCCGATCGGGGTCTCTTTCTCCGGGCGAGGTGCGTTTGAGCGCGGAGAAAAGAACGCGAAGGTCACGGTGCGGATCGAGAATTTCTCGGCGGAAGAAATTCAGGACGTCCGGGTCGAGATCGTGCAGAAAAATAAGGAAGCCGGAGTCGGTTCTGAATTCGGATCGGAGCTCCCGCTCATTTCTCAGAAATTCGCGCAGCTTGGCGTAAACGGCACGGCAGAAGTCGTTTGTCCGGTCGAGACGTGCGTGAAGCCGGGCTGGTACTCGATCGAAGTACGGCTTTCCGGCAAAAAAGCGGACGGTTCCGAGACGTCGGCAAGCCAGGAGCTGAAAGTCGGCATTGGCCCGGTTTTCGCGGACCGGTTCCCCGCTTTGATCTGGATGTTCAACAATCGGCCGTACGAGGAAGTGCTGGATTTCGGCTTCACGCACGGGCTGACCTCTTTCGGCTACGGGACTCCGGAGAAACTTCCGAGTTTGACCACCACGGCGTTTGAGCAGCTTGACAAAGCGCTCGTGGACGGCTTCCGTTTGGTGAAGAGCGTCTATCTGGCATACCCGAAAGAGAAAACGGAGGACGATTTCCTGCGCTTTGACCGAAACGAAAACCGACGGTTCAACTCCAAGGGAAAAGGGAATCCGGAAGCCTCCGACCCGGTCCTTCATGACCTTGCGCGCGAGATCGCCAAAGCGAACGCGGAAGACTTCGGCACGCACCCGGCATTCGGCGGGATCCTCCCCAACTCAGAGCGCCGGGACGGAACGTTCCCCTCCTTCCGTACCGAAATGGACCGATACCGTGCCGAGACGGGCAGGGAAGTGCCTGCGGAAGTCTCGGGCAGTACTGCTCCGCGCGGCCTTGCGCCGAAACGTTTTCCCGACGGTATCGTTCCGGATGACGACCCGATCCTGAACTACTATCGCTGGTTCTGGGCTGGCGGAGACGGCTGGCCGGGGATCAATTCCGCGTCGGCACGGGAGTACCGAAAGGTTGCCGGAAGATTCCGCGACGGTTCGGAAATGCAGAAGGCGCGCCCGTTCTTCAGCTTCTACGATCCGTCGGTCCGCGTGCCTCCGAAATGGGGTTCCGGCGGCGACGTGGATGTGCTGAGTCAGTGGGTCTATGCCTACCCGGAACCAATGAACGTGGCGGGACCGACCGAAGAACTCTTTGCCATGGCAGGCGGAACGGGGCAGGACGTCATGATCATGACGCAGATCATCTGCTATCGTTCGCAGATCGCGCCGAAAAACGTCCCCGTCAAACCAACTCCCCAGTGGGTGAAAGAGAAACCGGACGCAGACTTCCCGACCATTCCGCCGGATACGCTCCAGGAAGCGACTTGGGCGATGCTCGCCAAACCAGTGCAGGGGATCATGTACCACGGCTACGCGTGCATCGCGGAGACCGGCGCACAGACCGGGTACGTCTACACGAATGACGAAACACCGGAACGGATGCGCCATTTGATGAAAAACGTGGTCGCGCCGCTTGGTCCGACGCTCAAGCACCTTCCGCGTGCTGTGCAGCCGGTGGCGGTCCTGGAGAGTTTCACCAGTACGATCTTCGGCGGAACGGGGACCTGGGGATGGCGTGCGCCGGATCTGACGTTCCTCCAGCGTGCGCGGCTTGATCCGCGGGTCGTTTACGAAGAAACGGTTCTGCGCGACGGACTGGGAGACGTGAAGGTCCTCTACGCGCCGCAGTGTGCGTACCTAACGCCGCCGGTCATCGAGAAAATTCGGAAATTCCAGGCCGACGGCGGGATCCTCATTGGCGACGAAATGCTCTGCCGTGCACTGAAAGCGGACATTCTCGTGCCGGTGAACAAAGTAGAGACTCCCAAAATGGATTCGCTCGAAGAAGTCGATAAAATGGCGCGGGTCTGGGTAAACACGCAGGCGCAGGAGTTCACCCGCAAGGCGAAAGAGACCTCGATCGCGAATGTCGAAACGCTGCGCCGGGCGCTTGATCCGCATTTCCTACCGCGTGCAGACAGCTCCAGTCCGGAACTCTTCACGTTCGCGCGTCAGTGGGAAGGCGTGGACTACCTTTTTGTCATCAACGACCGGCGCACGTTCGGCGACTACGTCGGACAGTGGGGGCTCACGATGGAAAAAGGCCTGCCGTTTGAGGGATCCGCGACGATGGAAGACTCGAAAAAGGAGATCCAGGCTGTTTACGAACTTTCCCGCGGAGGTGAGATTCCGTTTACGCGGTCAGACGACGGAATGCGTGTTCAGGTCCCGTTGAAGTATGAGACGAATGACGGCCGGCTTCTGCTTTTCCTTAAGTCGAAGATCGCATCGCTGGACGTTCAGGCCCCCGTGAGTCTGAAGCGCGGCGAGGTCTGCCGAGTTGAGCTTCGGATCCTCGACAAAGACGGGAAACCGGTCCGCGCGCTGCTTCCGGCAGAGATCCGTCTTTTCGATGCGAACGGAAAAGAAATTGACGGAGCCGGTTTCGTCTGCGCGAAGAACGGCATCTGCGCGCTGGATGTCCAGACGAACCTGAATGACCCATCCGGCAACTGGCGTCTCTGGTGCCGTGACCGTGCGTCCGGACTGACGAAGGAGTGCCAGATCGCCGTTTTGGAATGAAATTTTCAAGGAACCTAGTCGCGGAGTCAAATAAGACTTGCAGCTAGCCGGGTAATAGATTTTGAACCGGAAGACACTGCGCCGGCAGCCGCTAGTGCAGTGTCTTGAGAGATCGGGACAAGCGGGATCGTCGTATCGCACTAGCCTGTTTTGCAGTTATTGTTCCCGCATACTCCTTCGTTCATGAGGGTACGAGCGGGAAAATAACGGGTTAGGGGTGAAGTGGTGTGCGAGGGGGTAGGGCATAAAATAAACTACTCTGAAGCAGGGGATATTACTGAAAACTTTTTATATGTAAATCTTGTTAAGCAATGCCTAATAACATTTCTTGTTCTTGTCTAGAAAATCATCTATCAATTGCTGATTCTTTAATTGATCGTGAAAGTTCTGAATTTCCTCTAAGTCTTTCAACAGTTCTTTATTTTGCGAATCTGAGGATTTGAGAATCCATTGACGAAAATTCCTCATACGCTGATCAAAATCTTTAGACTCCACATCAAATCTCAGCATATCAACAGCAAGACAGGCTACTTCATAAGGAATGTCATCCTTATACATTTCAATTTTTGATTCAACATATGAGGCACTCCCTTGATAACGATGATAAGAGTGATAAAATTCGAGAGACAAATAACCTGTCCATACTGCACGCGCAAGATGAGCTTTGTTTGATTTTTCTAATTCTTCAATAAATGCCCAAGCAATATCACTACGGCCATCCATGAGGTATAATTCAAACTTCAATTCAATTCCCTCTTGAAATATATTATCAGGAAGTTGTGCCTTCAAAAGGATTGAATCAATTTGTTCAATTAGCATCCCGATGTATTGGGAACATTTTTTAGGATCTTCAATCTTTACGAGCTGTTGTTTAAATAGTTGTATACCTTCTAACCGATCACTGTCAGATCGATCATTCGATGAAATAAATTTTTCTAATAAACTCAATCCCTTAAACAGCTCCTCTTTGCAATAATCCTTAGAATTTAATATACGACTATAAAGTACATATGCCTTCAAAAAATCATCACTAGAAATATTGGGCGTATGCAAAATAGCACATACAGGTCCTGAAATTGCTTGCAAATAACATCTTTCTGCTATTTGTGTTCGTGCATGAAGTTCTTCACCTTCTATAATCTTTCCCTCTATTTCTGCATAAATCTTTTGCAAATCTATTTGGAACTCAGATTTATACTCTTCTATTTGTTTCCAATAACGAGATACGGATGGGGAGATTTCTTCTGCAGCAACAGAAATGACATCAAGTAACATAAAAAACAACATTATTTGCCAGAAACGCATAATAATTATCCTTTCTAAAAAAGGTTCATCCGGCAACTGCGTACCGGGGGTAGTTGAAAAAAGACATGGTATCTGATAGAATAGAAAAATCAAAACAAAAAACCCTATCGGAGGAACCATGTCTGCTGCTATTTTATACCATGTTCAAGGAATCCGCAAGTACGCCCTCCGAAAAATTTCCATAAAAAAGGATATTTTTATCTTTGAATGTTTTTGGAGGCATCCGGAGGAGTTAAAATGCGCAGGATGCGGAAGCGGAAACGTTCGTAGGAAGGTGCCGATGGGAAATTTGAGGATACGGATCCATGCGGAAATTCCGAGGGTTCACTGTCTCGATTGCGGGAAAGTCGCGCAGATCCACATCGGTCTCGCGCGTCCGAATGTGCGTTATACCCGCTATTTTGAGAGGTTTGTCCGCGATCTGCTTCAGGGAATGACCTGTCAGGATGCTGCCCGGTTTTGCCAGGTCTCGTGGGACACGGTTTACGCCGTCAAAAAAATCGCGATTTGGGAGTGTGATAACGCTTGTTACATCGTCGAAGAACGTCGCGGTTTGAGAGTGTGACAACGCTTGTTACGTACTCAAAAAACGTCACGATTTGAGAGTGTGACAACGCTTGTTACGTACTCAAAAAACGTCACGATTTGAGAGCGTGACAACGCTTGTTACGCCGTCGGGAAACGTCACGATTTGAGATTGTGACAACGCTTGTTACATCGTCG
>JAFQOH010000091.1:0-14809 GCA_017403345.1 Thermoguttaceae bacterium
AAGAAGAGGAGGAAGAGGAAGAGATCTTTCTGGAAGAGGTCGGAGTTCAGCAGGAGTTGGAAGCGGAGACACCTACCGAGACGGAAGAGCCGGAAGCGAGCGAAATGGCCGAGGAAGACAAGCCGGTCGAGGATCCGATGCTGGAACCGGAAGCGTTGCCGGTCACCGAGACGGGAACGATGGCTGCTCATTTAAAAGAGGCGCCGGTAGGTGCACGCTTTGACGGACGTACTCCGGGAGGCAGAAAGGGGCTTTTGGGACGGTATGGCGGTACGAAATCGACGGAAGAGGCAGTGGAGCTTGGACTTCAGTGGCTGGTGAAACAGCAGGAGAAGAAAAATGGTCCGAATCGTGGTTCGTGGAGTCTTGAGGGACCGTACTCGGATGGATTGGAAGATGTTGAGAACCGGATCGCCGCAACGTCCATGGCACTCTTGGCGTTTCAGGGAGCAGGATACACGCAGTTCCCGCCGAAACTGACAGACGAAGACCGAAAATCGAAAAAGCGCAAGGAGAAGGCACTCAAGCGGATCCGTGAAGCTGGAAAATACCGTCAGACGATCGCGACAGGCTGGACATGGCTTTTGAAGCAGCAGGGACCTGATGGACAGTTCTTGCCGAAGGACGGGACGCACAATCACGCGTTCTACACGCATTCGCAGGCCACCATTGCGCTGTGCGAGCTTTACGGCATGACGAAAAACGAGAAATTCCGCATCCCGGCTCAAAAAGCGGTCCAGTTCCTCTTGGCCACGCAGCATCATGACGGTGCGTGGCGGTACACATTGCAGAAAGATGAAATGTCGGACCTTTCGGTGACGGGGTGGGTACTGATGGCGCTTCAAAGTGCAAGGATGGCAGGACTGGAAGTGCCCCAGGAGGCTCTGGACGGGATCACGCGCTACCTTGATTCCAACGGCGCTCCGAACGAGCAGGTCTACTATCGCTACACGAATATGGAGGTCTATCCGAGCATGAGCATGACGGCAGAAGGGATGTTATGCCGTCAGTATCTTGGCTGGGAGCAGAACGATCCGCGTATGGAAAAGGCTCTGGACCGCGTGCTGACGGAGCCGGTCTCTTTCCGCGGCGAAACGGACGTTTACAAATGGTACTACGCAACACAGGCGATGCATCACAAAGAAGGACGCTGGTGGACGAAATGGAACGAGATCATGCGTCAGGAGCTGCCCTCAAACCAGGTTCGAACAGGGCCGGAGCGCGGGAGTTGGAATCCGCGAAATGACCGATTCGCCGCGGACCAAGGCGGGCGTCTGTTCATGACCTGCCTGAGCATCTACATGCTGGAGGTCTACTATCGACATTTGCCGATTTACGCAAAGCTGTTTGACGAAAACGGCAAAATGAATTTTGACGCTCCGGAAGGACCTGCAGAAGCTCCCGAAAATGCGGCATCGGGAACGGCTGAAGGCGAAACGCCGGCAAACAGCGGGACCGAACGTACGGTTTCGCCGACAGAAGAAACTTCTTTAGAAGAAGGAGCCGTGCCGGAAGCAGCAGCAGAAGAAGAAGAAAGCGGAAAGTCTATCCTAGATGAATTAGGTGAAAACGGCTAAACAGAACAGCTGTGTGTTTTCCAAACCTCAAAATCGATCAGGAGACCGTTCATTGATCAGGACGGTCTCCTTTCTCGTTCCGGCAGCTCACTCCAGCCGACTAGCCGGCAAACATTCTAGAGAACCGCGGATGCCTGAGCAGTTCATCATCCCGCTCCGGCGTCTCGGCAATAAGCTGTTCAATGACCTGATCCGTCGTCATTCCGTCACTTTCCGCCGTGAAATTCAGCGCGATCCTATGCCGCAAGACCGGGAATGCCAGCGTCTTCACGTCTTCGACCGTCACGTGATTCCGCCCATGGATGAGCGCACGCGCCTTGGCCCCTAAAATCAAATTCTGCACCGCACGCGGTCCCGCCCCCCATGAGAGATTTTCCGTCACGAAATCCGGCAGGTCCGCCTCCCCCACTCGCGTCTGACGCACCAGTGAAAGCGCATAGCGGATCAGATGCTCCGAGACCGGGATCTCACGCACCAGATTCTGGATCGCCAAGATCTCCTCCGTCCCCACGATCGCCTTCACCTCCGGAACTGCCGACGACGTCGTCCTGCGCACTACCTCAAACTCCTCGTTCCAGCTCGGATACTTCACGAGAATCTTGAACATAAAACGGTCTTGCTGCGCTTCCGGAAGAGTGTAGGTCCCCTCCTGCTCGATCGGGTTCTGCGTCGCGAGAACAAAAAACGGCGTCGGCAGTGCATGACGCACACGCCCGACCGTCACCTGACGTTCCTGCATCGCCTCAAGCAGCGCGGCCTGCGTTTTCGGCGGAGTTCGGTTGATCTCGTCCGCAAGAACGACGTTTGCGAAAAGCGGTCCCTCAATGAATCGGTAATCTCGTCGTCCGCTTGCCCGATCCTCCTCGATGATGTCCGCCCCCGTGATGTCGCCAGGCATCAGGTCCGGGGTAAACTGGATCCGGTTGAACGTCAGATCCATCGTGCGGCTCAGTGTGCTGATCAACAGCGTCTTTGCCAAGCCGGGAACCCCTTCTAAAATCGCGTGCGACTGACAAAAAAGCGCGATGATGAGTTCCTCGATCACATTTTCCTGCCCAACGATCACCTGCGCAAGCTGTTCCTGGATCTGCGTCCGAATCGCCCCGATCTCCTGAATCGTCATTTCCATGCCGTTTCTCCGTAAATTTAAAACTTCAAAAGCACACTTTCTCCCCATTATATCAAAAACGCGCGCCTCCCGCAAGTAGGAGACCCGCTTTTTTTGCCGGAAACCGCACATTTTTTCCCCGCAGAGGTTAAATTTTCAGGGAATCACCCGGAGTTTCCCCGGAATTCACCCAAGAGAGCGCGGGACTCGCACAACATTTCTCCAAACCATATGATTCCAGTAAGCAAAATCTCCTACGAACTAAAAAATCCGACTCCAAGGATCGGCAGAGCGTCCGGGAAAAACTGCGCGAAGTTCCTGCTTTTCCGCGGCTTTTTCCCTGAAAGCCGCCGCCAGTGCCAGAAACTGGCGTGTGCGTGTGTCCCCTTTCCAGATCTCCCGGGCACATCGGATCGCAGAGTCTGCGCCCTCACGTTCCGCGATTTCCTGGATCAGTTCATGGCATCCCCATTTACTCAACTTACCGGCTCGCGCCAGTTCCCGGAGTTTCGGGAGTTCGTTTTCCACAAAGCGGATCCGGTCTGACGCTTTCCGGCGCAGATATTCCAGAGTGCCGGAGTCCAATTTCATATTCAGGTGCGGCGTGCCCAGCGCGTCCGTACTCTCAAACCGCTTTGCGGCCTCCTCCGCGATTTTCTCCAACTCGGCAATTTCACGCCAAGCCTCTTCCGAGCGGCCTATGCGTGCGAGTGTTTCCCAATTTTCGACCATCTGAAGATCCAGAAAATTGGGTGCATTCTGAGCAAGTTCTTTCGGGTCCAATCCCCGAACGAGCCTCAGGTACTTTTCCGCATCCTCCGGATTTCCGTCCCGGTACAGCCGGACCGCCAATTCTCGCCAAAGTGACGCACAGACGGCCAGCGCCGACCGTTCCTCGTACTGGGCGAGGCGGTGATCTTCAGCTCCTCTCATCGCGCGGAATTTTTCGATCCAGAGTGCCGCTTCTTCCGTCTTTCCGGAGTCGATCAGCTCACGGACCGCCAGCGAAAAAACCTCTCTCTGGAATCGCATCGACTCAAACTGCACGTTTCCCCAGTTCTTCATGAGCAGCGAAAGCGCCTCCTCCGGCTTTCCGTCGTCCAGCGCATCAAGCGCAAGCAAACGCTCCCATTCCGCACGCAGAAACGGAAACCGGTCCATCAGCTTCTCCCGCTCCTCCGCGTCGTCTGCTTCGACCGCACTGCGAAAGAAACGGATCAGGGCGGTCTCATAGAGGCCGGAGTACGATTTTTTCATCAGATCGGCCAGAAACTTTTCTTCAAATCCGTCGACTTCTTCGACAAAGAGATCCTCCATCACATCCTCCAGTTCAGCCTGGATCTCCTCACAAAAAAACTCACGCGTGAACGCCTCCAGCTCTTCCAGCGAACGGCACTTTGCCGTCACTTCGATTTGGAAAAGCTGCTTTTTCGTTCCCGCGTTCGCATACAGAAATTTCCGCATTTCCAGATGGAGTTCCTCTTCTCCAAGCTCTTCCGCCATGAGGTAAAGGAGAAAAAACGCGTCTTCAGGAACCTCGCCATCATCCATCGTATTTTCTCCGGAACCATTCAGGAGCCTCGCGATCCGTTTCCATTCACGTTTCATGAAATTCCGTGCTTTTTCCGGTTTTCCGACCCGAATGTACGTAAAGTTTTTCATGAGATCCAGCATGAACCGCATGGCTTCGGCTTCTGCATCTCCGCCATCAATACTGCCGCCCCAGAACCATGAAAGCTCCAGCGTCTTTTTCTTCTCCGTCTTTTCGAGAAGTTCCAGAAAAACCTCAGCCCGCGCAAAGTTCTGCTCCCCAAATGCCCGCACAAATCCCTCAAGCAGAAACTCTTTTCTGTATTCCGCTGAGTCGATCCTGAGAAGGAAACGCTCCAGATCTTCAGAAGAAAGCTGAAACAGATCAGAAAATTCCCCCAAAAACAGATCCTCCAGATCCGCGGCTTTGCTCTCTTCCTCTTTTTTCAGCTCCGCGACGGCCACCTGAAAAAAACACTGCGCCCATTCCAGCTCCTGGATCCCCGGTCCATTAGATGGATCGGAGACCGTTAGGGAACCGGAAATAGCCGGAAAATCAGAAACCGACGGCGGATCCGCGGCATTTTGTGCATTCACGCCCGCGAAAAAGCAAAAGCTCAGAAAAAGGGAGAAAAAAAGCCGACGGCCTCCGTCCCCGCTCAAAAAACGGCAGTTTTGAGCCATTCGGTCAACGTTTTGCAGGACATAAAATGCAGATTTTTTCATGAATTCCATCCTTTTTTTGATTTTCCCGATTCGTTTCCGTATCTGGACGCAACCACCCACACAGGCAGTCTGTTTTCCCCAGCGTTTAGCCTCGCGCAAATTGCGTGAGCCTCCCCAATTCCCAATTTCAGCCGGTTCTACCAGGGGTACTGCCTGCCGATCAAGAGCTTTTGCATTTCGATTTCACGAAGCAGTTCGTCGAACGTCCCGCAATGCAAAAAATGCTCGCGCAGCAGCAGATCGGCGCGGTCAGCAGGATCCTCGATCAGCGCAAGGTACTCTTCCGGCGCAAAACGCCCCGTCAGCAGGAAAAGCTGGTCCCCAAGTATGGCGGCGGGTTCCAGTGTGTACAATGCGCCCTCCTCGAGACCATTGAAGAAACGGATCGCCTCTTCCGGTGTCCGGAAACTCCTGAATTTCAGCTCCGTCTCCAGCATGGCGGACCATTTACGCCAATCTTGGCCGTAGGAGAGCGTCATTTCATCAGCGTTGCCCCCCTGGATCTCCAGAATGGCGCGTTCTGCATCCTCCAGCTTACCCAGCCTCAACCAGACTGTCGCTTTCAGGAACTTCAAACGAGACTTGGCCTTCTGCTCAATTCTTTTTTCGGAAGATTTCGTGAAATCGCGCAGTTCTTCCTGAAACGCGCAGAGCCACACATCTTCGGGGATCTTTCGGAGCTCTTCCGCCAGCCGTGTGCGATTTTCAAGAGAAAGTTTCCTGACTTCCGCGCAGCCGCAGAGGATCGCAAGACGCGTTTTCGGATGGTGAAATTTTCGGACGACCGCCAGTGCGTTTTCCAGTTCTCCACGCATCATCCAATTCTCGGCGATGTGCCGGCAGAGGTACGTTCTGCCATCGTCCGGCGACATCTGGAATGCGTACTTTTGCGCCTCTTTCAGATCTTTCCCCATCATCCAGCGAGCCATTTCTTCAAGCAGATCGTCGCGAACATCATGCATTTCCGGATCCGGTGCGCATTCTGCCAGGATCGCGTCCGCCATTTCCCGGTCTTCCGCCCAAATCGCTTTCTGCATTCGGTCACTCAGGATCCGTCCTTCGATGAAGGCGGAATTTTCCACTTCCCGTGCTTTTTCGTATTCGCCAAGACGCAAGTAGAAGTCAGCACGATCCGGATTTCGAAATCCCCACGAAGTCACGTGCGCTTCACGGCTTTCCAGGACCTCGCGAAACATTTTCTCGCCCAGTTCCCAGTCTTTCAGCAAAACGACCCGACAAAAAAGCCTTTCTGCCAGAGGAAGCCGGTCCTCAAAATCCGGAACCAGAAGGATCTTCTCCTTAATTCTCGCAAACTGTACCCGCGCACCCGCTTCGTCCCCCTGAATGGCACGAAGACAGAAGATCTGATTTTCGCCGGCAAAGTACATCATCCGCGAAAAACGATCTTCGAGTACTTCCGGAGTACACTCATTCGGCGTATTTTCCCGGAGTTCTGCCAGCCGCTTTCCAAGTTCCGGCATTTTTTCCAAAAAATAAATAGCCTGAAAAAAAAGCTGGTTCTGAACCTCCCAAATAAGAGGCTGCGGCTCGTCCCAGATCAGCGGGTCTTCTTCGGCGTCCGACGCCCCGACCTCATTTTCCTCAGATTCCGCGGCGGCATCCAGCGAATTGGCCAGTTTGACGGCATTTTCGCACAGACGGACAGCATGGTCCGTTTCGCCGGCTTCCCCCAGATGGAAGGCGAGATTTATGAAAAGATCCACTCTCTTGGGTTCCGGACAGCGCAGGGCAAGTTTTTCCAAATACAGAAGAACCTCCGGCGAAAATTCCGAACATTCACGCACGGAAGTCAGAGAACGCAGCGGCACGGAAGGATCCGGCATCTGCTCAAGCGTTTCGAGCAAAACAGAGAAGGGCCTTGCACAGTCCGACGAAGACACGCTCACGATTTCAGCACTTTCAGCAAAACAGAAACATCCACGATCAAATATTTCGAAAAAAAAGACTCCACTAGCGAACGCAAAGATCAAGAAATGCGCAAACGCTCTCGTTCTGCTCCCTGACGTCTTCCCTGACTTCGTTTCGGCATTTTCTCCGCGCATCAAACCTCTCCTTTCCAGTTCGTTTTCCGCACACTATCCAACGGCGAAAAATTTTCAAGAATACGAACAGTCAGACTTCGAAAAATAGAAAAGAACCAAAACGCCTTTTCCATTTTCCGAAGTCTGACTTTTTCAGTCCAGGGAATCTGCGTAAAATTCACGCCAAAACTCCCGAAAGATATTCTCGTAAAACTCAGTTTTCGAACCAGCTCTTCGCCGGGATGGTGAGTTTTTCGCGGGCTTTGCCGAGGTTCGCTTCTTTGGAATTCTGGACCATTTCCCACGGATTGATCGCCACGCCGCCGGTCACGAACATGAACGCGCCGCCTTTACGGGCCACAACGGAAGCACTCGGGACCTGGCTCGGGATGCACTCGCGCTTTTCGTTCAGTTCCTCAGACGCAAGCATCGGAGCAAACGTGGAGGCCATGGAATCCATCGCGCCATTTTCCGCGAGCACTGCCGCTGCCAGAGCGCAATCCATGCAGTTTTTGAGCTGACCGAAAATCGGTTCCTTGACGGAGAGTTCTTCGTAGTTTTCCGTCATTTTGTCGGCCCACTTCTTGAAGACGGAGTTTTCTTTTCCGCCCTGACGCACGATCGCGTTACCGTCGTAGAGATCCGTCTCGGTCATCGTGACGACTTTACCGCCGGAGAAGGACCAGGTCAGACGTTCCGCGTCACAGGAAATGGAATCGTAGTTCGGAGCCAGCCACCAGCGCGGAAGCGCACCGTTTTCGGACGGCGATCTCATCATACTGACGAAAGACGGCAGCGTGCGGACCGGGGATTTGGTGACGCCCATGGAGATCTGCTTCATGCGGAAGTCAGCAGCTGCCAGAACGTACGCAAAGTGCGAGGACGGATCGACGCCCTGGAACGTGACAGTCTGCGCTCCAAGTGCTTTTTCCATTCCCTCTGCGATCGCTTTGGGAGACTGCTGCGCGTTGACCGTCGAAGCATACTGGCTCATACGCAGAAGGCCTTCCTGCGTCGGATCGATCGAAACGGAGAAAACTCTCCGAACGTCACCGGAAGCCGCGTGCATCGCAGCCGCCAAGTCTTCCAGAAGAAGGATCGGTTTGCCGGATTCTTTACCAACCAGAACGCCTTTCGGACCAGCCTGCCAGCCTTCCGCGCGACCAACGAGCACAACATCCTGCTCTTCCGGGAAGATCAAAAGGTAGCGGATCTCCGTCAGACCGCCAAGATACTTCACAGCATCCGGGATCTCAAGCCCGCGTTCCGTACAATACGCGACTTCTTCATTGATCTTCTTCAGAGAAACACGGCGATACTTCACCGGTTTGTCCAGATCACTCGCGATCGGGTCAAGATTTTCCTGAACTTCCGTACGAAGCTGAGTGAGTTCTTCCGTCATGACCTGGGAAAGCATACCTTCCGCATTGATCAGAACACCGCCGACGGCCGAGTCGCTCGTATCGTTGATCGTCGCATAAAGCGTACCGCAAAACACAAAAACAGACAGAACTGTCAAAAATCTCAACGCATGGCGAAGCATAATTTACTCCTTGAATCTATTCTCTGCCGAAAACGGGATCGGAAATCATCTCACAGGCCGTCTGCCCCCCTGCCTGTCCCAGCTCGATACGGGCCCGGGCTGCGGCACTCGTCCTGCCGTTTCGGAAACCTGAAGCTCCCAGCACAAAACCGAGAGTCTGTACTCGTACTTTTCACTATATTTTACACCAATTTCGCAAAATGGGAATCCGTTTCGCCAATTTAATAAAAATTTTTTCAGGAAAAACGGGAAACAAAAACCCCCAACCGTCAAAAAAGGCAGATTTTCACACTGTCAGCTGCGTGTGTTCCAATACTGAAATGGATCCTTCTGCATAGATCGGAAAATTTTTCATGAGCTCCCTTGCAAATCACCATCTTTATGGTATAAATAATAGAGATGCTCGGAGTCTCTGTTTCAGAGGCATTTTTCTGCCTGAACAGAAGCCTCGTCAAATTCCGATGCGTTTTTCGCAACCAGCGGCAGCCGGGCGAATCGTTTACCAATGGTACTACGAAAGGATAAAAAATTTATGAAGAAGACAAAAACGACAGTATTGACCGTGATCGCGCTTTTGGCGTCATTGGCGTCAGTCACACCATTTACGTCTTTTACGGGATCCGTTCAGGCGCAAACGGTTTCTGCCGAGAAAAAACCGATCCCGGCATTTATTTTCGGTCAGAATCTTGAGCACACGCGTTCTGCCGTTCAGGGCGGAATCTCCGCGCAGCTGGTCAAGAACCGCAAATTTGCCGGAAAACCTTCCCGCGAAGGCGTTTTGATGATGTGGGAGCCGTACGGCACGCGGGCGTTTTATCAGCATGCCACGTTCAGCTGTACCCGCCATGCGGCAAGAAGTCGGATGTGGCGTCAGAATGAGCATGGCAGTCAGGTCATCGGCTCTCTGGACCCCAATGGCGAAGCGGGCATCTGTCAGGGAAATATCGGCATCCGCGGCGGCGTGTCCCACACGTTCAAGGCGGTCGTGAGCACTCTCCATCCTGTTGATTCCACCATGACGCTGCGTGTTACCGACATGGACGGAAACGTTCTTGCAGAGCGTGAATTTACGGTCAACACGAAAGACGTGCGGACCTGGACGCGGATCTCGCTGAATCTCACGGTCGAGAAGGACACCATGGCGAAGATCTTCGTCGGCGTGAAAGGAAAAAAATATTGTGCGGTCGGCGCGGTGTCGCTGATGCCGGCGGACAATTTCCACGGAATGCGTGCGGACGTGGTCGAGAACCTGCGCGACATCGGCACCTCGATCGTTCGGTGGCCGGGAGGGAATTTCGCAGGGGAATACCGTTGGCGTGACGGTCTGATCGCGGATCCGGACGAACGTGCACCGATCCAGTCCTACACCGAGATCGAAACGCAGCCGCATTCCCTCGGATATGACTCCAACGACATCGGTATGGAAGACGTTATCGCGCTGTGCGAGAAGATCGGCGCGGTGCCGTTCTTCACCATCAACGCCTATTGGGAGTCCCCGCAGGATTCGGTCGACTGGGTCAAAGCGTGCAAGGGCCGCGTGAAACTCTGGTCGCTCGGCAACGAAATGGGGTACGGACACATGGAAGGGCCCAAAGGGGCGGCTGGATACGCCGGAATGGTGCGTCCTCATGCTGAGGAAATGCTCAAGGTGGACCCCGAGCTGAAGATCACCTCTTCCGGACCGTATCCCGGAGGCGGACAGGATTGGCTCGATAATTCAGCGAAGTTCCTCGCAGACGTTGCGCCGGTCATCTCCTACCATCGGTACGATCACTGGAATGCCATGTACGACTACTCCACTCCGGAAACGACCGCGGCTCTTTTCAATACCGTCTCCCAAGATGTGGATCTCGCGATCAGCCGGCTGAAGGATTTCCGAGGCAGAGTCCCGGCGAACATCAAGATCTCGTATGATGAGTGGAACCTCTGGTATGCCTGGTACCGCAAGGAAGGGATCGTCGAAGGACTTTACGCCGCCAAGATGCTCAACGGGCTGATGCGCAACTGGGAAGAGTGCGGTCTGGAGTATGTCTGCTATTTCCAGGCGGTGAATGAACAGGCAATCAACGTTGGGCCGTTCGAAAGTCATCTCACGTCGATCGGTGAGGCGATGCGTCTCTGGAAAGGCCACGTGAACGGCATGCCGGTGAACGTTCCTGAACTTGCCGACGGATTCGTAACGGACGCGGAAGACGGTTCCCGCTACACGACGCTCTACAATTTCTCGACGACGGAAAGCAGAACATTCCGCATTCCAACGGGAGGGCGCGGCAAGGTCGTCACCGCGGAGGCACTGATCCCCAACGGTCTCGAGACCGGCTGCCGTTACTCACGGGAAAAGTGTGAGGTCAAGTTCGACGGAGATTTCTGCGAGATCACCCTCGGTCCAGCCTCCCAGGCGGGCGTCCGCCTCGCACAGTGACGTGAGACTCATGTCCAGAAAAATGCGTTAGAAAATGTTTGAGGACCTTCCAAGAACTCCGATCTCTCTTGATCTTCTCACAGGAAAACAGTTTTTGGAAGGTCCCCTTTTGGAATGAGTGCGGGAGCAAAAAGTATCAAAGTATCCAAAAGTTTTTGGAGGGAGAGTCTGAGAGGGAGACGATTTTCAAAATGTTTCCCTCTCACGGCCCTCGTCTCTTCACGGGCAGCCAGATCTCTCCCGAAGGGTGAGATCGCGCGTGGGACCTTTAGCCAAAAAACTTACGCTGGGGATCTGGACCGGTACGCACTTGCCGAATGAACCAAATTTCAATTTCGAAACACTCGAAACGTCCGGAGCGCAAGTCTAGATCCCGTCTTTCCTTTCCGCACGCTCCGTTTTCTCTTTCTCTTTCGCTTTTTTCTCGAGGTATTTGTCGAGATAGTAGAGCGTATGGGCCGTCTGTCGGTGTTTCTGCGAGAAATCCTTTCCGCAGGAGCGTCCGGTACTGGAGACGGCCTTCAGCGGCTCAGGAAGCGTGCGAAGAAGAAATTCGAGGTAGCGCGGATCGTCTGTGATCTCACCGGCTTTCGCGATCCCTTCCGTCACGAGGATCGAGTACCATCCGCTGTCTGCGAATTTCGGGCAGCCCGTTTTGTAGCGGAAGCCCATTTTCGCCTCATTCCACGATTCATCCAGAAGCCAGTTTGCGGCCCGGACGATGATTTTTTGCGACGTTTCGCGACTCTCAGTGTCCGGGACGGATTCTGAGAAACGAACGAGTGAGTGGAGCAGTACGCCGACGGCAAACGCCTTCCCGCCGCGGTGTTCTTTTTTGTCCGGGCAGTCGCACTCCGTCTGGTCCTGTGGAAGGTCAAAGCAGCCGGTCTCCGGATTTTGTTTTGACTCAATGCACTCGAGATAGAGCCGAGCTGCGTTCATGAAAAATGGATTCCCGGTGAAACGGTATGAGTAGACCGCATTGTTCATCGACCACCCGGCCGAGCGTTCGATCCTGAAATCATACTTCGGCGTGTAGCGTTCCGCCTGACGCCATGCGCCGGAAAATGCAGCATCCCAAAGGTACCGATCCCCCGTCAGGCACGCGATATACCAGGTGCCGGGGTGGAACGTATGGCCGCCCGAATTGTCGGACTCCCACCCAAGCAGACTGTACTGGTAGACGCCCATGATGTCCTGAATGCGCGGATCTCCTTTCGCGAAAAAGCCGTTCACGTGTCCGAGACAGTGTGTGTAGCGGAGTTCCCGCTCTTCCGGTTTCCACGGGTAGGCCTTTCGGTCTACCGTCGTGTAGTGGCGTGCGGTTTCGATGCCGCGGGTGAGGATCGACGGATCGGCGGTCCGTGCGAAGAAAAGGGAGCAGACGTATGCGAGATCATACTCCTGGTTTCCCCAATTGAATTTCCTCTCGCCAAACCAGTCTCCGAAGTTCATCCAGCCGTACTCACCGCGCTGCTGACGTCCTTTTTCCAGATTCACGAAACTCGTTCGAAATGCCTCCTCGTAGGAGTCCCATTTTCCTTCACGTACCGGATTCACGGGCGGAAAGACTCCTGAGGCGCAATAGTATTCCGCAGGAGCCGCAGCAAAAAGCGGGTTCTGGAGCCACTCGGACTTCACTTCGCGCACCTTCCCCGTTTTCGGATCCGGACGCACGATCCAGAAATCGTGACGCAGTTCCATTCCGCGCTTGAAGAGGTATGCGCCGTCTTTCAGCCAATAGTAGTGCATGAGGAGTCCGTCGAGCGTCTTTGCGCCGTCCGGAGCGTAGTTTTCCGGGAGTTCCGGCAGAATGTGGAAGCCGACTTTTCCGTCTCGGCACGTCATCCCCTTTGGCCAGCACTGCCAGGCGTCGCGCAGGAAAAACGCTCCATCGTCGGCGGAAATCATGCCGTCCCAGTGCTCGACTTCTTTCCGCACATCGGCCGATCCTTCCGTACTTGCCGTCCGCTCGCAGACCGCGTGCTTTTCCGTATCCTGGAGCCAGGAGATCCCGGAGACGCCCTTTCCTCCGGGGACGAAGACAGACGCGCTCTTCACCAGCGTCATCGGCTCCTCAAGTTCACGATTCGCCAGCGTCGAGCGGATGCGAATGAAGTCCTCGCCGAAAAACGTGAGTTCGTGCCCCGTGAGGAAATCTTTTTCACCTTCCTTCGGCTCAAATTCCCCCGAACTCTGCAGGACGGCAGCTTGTGCGCCCTGGGAAACGAGGGTGAATTCTCCGGCTCCAGTCTGCGTCTGCGTTCCGTCGGCAAAACGAACGCATGAGGAGAGCGAAGCGGCGAATTTTCGCATTTCCGCCTCAGTAACGGGGGAAGTTCCCGCAGAAGAACGGAATTCCGGCGAGGTTTCCAAGCGATACGTAACGGCGTTTTCCAATTTTGCGCGGGTCGACGCCCGGAATGTGCAGATGAGCCACTTCACGCTGCCGTCTTCCCATTTCGCAAACGTTTCAAACTGTGCGGGGACGGGAACTCCGGACTCATCCAGAATTCGGACGTTTTCCGCGTTCGCGAGGATTCCCTTCGCAAACGGCACTCCGGAGCTCACCGGCCAGTCGGTTCTCGGATGGTCCGTCGGCTCCGCGACCGTCAGGAGGACCGACATTTTCTGCGTTTCTCCCGGTACGGGGACGGTTCCCGCTTCAAATTCGACCGTTTCAGCGATTCCCCATCCCTTCCGATTCAGCGGAACGGTGACGGACGCGCGGACTTTCTTTCCTTTTTCGAGACCGGAAATGACGACTCGGTGATTCCGCATTCCGGATTCCGTTTCGACCCATTTTTTTCCGTCGATCTCCACGACCGCAGGCATCGTCGGAGTGTTCGAGATCCACGAAAGCTGCGTCGAACCGTCGGGGAGCGTGAAGGTTTCCAGATGCGAGAACTTCGGAATGGCGTCTTTCGACGCCGGAACGAACCGCACGTAGTCATAGTACGCCCAGCCGCGGCTTGCGGGACTCGCGTAGAGGTCATCGACCCAAAGCTCAAAAATCCCGTCATCGATCTGGAAAAATCCCAAGTCATTCTCTCCCCGGCCGGTCTTTTCCCAGTTCTTTCCGTCCAGTGAGATCGCAAGAGGCCGATTGGACGGACTGCTGAACACATGGTAGAATCCGTTCGGGATCCCCGTGATCTTCGTGTGGAGCGGCGGAGCGCCTTCTTCCGGACTCTTTCGGTCTGCGTCCTGCGGAAGGACCGGTGTCGTGACCGACGCGCCGTTGGAGCGCTTTCTCATGACATCTTCTTCTTTCGTCCAGATCTGCCATTGATCGCTCGACGCTTTATTCAGATTCCAGGCCTGGGGCGACGACCAGTCTTCCACTTCGTAAACGAGCCCTTCAAGCTGATCGCGCAGACCTTCTGAATGCACAGCAGTTCCCGATACGAAAAATGCAAAGGCACAGCCAAGGACTGCAAATAGAAACTTAATCCTTTTCATAGGATCTCTCCTGATTTTGGCGGGTCAAAATAAAAAAACTCAGATTCCTTCAGGATACTCCGTTCCCTACCGAAAGTCAAGACCATGCGTAAGGATTTTCGTAAAATTTCTAGAAATTTCCCTACCTTAAAAAGAGTGGTGCCAAACGAAGTGAGGCGGTGGGTTCGGAGTGCGGCGATACTGGCCGTCAGGCCTTTCGCCGAGAGGGAAGGCGGGGACTTTTTAAGGGGGCCATTCTCTGAAACCAACACCAACTCCCGGCGAATGCGCGGATGCGTACTCTAAAAACGAAGCGGCAAAGGTCACTAAAGTGACTGTATTGCCGCACTCCAGATCAAAACATCCTTTGCAATGAAAGTAAAACTTCGATTTTTGTGTAAAATTTTCCGGGGCGCTGCC
>JAFQOH010000092.1:0-6743 GCA_017403345.1 Thermoguttaceae bacterium
CGTTTTCGGATCGTTTTCGGATCGTTTTCGGATCGTTTTCGGATCGTTTTCGGATCGTTTTCGGATCGTTTTCGGATCGTTTTCGGATCGCCGAACGGGTCAGAGTCCGAGTTTAAACGGATTCAGGATGTTGTTCGGATCCAGCTGTTTTTTGAGTCCCTCGAAGACCTGCATCGCGGGGCCGTACTGTTCTTTCATGAGTCGTCCGAGCTTGATGCCGACGCCGTGGTGGTCATTCACGACTCCGCCGTTTTCCAGAGCCGCGCGGACGCCGCAGTTCCAGATCTGCTGATGCAGGCGGAGAGCCTCGACGGGATCCTGCGGCGGTTCCTCGACGATGAATCGGTCGTAGATCATGGCGCCCCACTCGTACCAGTGCGAGAAATGCGCGATGAACCGGGCCATGGGGAAGTTGGATTCGACGGCGTTTTTCATCGCCCAGTAGATCTGCTCGATCTTGTCGAACGGCGCGATAGAGTCCATGGTGCCGAACATCCAGGGGAGATCCAGTGCGTGACCGGGGTAGAAGAAGGTGATCTTCTCCTTCCACCACTTCTCGCCGTACTCGCTTCCAAGGTCTTCTGCGCCGTATTTTGCGAAGGTCTCAAGGAGGATCTTTTCCTCGATCGCGACGATCTCGGCGATCCCTTCGAGCGCAATGTTCATGAACGCGCCTTTTTTCTCAACGCCGACGATCTTCTTGATGATGGAACCGGTCTCCGTCTCATCATAGAGGCGCATGACGGACGGTTTGATCTTCTGAAGGAGTTCCTTCCCAGCCAGGAACGCGTTGTGCATGTCGTGGAAAAGGAAACCGCGGAAACGGCGTTCTTCCGGCTGATTATAGATGCGCATCTGCGCCTTGGTGATGATTCCGAGCGTTCCCTCCGAGCCGATGAAGATCTGATTCAGATCCGGACCGGCCGCGTGTTTGGGAGCGGGGGAGGTCTCGATGATGTCGCCGTTCGGCAGGACGACTTCCATCTGGAGGACCATATCGTCGATCTTTCCGTACTTGGTGGAGACGACTCCGATCCCGCGGTGCGCAAGGAATCCGCCGACAGTCGAGCAGTTCAGCGAGCTTGGGTAGTGCATCGTGGCGTACCCTTTCTCGTTTGCCGCGTTTTCGATGTGCTTGTAGATGGATCCCGCGCCGCACTCAATATACATCGAGTCGGTGTTCACGTCAAAGATCTGATTCATGCGCTTCGTGTCCAGCACGATCCCTCCGCAGACCGGAATGGCTCCCCCCTGCGTTCCGCCGCCTCCGCCCCAGGTCGTAACGGGAATTTTGTAGTAATTCGCGATCTTCAGGACTTTGGAAACGTCTTTCGCGTCCTTTGGCGAGACGACAAAATCCGCCTCGGGCATCTTCTCTCCCCGGTCCACAAAAAGACGCGAGAGCCAGAAGTAGTCCACACTGTGCGTCAGTTTGTCGATCGCGCGCGTCGAGCAGTTCTCGATCCCGACCGCGTCCTCGAGTTCCGTTAAAATCATCGAAAAGAGGAATTTGTTCATGAAAAACTCTCCATTTAGGGTCCAGTTAAATTAAAAATCTTTTTGGCCGCGCTTTCTTTTTTTCCGCCTCTCCGTCAGCGGCGCGGGCTACGGCGCGAGGAAATCGTCATCGTAGCTGCCGTAGTAGGGAGCGTTCAGGTCGATCCAGGCCGCAAACGCACGCCATTCGTCCAGCGTGAGTCCTTTCCCGCACTGCGAGTCTTTCAGACGGTGCATCAGCGGACTAACGAAAGAACCGACGGTCCGAGGCGGCTGGAAAGTCTTCATCCCCCGATTACTGCTGACCGGATAGTAGCTAACGTGCTTCGGGACCAGAGCGAGGAAAGAGGTCGAGACTCGATGCTGCGGCCCCTCATCCCGATCGATCCCCGGTGCCTCGACGCGCGTTCTTCCGCGAAGATCCGGGCAGGCGTTTTTCGTTCCGTCGTGGCACGAGACGCATTTGGCGTCAAGGATCGGCTGGATGACCCGTTCAAAGTGCATCGGTCCGGCACCGTACGGCGGCGGCTGGATCTTTTGGGGAACCCGCGGTCCCGCTGTCATGCGCGAGACCGGTGAGACGTCCAGCGGGCTTTCATGGCACCCGATGCACCCCTGCACTTCCCCTGGACGGAGCGTAAGGTAGTTTCGCATCCGCTGCACTTCCAGGAAATTTTCGTCCAGCGCTTCGAGGAAGATCATGCGGTCCGAGGGGACTTCAAAGCTGGCAGAACCATCCTCCGCGACCGGCACGTACCCCAGAACGCCGCGCATGTCCCACCCGGAATCGACGCCAAGACCGGCCCGATGCGGATCTGTATGCCGGCATTTCGGGTACGTCTCGCAGACCCGAAGCCATTTGACCGTTCCGCGCGGGACGCCTTCCAGACCGCGGTAGACGTCCTGAAGGAGCAGTGTTCCCGGAGTGCCAGCCGGAAGGCGTTCCATGTCCGCAACGGCAGGCGGTGCAGGACGAGGCTTGAGCGGGATCGGGCAGTAGCACGAGGTGTCGGCAAATCGGTAGATCAACTCCTTGAATCCAAAGTCGGTCAGGAGGTAGATCCCGTAATTGTCGTTCAGATTGTCGGAATCTGGCGAGTAGACGCAGAGGAACAGTTTCTCCGAGAGCGGCCAGGGGGAGGTGTACCAGCCTGCCTGTTTCGGTGCCTGCTCCAAGTCGTTGAAGTTTTTGTCGGCGCGTTCGTCGTCCATGCCGCGGATCTCCGGATACGCGATCTCCGGCGTCAGGAGCTTCATGCCGTCCGGTCCAAGACGATTCAGACTCAGATTGACGGTCAAAAGCGGTCCAACGCCGGAATTGTGATGCGCACAGCCGACGGCTGCGAGTTTCCGTGTGCCGGGGATCTGACGGACTTCCTGCATCGCGATCGGACCGCGCGAAAATTTGTACCAGTCGCCGTAGATCTTCATGGAACGCGTCCCGTCCGGGTTCATCGCCCAGATCTCCTGCATCGTATTGTACGGCTTCATGACGTAGTCCCACCGCGTGAAGAGGATGCGTCCGTCTTCAAGCAGAGCGGGGTAGAATTCCGTGTCCTGCGGCTGAGAGATCGGGTGCGGGTCGGAACCGTCGCCGTTCATGACGTGAAGTCCAAAGACGGGAGACCAATCGCCGCACTGAACGACTCGCCCGCCTCGGCATGAAGTGAAAGCGATCCGGCCATCCGGAAGCCAGCATGGCTCAGAGTCCTCAATGTCCGGCAGATCCGTCAGGTTTTTCAGACCGCTCCCGTCCGTGTTGATGACGAAAATTTCGTACGGAAGCGTCGCGCCGCCGTGATAGTGCGTCATGTCGGTCGGATCATTCGGGTCGTAAAATGCGTGTCCGCGTGCCCACGGATAGCGCGTCGGCGGGTTTCTCGGAAGCGCGAGCGGAAAGACGATCTTTTTCCCGTCAAAAGAGAGATCCGGACGCCCGATCCCGCATTTTTCCGCGAGTTCCGGAGGAAGCAGGCCGCGCAGCTCTCCGTCAGGCGAAAGTCCTTTCAAGATCATGAGATCCGCTCCCGCAGTCTGATTTTCACCGACGCGATGACCGCACTGATGGTTTCCCTGCGGCCAATGCCGCTTCACGAAAAGCAGTTCGTCAAAATCCAGCTCATTCTGCGCAAAAAGGACCTCCCGCATCGCACTCCGAAGCCGGATCCACTCCGAGCGGAAAAGCGGGATCGGCTTGCGCGGCAGCCGGTCGGCAAGTTCCGCTTTTTTCTCTTCCGACGGCGGATCCGCACAGAGAAGGTCCGCCTGTGCCACCGTAACGTTCGGCCCGGTCGTGTGGCGGATCTCGATCTCGGCGTCCGTCAGACCTTCCAGCGGATAGAAACGCTCAAACGCAGTCATGGCAGGCACATTCACGACCTCCACTTCCGCCCCGTTGATGAGGACGGGCTGAGTGCGCTTGAAATCCGACGTGAAAAGGATGCGCAAAACGTACTTTTTCGACTTTTCCATCCCCTCGACGCGGTACGTAATGGTCTGACCGGTCCGACACCATGTGTTCTGGTAGAGCGTCCCGTCCGGGTACGGATACATTGCACGGAAATCATATTTCGAGGAGGGATCGGCAATGACGCGCGGAAACGTTTTTTCTGACTCAAACGTCGGGGGAAGAGTCGAATGAAAAAAAAGTCCCTCCGAAAAACGATGGTCCATCGGATAGAACGCCTCAATTCCTTCACGTGCGAGTGACTCACGCGCCTCACGCAGTGCCGTCTGAAACGCAGCTGAAACGGAGACGTCCTCCGGGATCGTCAGCGAGCGTGCCAGTTTTTCGGCAGTTTCGACCAGAGTCTCCAGCGACTCCCGAGACCCAAGAAGCCGAAATGCTCTTCCTTCCTGCATCTCCCAATCTGCAAGAACTTTTGGAGAGACTCCGCAGGAAAGAAGTGTTTGGGGTACCTGCGGCATTTCGGTGTCGGAGGCTGAAGGCGTACTGCCGGAGGAAGACTCGGCTGCGGTCAGTGAAGTCGTCCAAACGCTGCAAACAGACCAGATGCCGAGAGTTACGTAAAGACAGAACGCGTAAAAAATGGACCGAAAAATGAATGAATCGCGGGACATGAGGGATCCTTTCCTGATGGAGGAGGGACTTGAATTTTCCAGCCTCCCCCTTTAGGGGAGTTTCTGTGTTTCTGGCAATGGGGGGCAGTGAAAAAATTTTAATTATTTTTCACCTGAAGGCTGCGGCTGCTCAGCTTCCTGCGTCATGTCCGCAATGAGCAGAACCTCTGGATCGAGCGCCAGACAGCGTGCCAGACATTCTCGGCACACGAAGTTCCGCAAAATGATCCAGGCGCCATGCTGAATTTCTCCGCCTCCGCAGAACATGGAAATTCCTTTCAGGGAAAAGTGCGTTTTCGGACTCACGTCAACTCACGTCAACTCACGTCAACTTACGTCAACTCACGTCAACTTACGTCAACTCACGTCAACTTACGTCAACTCACGTCAACTCACGTCAATTCACGTCAACTCACGTCAACTCACGTCAACTCACGTCAACTCACGTGCTCACTCACTTCTCAAGCGGATCGAAGATCAGACCTGGGACGTACTTCGCAAACTCACGCAGAACGTGCGCGTAACTTCCTTCCACTTCGCTGACGTGGTGGATGTACGGCCCCTCGACCAACTTGCGTTCCAGAGCGGGCAGGTCCTTGAATTCCGCCCAAACCCACGTTCCGAACGTTTCCGGACCTTCCGTCGTGTCGAATTCGCCGCCGAGGAGATAGTATTGTCCGCGTTCCGCCTGAAAACGCGCCATGGTGTAGTGTCCGTCCTTCCCGCAGAAACTCGGTTTGAAGACGGCCAGCGGTTTTCTCTCGTCCGTCTTTTTCATCGACGTCGGAAATACGCCGCAGTGCCAGAGCAGTTCCGCATTGTCGTTGAACGGATGCCGTACTGTGAACTCGCCAAAAAACGGGGGTCTCTTTCCGCGCGCGGCACACGAAAGGAGCGCTGACGTGATCGCGCCGTGAATGTCCGTCTCGCAGATGACCGTGATCCCCAAGTCCGCCAGAACGCTCATCGCCAGACACGGCATCGCGCCGAACGTCTGGTTCATGACCGTCCAGCACTCCGTCGCAATGATGTCGCAGTCGTTTTCGAGCATCAAATCGCGGTACGCTTCGATGAACGCGGCCATCCGGAGGACCGTTTCGTGCTCAATGCCGCTCAGATCGTAGTGCTCCGCCATGAATGCCGCGTGTTCTTCGAGGGTCTCCGTTTTCGTTTCGAGGACCTCCTCCAGCTTCATTTTCATCGCCGTCATGTTCACCGGCACGACGTCGATCCCAAAACGCTCGGTCAGCTCCAGCTCGTTCGCCATAACGCACTTGAAAGGCTTCAGACGCGCGCCGACCTGAAGGATACGCAGTCGGCTAAAGTTTTTCACCATCGTGACGACGGAAAGAAAATCACGGAATCCGCGCGAAAATTTCGGGTCCTCCAGCTCGCAGTTCTCGATGTACGTAAACGGCACACTGTAACGCTTGAGCTGCTTGCTGATCGAGAAAAGTCCGCACTGCGTGTCCGTGTAGCGTTTCGTTTTAAACTCGTCGCGCGGTCCCCAAAGGAGCGTCGGAACTTTCATCAGCTGACCGATCTTGCCCGCAGCTTCTTCATTGCCGAAGTTGCAGTTGATGATGAAGATCGCGTCCACGTCCTGTTTTTTGAAGTAGTCCGCGACCCGATACGCATCGGCAGTCTGCTCGAGGATCCCCTCGTCGTTGAGCCACTCCAGATCGACGAACTCGACGCTGTCCGCTGCAAAATTGGCTTTCAGGAAACTCAAGACTTTCTGTTTGTTTTCAAACGCAACGTCCTGACTGAACAGTTCCGTACGCCGCGGCCCGGGCAAAAAACGCCGTTCCGGAACGAGACCGATCTTCACTTTGAAATTCAACATTTTTAACACCTTCTGAAATACGCGAGTCCAATTTTCGGAGTTCCCCCGAACGCTCCATCTATCTTTCCGTTCATCATACCACATTTTCCATAGAAACGCAAGCGCGGATTTCCGCAAACTGACCTTTTTTTTCCGCAAACCTGAAGTTCCGCCGTTCCTGTGCCTCCAAGCGCTCAGTTCCTGTGCAGGATCTGCATCTCAAGAAGTTTTCGGCTCCCCCCTTGCATTTTCTGCGGAACGCAATACAATAAAAGGATACCAAGCAGGAAATTTTCCATTTACCCCCAATTCCTTACCCCCAATTCCTTACCCCCACTTC
>JAFQOH010000093.1:0-9456 GCA_017403345.1 Thermoguttaceae bacterium
CCCCAACAGCGTGACGAGCATTGGAAGTTCCGCGTTCAGCTGGTGCAAGAGCCTCACGTCGGTGACGATCCCCGACGGCGTGACGAGCATTGGAAATTACGCGTTCTACGAGTGCTCCAGCCTCACGTCGGTGACGATCCCCGACAGCGTGACGAGCATTGGAAATGGCGCGTTCAACAACTGCTCCAACCTCGAGTCGGTGACGATTCCAGAAAGCGTAACGAGCATTGGATGGGGCGCGTTCAGCGGCTGCAAAAGCCTCACGTGGGTGACGATCCCCAACAGCGTGACGAGCATTGGAGATAGCGCGTTCAAGGGCTGCGAGAGCCTCACGTCGGTGACGATCCCCAACAGCGTGACGAGCATTGGAAGTTCCGCGTTCAGCTCCTGCAAGAGCCTCACGTCGGTGACGATTCCCGACAGCGTGACGAGCATTGGAGATTCCGCGTTCTTTTACTGCTCCAGCCTCACGTCGGTGACGATCCCTGATAGCGTCACGAGCATTGGAGAGGATGTGTTCAATGGCTGCTGCCATGAAGACTTGGTGATCTACGGGAAGGCGGGGTCGGAGGCGGAGCGGTATGCGAAAGAAGGGGGGTTCACATTCCAGTCCGCAGAGTAATTCTGAAAAGCAATACCGCGTTTGAAGCCGACGGGAATCAAGGCTGAAAATGCGTAAAGTTCAACAAAATGGGAGGCGGCACACAAGGCGTCGTCTCCCGTTTTTTTTATTCTGCAAGCCGAGTCAGCATTTCGGCCGTCTCGAGGAACTTCGGAAGGAGCGCATCGTACGCTTCGGGTTTTTCCGGTCTCGTGACGGCCTGCGTTTCGTGCACGTCGTCGATCCGGTCAAAATCCTCCCAGACGCCCGTTCCGACTGCCGCAAGAGCAGCAGCTCCAAGCGCAGCCGCTTCTTGATCGATGTTCGTCTTTTCTACCGTTTTATTGAACGCATCCGCATAGATCTGCCGCCAGACCGGACTGATCGCGCCGCCGCCGACCAGCGTAATGGAATCTTCCAGACGGGTCAGCGTGCCGAGTGCGTCGAGAGCCTTCCGAAGATTCAGCGCGATCCCCTCGAGTGCCGCACGAATGACGTCTTCCCGTGTGTGCGAGAGATCCAGATTAAAGAGACCGCCGCGCATCTTGCTGGAGGGTTCAAGACAGGACCCGCCGGCAAACGTAGGATTCAAAAGAAGCCCGCGCGCACCGATCGGCGACCGAGAGGCAAGTTCCATCATGCGAGCGTAGACATTTTCGCCCGTCTGCGCACATTCTGCTTTCAGATCTCCGCAGCAAAGGTCACGGATCCACTTCAGCGTCGTCCCGGCTGAGAAAATGGCAGTCGCGCTGGCGAACTGGCCCGGAACTACGTGCGTGAAAACGTAGGGAAAGAATTTCGTGTCGAGAAGCGGTTTTTCGTCGCTGACCGCGATCCAGCTGGAAGAACCAAGCGATGCGTACGACCACCCGTTTTTGAACGCCCGCGCACCGAGTGCCATGCACGAATTATCGACACCGCCAGCTGCGACCTGAACGTTCTGCGGGAGTCCCAATTCCTGCGCCGCCTCCGGAGTCAGTGTGCCAAGGATCTCCGTGGAAGGGACGATCTCCGGAAAGATCTCTCGTGAAAGTCCGGCAGACGCGATGATCCCGTCATCGTAATCCCACGCCTCAAGCGCGTAGGCACCCGTTCCGGAAGCATAGGAGAAATCCGTCGCAACCCGGCCCGTGAGCCAGTAGTTGATGAAATCCTTCGTCCCGACGAATTTTTTCATCTTCGCAAACATTTCAGGAAGATTCTCGCGATACCAGATCAGCTTGAAGACCGTGTAATGCGCGGGCGGGAAACCGGCACCAGTCTTTCGGTACCATTCCGCATAGTCCGACGTTTCAAAAAACCGCGCAGCCTGCGTTTCCGCACGAGAATCCGACCAGATCGGCGTCGAATCAAGCAGCAGCTCTCCGTCTGCATCCAGCGGCACACATCCAAGCGAATGCCCAGAAAGCGCGATCGCCGTCACGTCCTGCGGCTCCAGTCCCGGCATTGCAAAGAGCTTCCGAGTCGATTCCACAACGGCGCGTTTCCAATCAAGCGGTTTCTGTTCATGAAAACCGCTCTTCGGATAGAACGTATCGTAGCCTTCAAAAACAGAGGCGATAAGTTTTCCATCCTCAGCATAAAGCGACGCTTTATTTCCTCCGGTCCCAAGATCGTAAGCTAGGATCGTCATAAAATTTCTCCTTTTTCGTCAAAATCAGCTCAGCGTAAGATCATTTTCTCCGTTCCGTTTCGAGATAGCGACAGGACGGCACCGTCGTACAGACCCACTGCCAGACCGTTCGACGACCTTCGCGCACCTCAACGAGCGACATCATTTTCCCGCACACAGGACAGTACTCGGCCCGAACGGGAAGATGCTCGCCGCGTTCCAATTTTTCGGCACAGGAAGCACAATATTTCACGTTCGGAAAATACGCGATCCTTTCCGGAGGAATGACGGCCCGGCATCCCTGACAGCGCCGCGTTTCCGTGTCGGAAAAATCATCCCTAACGACTTGGTATCGAAGATTTTTCGCACTGCATTTCGGACAGGAAAATCGCTCCGTCATGGCATGAAAGAGCTCGTAGACGATCTCTTCATCTGCACCGCGATCTCGTTTCAGGATCCGATGTTTTACGAGCCACTCAAAGACTCCCTGAAAATCTAAAAGCGTCTTCCATCCGCACTGCGGGCACTCAATTTTTCGATACTGCGCTGATTCTTCATTCATTTTGTTTTTCAGGACATAAAAACAGCACCCCGATCAGGAAAAACGTCCAAAACGCACCTGTCGGGGGCCCAAACAGGCGGAGAGACCAAACGGCAGCTCTCCGCTTTTTTCTCAAACCCAAATACGCTCCGCTCTCAAGATCACTCCGGCTTGCTCACAAAATCCGAGTAGCCGTGAGCCCGTTTGCGAAGGACTTTCATCTCAATGATCTTGGTCGGGACCAGGCCAGGATAGGGACGTTCCGGATCGATGCGGACGATCTTAGCCAGCACATCCATTCCGTCGATCACGCGGCCGAAAACGGTGTACTGTCCATCGAGGAACTGCGTCGGCAGGAACGAGATATAGAACTGCGATCCGGCAGAATTCGGGTCCATGGAACGAGCCATCGCAAGCGAACCGCGGAAATGTTTACGGGCACCCGCTTTCGAGAATTCTTCCGGGATCGTGTACCCCGGTCCTCCGGTCCCGTCGCCTTTCGGGCAGCCGCCCTGCGCCATGAATCCCGGAAGAACACGATGGAACGGCAGATTCGTGTAGAAACCCTTTTCCACCAGCGACACAAAACTCTTCACCGTATTCGGCGCTTCATTCTCAAAAAGCTCGACCGTCATGTCACCGGCAGTCGTGCGGATCAAAACGCGCGGCAGATCATCAGCCTGCGCTTCAGCCTTGCGCAGCTGAAGTTCACGCGCCCATTCACTTTCATAGTACTCCATGGATTTGGAGTAAACACTCGCCTGCTGGGAAAGAGGAGTACCCGCTTTTTCGGCATACGTAAAACACTGCTTCGCGGCCGCAAAATTATTCGCGCCAAAAGCAGAAATGCCGGCCATTTCAAAAATTTCAGGGTGCTTCTTGTGCATTCCCTTGGAAAGGAACATCTTGAAAAGTGCGAACGCTTCATCGTATTCGTCGATCGTAAGAAGATAATTCGCATAAACGAGCATGAACTGGTTCAGCTTTTCGTGCGTGCCTTTGGAAGTTTTGTAAGCAGAAACAGCTGCCGGGATCAACGCTTTAAAAGTCTGTTCTGCTTTCTGGATCAAAGGAGCGGCCGAATTCTGGATCTCGGTCATCTTCGCATTGTCTTGGGCCTGATACGCTTTATCGAACTCCACTTTCAGAGTCTGGATCTCCGCCAAAACGGCCTCATACGCCTGAAATTTCTGATCAAATTCCGGAAATTGTTCCGAATCAGCAGCAGGAGCAACTGCCGCGGGAGCAGCAGGAGCAGCTGCTGCGGAAGCAGCCGGAGAAACAGCACTTCCAGTACCGCTCTGCGCAAAAAGCATACCGACAGTCAAAAGTGCCGGAACGAACACAAAAAAACGAATCGCATATTTCATTTCAAAAAACCTTTCTTGGCTGAGGGTCTCTCACCATTTTTTTCATTCTCTAGTCCACTGGGAAATTTTATGGGAAATTTTATGGGGATTTTTATGGGGATTTTTATGGGGATTTTTATGGAAATCAAACGAAAATTCGAGTCAAGATCCGAAATCATGCCCCGGAACTCCACAGTCACGCACGACCGGTATACGCTCCAGCTCTAAAGTCAGTATCTTGAACGATTCAGGACTCTGGCGGAGAGTATCCTGTCTGCCTGCACTGCCGTGTGCGAGTCTTCCAGATTCCGGGAATCAACTCTCTGGAAAGAGGAGATCACCTCCATTCCTTTCGTCACCCGCCCAAAAACAGTGTACTTCCCATCAAGCTGCGGCGCAGGAGTGAACATCACAAAAAACTGTCCGTTCATCGGTCTGTTCATCTGCACTTGTCCATTTACCTGCCCGGCAGAGTCGGACTGTACCCAAACGACAGACCCGCGAAAATGTTTGCGAGCTTCAGCACCCGCAGCCTCTTTCACGAGTTCCGTATCTGCAGTGACGGGCTCTGTTCTGGCAAAAAGCCCCGAAACAACCGTCGAAAAACACTTTCCATCATACGCACCGTCCCGCACGAGCTGCAAAAACGCCGAGACAGTATTGGGAGCAGAATCCTCAAACAACTCAAGCTCCACAACGCCCTTCGTCGTTTCCAAAATAACGCGCGGAAGCTCTCCCTTCATCTGTTCCTGCTGCCGGATAGTCTGTTCCGTCTTCCAAGCCTGCACATAGTAGGGGATCAACTCCTGACAGACGGTTGACGCAGCAGTCTGAACGTTCCTTTTCTGCGCCTCTTCAAAGCACAGTCGAGCCACATCAAACTTTCCGACCATGAATGCTGAAATACCCGCCATTTCATAAAGGTACGGATCCTTCTCACACACTTTCTGCGCCATGAGTTCCCGCGACAGCACATACGCCGACTCATACTGATCCGAATCGATCGCACTGCTGAGCAAAAACAACATGTAACGCAAAACTTCCGGCCGTTCCGGCTCCAGTGACCAAACGACACCGATCCACTCAAGCGTCCTATGGTACAGAAGGTGCACCCGCTGCGCACGATCCGCCATTTTCTGCCGAAACTGAGCGACCTCCGAACGAAGGACCTCCGCCTCCAAACTGTTAGATGCCAGCTCCAGAAGACGCACATCCCGCACACGGATCTCAGAAGAAAGATCCTCCATCTCCGCCAACATTTCATCGATCACACCGCATGCCTTGCAAAATGCGTCGACCAACTGTTTCGGCTGGATATTCGACGGGATCTTCGGAAGAGGATCTTTTGCGAAAACCTTTTCCATATTCGGAAAGACTGCGCAAGCCGGGCACTTTTCTCCGCCGGGGACCCCAAAACTAACGCCTTCCGGTAAAGTCTCCGTTTCTTGAACAACATACCTTCCTCCGTTTTCTTCGCCCGTACCGACACTCTGCGCCTGCACGACCGCATGACAGCCCATCAGTGCGCACAACACACAAACAGTCAGTCCTTGGAAAACGCCAAAACGGATCATTCAGTAAACTTTCGAAATTAGGAAACTTCACACAAAACGAATATCTTATCCTGTCAGTATAGCATAGATCCGCATTTTACGCAAGGGCACTTTGAGAAAAACTCTCATTCTTCCGCAAAATACCAGACACTCCCTGTCCGGATACGATCAACTGCCGGAGAAACGAAAAAGCCGATCCGAGGCTCGCAAACGCCCCAGATCGGCTGACTTTTCATAAAGGGTCCGACTCGTTTCTACTTTTTCTTCCGCCAGTAAAGCAACCCGAAACTACCGACCAAAAGCAGCATCCACGCGGACGGTTCCGGCACGGCATTGGCATCGATCGTCGCGTAGACCGTATTGCCCACAACGGCCAGATCCCAGGAATACGCACTCGTCGACGTCAGCAGCGAGGTCCAAAAATCTACATCCTGATCCGCGCCAAAATCTTCCGACGTGTTCTGAATGATCGGATACGTCTGATCCGGAAGAACAAGTCCAAGCTCCAGCTCAATGGATCCAAGCTCCACATCAAACGAATCGGCTTTCAGCAGGTCCATGCCGTTCGCGTCCTGCTCCAGCAAAAGAACAGCATCCTGATCGAGCTTGAACTCTCCGTCAACGACCGCTTCTCCAACAGAAATTCCCGGCGAGAAAACCGAGTTCGTACCCACAGCGACTCCGCCGGTCATACTGCCCTGCAGATCGAGCCTGCCAGCCGAAACGGTCAGTTCATCCACGTTCAGACTGTCTTGCGGGGCATTGATCTGCAACGTGCCGTCACCGGTTTTCGTGACATTTCCATTGCTCGTGCCGGAGATCCTTGAGGTGTCGGAAAGAGCCAACGATTGGGAGGCACCTTCGCGAACGTTCAGTTCCAGAGTTCCCGCGGAATCAGCCGTTCCGACGTTAAAAACGCCGCTGAAGGAATCGATCTCAGTCAAATCCGCCGTCAGCTTACCGCCGTTGGAGACCGTGACGCCGCGAAGCTGGTAAATGTTGGTGCTGTCGTTTTCTCTGCCGGCAATGGCGACCTGTGCCTGATCGATGACGACCTGTGCGCTCTCGCCGGCCAGAACGATCCCGCCGTCGAAGGAATACGCACCGGCATCCTGGAACGTCAAAACGGAAGAAGCGCCTGCCAGATACAGGTCGTTTCCATTTCCATTGCCGGCAGTATTGTCTGTGAAAGTTCCCACCGTATCATCGCCAGCGAACGTAAGATCTCCTTCAGCATAGACCGCACCGCCGAAATTACTGGCCGTATTCTTGCTGAACGTGAGCGTATCCGCCTGGATCACCCCATCGCCGCTCTTGATGGAAAGCGCGCCGCCGTAGTACCTGGACGTGTTGGAGTCGAAACTAATGACACTGGCATCCGCGGCAAGCGACGTGCAGTTGACCGCGCCGCCGTAGGACCATTGATCTGAACTTGTGGTATTGTAGTTGCCTGTGAAATTGAACGTACCGGTTTCGAGAGTCAGTGCACCTGCGTAGATCGCCCCACCGTAATACTTGGCATAGTTATCTCCGAACGTAAAGACGGACCCGCTGTCCAGACCGCGAAAGACAAGAGTCTGGGAGTGGAAGGCACCGCCGTCGTTATTTGCCGCGCAGTTCTGAGTAAACGAAACGTTCTTGCCCGTGATCGTCAGCGTACCGCCGCTCCGGATCGCGCCGCCGAAGTGAAGGGAATCGTTTTTGTTAAATAGGATCGTATCGGCTTTGATCGTTCCGCCGTTGGCAGCATAAAGCGCACCGCCGTAGTACTTTGACGTATTGGAATCAAAATTGATGACCTTGGCATCTGTTTCTATGGATGTACAGGCAACCGCGCCGCCGTAAGAATAATTAGAGGATTCGTCACGATTGTAGTTGCCCGTAAAATTAAATGTGCCGGTCCTGAGAGTCAGTGTGCCGACGCTGAGCGCGCCGCCCATGTACCGGCTGTTGTTTTGATTGAACGTCACGACGGAATCTGCACTCGTTCCCGACATCGAAAATGTTCCGGCAACCTGGATCGCACCGCCGTCATTGTTGGCAACGGAGTTATTTTCAAACAAAATGGAATTACCGGTGATCGACGTCGTGCCTTTACCGTAGATCGCGCCGCCGAACGTTTTGGCATAGTTATTTCTGAACGTGAGCGAATCGCCGGAAATATTCAGACTCCCGGTATTCACATGGATCGCGCCGCCCGTGGAGGCATTGGTTCGGTTACTGTCGAAAACGAGTCCGTTTCGTGCCGTGATATTCAGATTCCCGGAGCCGTCGATCCCCAAAACGCCTCCATGGTGCGTTTCAGCCTTAAATCCCGTAAAGGAGACATTATCGGTATTGATATTCAGAGTCAGTCCCGGCGAAGTATGAATGAACAGACCGATCGCATTGGAAACGGGGTTTGCATAGCCCTGATAATCCAGATCCTGGAAATTAAAATGATATGTATGAACGCCGTTATTAATATTATACAAACGGGTATTTCCGGCGTTGATGGTCTGCTTGACACCGGCTTCGGCAGAACGTATCGTAAAATTTTCCAGCGTCTGACTGATGCCTGAATTATGCGTTGCCGTTCCGGAGATCACGATAACGTCGCCTTCCGCAGCACCTGCCTCTTTTTGGACCGTTGCGACATCCGTTCCCGACGCGGTCAGCGTTCCAGAGGCATTATAGCGTTCAACGACCGCTGCCGTGGAGTCGGCAGTAAAAACACAAAGCCCTAAAAGAGCCGCAGCCAGCCGGCCTTGCGTTAAAATACGCTGGGTAGGAGATGCGGATACCGCACCATTTTTAACGGACGATTTCATGAAATTGCCTCACATAGGAGAACAGGAAAAAGGCACGCCGCCGGATCTTTCTGCCCAAACTTCGGCAGCGACAATACAAAATATAGGGTATATTATACCCCAAAATTTAGAAATCATTCATTTTATCGGGCTTAAAAAATCAAAATTTATAGAAAAATTCCTGCAAAAATGGTAAAATAGACCGCGTGGATCGATTTTACGCATCCCCAAATCCCCCAAAACGCAGCTGCGGCATTTTTTTGGAAAAATTTTCCCAAGAGATCGATCCACATCCGCGAACACCTTGACAACACCATTTCCGCATGCTATAATAACACACGATGAGGCTGTTTTTGTTTAAAAACAGAAAATTTTTGAGATCACCGCAAAAAAATTTGCATAAAATCGGATCCTCCGTCTCCTATATATTACAGAGTTAAAAAATCCCCATTTCCATTTACACAAAAGGACCATCATGACCGACTTCAAATACACCGTCTGCGACGGCCGCATCGAGATCACGAAATACACCGGCTCCGCCTCCTCCGTCATCATCCCCTTATCCATCGACGGCCTCCCCGTCACAAGCATTGGAAAGCGCGCGTTCTACGAGTGCAATAGCCTCACGTCGGTGACGATCCCCAACAGCGTGACGAGCATTGGCGGCGGTCCATTTGCCGCGTGCGATAAACTGACCGAGATCTATGTTTCCGCGCGCAATACGCATTTCAAGAGCGTGGACGGCATCCTGTTCTCCGCTGACGGCAAAACGCTCATTCAGGTCCCGCGCGGCAAGGGCCTCACCGAATACACCATCCCCGACGGCGTGACGAGCATTGGAAAGGACGCGTTCTGCGGCTGCTCCAGCCTCACGTCGGTGACGATTCCCCACAGCGTGACGAGCATTGGAAATTGGGCGTTCAGCTGGTGCGCGAGCCTCACGTCGGTGACGATCCCCAACAGCGTGACGAGCATTGGAGATAAAGCGTTCCACTCCTGCCACAGCCTCAC
>JAFQOH010000094.1:0-4839 GCA_017403345.1 Thermoguttaceae bacterium
AGACTTGACCGCAGACTCAGCCGCCATTTCAACCACAGTCTCCGCCGCCAGACTCACCCCTGCGGATTCCGTTTGGGCATTCGCTGCCATTGGGACGACGCTGACTTCCGCACTCATTCCGGTCTGGGCGCTCTGGCAGTGCCGACGTTCCTTCCGAGGATTCCTTCAGGAAGTCTCCCGTTTCGCGGTTTTATGTACGATAGTTTTCGTACTTCTTGGGTCCTGTCTGCTTGACCTGCATTACGGCATCACCCAATGTTTCCGCTGGACGCCGCATACCTCCGAAGTCCAAACCCAACCTGACGTCCAAACTCAAACTGCCGACTACGCACAGGGAAGTCAGTACCTGCATTTTCTGCATGCGAATATCTTTACGCCAAATGCAGAGATCACGCAAGACCGATGCGATTCCGTTTCGCCCAAAGAGATCTCTTCCCGTGTCCTCTACACCGGCGGAGCGATCGGAATTCTGGGACTTCTTTCCGGCATCATGTACCGAAAGTCGCAATTCGTTCAGACCGCTTTTCTCTGGTCGCTGACGGCATTCATTCTGCTGTGCGTCCTTGGTTTTGGAGCGCGTTTCAACGAAATGGTCCTTTACGTTTCCTATTTCTCCTGGGCGATCCTGCCGCTGGCGGTACTCCCATTTTACCGGCTCCTTGGGAACCGATGGAATCAGGCCGCGCTCCTTCTTTTCGGCATGGCAGCCCTCACATTCGGAATGAATGCGGCACTGTTTTGCGAGATACTCCAGCAGATGACCGACACGTACATCATTCCTTGAGCTGAAGAGGACCTATAACTGCGGGAAACTGCGGGAGAAGTGCGGGAGAAGTGCGGGAGAAGTGCGGGAGAAGTGCGGGAAACTGCGGGAAACTGCGAGAGAAGTGCGGGAGAAGTGCGGGAGAAGTGCGGGAGAAGTGCGGGAAACTGCGGGAAACTGCGTGAGAACTGCGTGAGAACTGCGTGAGAAGTGCGGGAAACTGCTGCCAAAAAGGGGAGAAAAAATGATCGTGATCGTCGCCAATTCACTGCCGCCCGCCATTCGCGGAAAGCTGAAACTCTGGTTCGTGGAGCCGAAACCGAACGTTTTCGTCTCCGGGATCAAAGACTCGCTTGCGGACCGCGTCGTGGAGCTCGTGCTGAAATACGCGCCGGAAAGCTCCGGACTTTTGGTTTTTAAATCGACCCGCGAGCCGCCGTTTTACCGCATCTACGCGCACGGCACACCGGCCAAAACGCTGGACGTCCTGACCGGTTTTCAGCTCATCGCGGACCGCAACGATGGTTTTCGTTCGTCAGAACCGGATTTTTGATGTTTTTTGCGGCTCTTCCGGCAGCTGTGTACCGATCCAGGTACCGATCCAGGTACCGATCTCACCACTGAGCGCGCAGAAGAAACGCAGAAACACTCGGAAAAGAAAGAGGAAAAAGGCAGGGAACGTGCCCTGACGCGAATTTCACGGAAAACACGAAAAAACACGAAAGATTTAAAATATTTTTCAGAGCATTTTGGTGAATTTCGCATTTTTTCGAGTTTTTCGTGTTTCCTTTCAGTGGCTTTCTATGAACTCCTCTGTGTTTTCAGTGGTAAAAAACTGGTACGCAGTTCCCGGATGGACCGAAAATAAAATGGTACCGCAGTTTACGTAAAAGGAAACACGGTTTACTCACGGCCTTTTCTTTCATACGAGTAGCCGAATTTTTCCACGTAGCTCATCGCGCAGATCGTGTTTTCTCTGCTGCCGGGCTTACTGGAGTCTGGTTTTGCCGGATTTTTGGCTCGGTCGCGCAGTTTAAAATCATCGCCGACGAATGCCGCACGCAGAGGCCGGTCACTGTCGTCTGTGCCGACGTAAAGTACGTGTTTCAGCTCCTCAAGACGGAATCCGGAGTAGGCCGGAGCGGCACTGACGCGGACGCGGACGAGAAACCGGTTCAGTTCCTGTGCGCACTGGGTCCGTTCTTCGCGGGAGGCAGTTTTCGGCGGGATCGTGATCCAGTTTTCGCTTCCAAACGGCAGAAGGCTCCCCTCTTTCCAGTCTTTCAGAAGCAGGACCTCGACCGTTTCCTCCTCAGAATAGCGCGTCGCGGCCTCCGTGTCGTTCTGCGTGTCTTTCGCTTTTGATCGACTGAGATCCGCGAATCGTTTCAGTTCTCGGACCTCATCATCCAACTGACTTTTCAATTCCGCGTACCAGCCCGTCTCTTTCCGCTCGGAGTACGTCGCTTCGATCAGCTCGCGCATATCGCCGGGGATGGTCAGATGTGTGCGTCCCTCAAAGACTTCCTGTGTCCGCATGAGAACGTACGGCGCATAGACCGGCGGCGTTTTTTCGTACTTGGAAGAGGTCTCTTTATTTTGGAACGGTTCCTCGTTCAGGATCTCCACGACACACTCTGCAGATCTCGGACGGAGAGGATCCAGTTTCTCGTGACGCCAGAGTCTCCCGATGCGCTGGAGGAGCATATCCGTTGGGCAAAGGCGCGTAAAGAGCCTGTCCGCGTCGATGTCGACCGACTGTTCCAGGACCTGCGTTCCGACGAGGATCTTGCCTCCTCCGCGTTTCTGTCCTGATTTTCCGTACTTTTCGACCCAAAGGTCTTCCTTCTCGCGCCGCGCGAATTCCTGAAAACGCGAGTGGATCAGCCCGGCCTCCACCCCCGGAGGCAAAGTGCAGGAAATGCGGCGGAAGACTTCCTGCGCGCTGCTGACCGTGTTTTCGATCCAAAGGACGCACTCACCGCGTTCCGCGCATTCCAAAGCGGAGTTTAAAGACGCTTCAAGCGAGGAACTGTGCACGATCCGAACGTTCTTGGAACGCATTCCGGACCGGTCCAGTTCCGGATAAAAAACGCCCTCTTTATCGCGGATGCTCAAAAGCGGGTAGGGTACTTTGGACGCATTTTCCAGCGTATTTTCCGAATTTTCAAGCTCAAGCAGCTCGTTTCGGAGCTTTTGCGTCAGTGTGGCCGACAGAAGGATGACCGAGCAGCCCCACTGCCGGAGACGTTTCACGAGATGAAGGATCAGCGTGCCGGTGTACGCGTCGTAACTGTGGACTTCGTCCAGGATCACGACTTTCCCCGCAGCCCCGAGTGCCCGAAGCGCATTGTGCCGAACGTTGATGACCGCCATCAAAAGCTGGTCGATCGTCCCGACGGCAAACGGTGCCAGAAGTGCACGCTTTCGGCTCGCAAACCAGGAATCTGCCTTCGGTCCTGCCGACTGGAAACCTTCTTCACCGTCATTTTGGAAAGAGTTCTTTAAAGAACGGTCCTCAAGCCAGGATTTTCCATGGACCAGAAGTGCTTTCCTCCGCGTGTCCTCCTCAAGAATGTTCCGCAAAAACGGCTCGACGCGCTCGTGGATCTTGTTGGAAGTCAACTGCGTCGGCAATGCAAAGTAGATCCCGCTATGCCGATGTTTCGCGAGCAGCTCGTACGCCAAAGCCAGCGCAGCCTCCGTCTTTCCAGCGCCCATCTCCATTTCCAGAACGTACACGCCGCCGGGCTTGATATTTTCCGGATCAGTCATCGCCCGTTGGATGGCGTTCGGCTCCAATTCCGGCACTCCCTCCGCCGCAAACAGCTCACCAAATCCCAACCCCTCCCGACACGCAAACGGCACGAACCCCGCCTCCTGCACGACTTGAGCAAACCGTTCTTTTTCCGGAACTTCTCCATTCGCCAGCTCCATCCCGGAACTGAGCCAGTCCGCAAGTATCGTCAGCCCCAAGACCAACGGCTGTTTCGACTCCTCTGACGAAATGTCTTCCAGCGTGATCCCGTGCGGCTCCGCGTATTTCTGAACCAATTTGTTGATGAAAGAACGGCGCGAATCCGCCCACTCCTTTTCGCCGAAAACCTCCGCATCATTGGAAAGCTCGCCAGGAGAACACTCTCTTCCATGATGCGCACTCGCGATTTTGGCCAGACGGCGAAGTTTGAGATCTGGAGCATCGAGCGCTAAACATGAAGAGACCGGATGCGGTTCTTCAACTTCATTTGCCAGCCTCTTTGAAAAAAATGGATGGTCTATTCCAGCTGCTCTGTAGATCTTGCGCTGAAAACAGAGGGAGACTTTTCCCACATCGTGAAGCAGCGGAGCGAGCAGGTCGCGCTTTTCCCAAAGGGAATTGGTCCGGAAATGCGAAAAGTAGCCGTCGAGCAATTCCCGCGCGATCTCAAAAGCCGCCGCGGAATGCGCCTCCACCGTACAGCCGGCAACAGTTTCAGCTCCATCTCTCGCGGTTTTGGCCAGGCATTCATCGTGAGAAAGTACGGGGATCACTTTTGCTGGTTGCGTGCTCTTCAGTCTAGGCATTTTGCGTTTCCTTTAACGTGTCCGGGGATCATTCAGTCTGGTTTTTATATTGGGAGCACACAAAAAAAAGGCTCTGGTAAAAACCGGATCTATTTATATTTATCGGATCTACTCACCTCTGTCCGACTGTTTTTTCTGATTTTTAGGAAAACTTTTCTTGACTTTTCCAATTTTCATGATATAATCAGAAAGACAGTGGGACGGGCGTTTGGAGTGTGTGTTTGGTGTGAAAGGGGGAGGCTGCGAAAATGGCTGAAAAGATCCCGTTTGAACTGCCGCCGACGGCAGATGTCGTGTTTTAGTATCTATTTTCGTCGCCTAGTGCGGAAAATGGTCTGAAGTGCTTCATCAATGCCATCAATATGAGCGCGGGAAGGCGCTTGATCGAGAGCGTGGAGATCGAAAATCCGTTCAAGGTCGCAAATTTGGCGAATCAGAAGACCTCCATCGTCGATGTGAAAGCAAAAGATGAAAAGGGAAAAACCTATGACATTGAAATGCAGCTCGTCGAT
>JAFQOH010000095.1:0-11632 GCA_017403345.1 Thermoguttaceae bacterium
AAGCTCTTCCTGACGCTTTCGCTCTTCCGCCTGACGCTTTTCCTCCGCACGAAGCGCTTCTTCTGCCGCAAGCTCTTCCTGACGCTTTCGCTCTTCCGCCTGACGCTTTTCCTCCGCACGAAGCGCTTCTTCTGCCGCAAGCTCTTCCTGACGCTTTCGTTTCCGCTCCGCAAGCCGCTCATTCTGTTTCAGGCATATTTCACGCGTGGCTTCAGTATCTTGCTCCTCTTGCCCCACGATCTTCGGATCTGACGGCAAAACGATCTCCGTCACACCTGCAAGCTCCGGCTCATCCCGTTCCCCTTCCGATACCGGGACCGTAACGCGGGCAGTCTGCACAAAAGGCGACGTCGGTACACTTTGACGGATCTCTACAGTCTCCTCACCTGAAACCGTCCCTGAAACTCCCGTTTCCTCCGCAGAAACAGAGCCAACATCATCGCCGGGCTCAGTTTCACTCGGAACATTTTCCTGCGTCGGAGGCAAAGTTACGCTGCGCGGCGTGTCCCACGCACTGAGCTGCCGGCCGTGTATCACAAACTCGCTGCTCATCAACTCCGTTTCCGGCGGCTCGATCCGAAAACAGCCCACCAAACGAAGAGCCTCTTTCGTATCTCTCGGCGGAACTGGCAAAGAGGCTGCTGAAGCAGAAGACGGCGAGGGGACCGAAGATGAGCCTGTCGATGAAGACGCACCCGCCCCCGCACCCGGTTTCGAGACCGGTTTGCTCGGCTGCGGCTCCTGAAATGGAGGCTGATTCGGATTCGTCGATTCGCTCATGATTCGTGTCCGGCCGGCTTTCATGTATGCCGACTCAGAAATTGAAAGTTCCCTGAATTCCCAAACGGAAGTCCTGACCGTTTTGAGATCCTGTTCAATGGAAGCCCTTTCTCCTGATTGCTCGTCATTTTTTACGCATTACGGATTTTCTGCGCAAAACAAGACCTCCTCTTCTGGTATCGGTCAGACCGATTTTAGAACTTGAGCCGATTATCCCGATTATGCGAATTGCGTCAAAAAACCGATTCGTTTCTGTCGTATTTTCTGAAAAATTCACGATTTCTTGAAAATTCAGCTCAACAAAAAGAGAAAATAGGGTAAAATAAAAAAGACTTTCCAAAAATAGTACTTTTTACTGTCCATGACAGAATGTGAGTTTTGAGAAAAATCCAGAAAGGCAAGCCAATGAGCAAAATGAAAGTCGCAGGGTTGGGAGAACTTCTGTGGGATCTCTTCGGAGACGAACGAAAACCGGGAGGCGCACCCGCAAATGTCGCCTTTCAGCTAAACCAGCTCGGTATGGACGGCCAGATCATTTCCCGTGTAGGAGACGACGAGCTGGGAAACCAAATCGTCGATTTTCTGCAGTCAATGGAGCTTGAGACCGCATTCATTCAGCGTGACTCCATCCATCCGACCGGCACAGTGACGGTCTCGCTCGATAAAACGGGAACGCCGTCCTACGTCATCCATGAAAACACGGCCTGGGATCATCTCGCATTGGACACGAAACTCGAAAAACTCCTTCCGGAGCTCTCGGCAGTCTGTTTCGGAACGCTCGCACAGCGCAGCCCCGTTTCGTGCGAAACGATCTGGACCCTCCTAGACGCAGTCCCCCAAAACTGCCTGAAAGTCTGTGACGTCAACCTGCGGCAGGATTTTTTCACAAAAGATCAGCTCGAGGTCTCACTTGAAAAATCAGACATCACGAAAATGAACGACGGCGAAATGGAGATCCTGAAACCGATCCTGGGACTCCCTGCGGAGCTGGATACCGTGGGATCTGCACTGGCATTGTGCCGGAAATACGATCTCCGAAAAGTCTGCATCACGCGCGCAGAAAAAGGCTGCCTTCTCGTCTCTCAAAATGGTGAGACCGCCGACGTTCCCGGAAAGACCGTCCAGGTCGCCGACACGGTAGGAAGCGGAGACGCATTCTCGGCAGCACTGATCTTCACGGAACTTCTCGGCATACCGCTTCCCGTCCAAGCCCGATTCGCCAATGAAGTCGGCACGCTCGTCGCCACACGCTCCGGCGGAATGCCGCAGCTTCGGGAAGAACTGGCCCAGCTGAAACGGGATTTCAGCATCGACGCCTAAACTGCGCCAGATATGCGTCTATTTCAGCTCGGCCTCCGTTTCCCTGAAAAGACGCAGGATCTCGGAGGAGTCTTCCAGCTCACGAAGCCGGGAGAGGAGATCCGGCACCGTCAGGATCCTGCCAAGACGTGCGAGCGTGCGGAGATGCTGCGTGTCGTTGACGGAACAGATCAGAAAAAAAACGTCCGTCAGGATCCCATTCGACGCAAAAGGCACCCCAGCCGGAGTTCTGCCGAAGGCGATGAAAGGGTCGCCAAGAATGTCCGTCATCGGATGCCGCGGATGAAGAAGAGCAGCTCCGTTTTCCAGTGCAGTCGGGCACATCGCCTCACGCTCAAAGACTGCAGTCTCCATCGCTTCCGGATCCCAGAGCAGATTCGTCTGCATGGCCGTCTCGACCATCTCACGAACGATCGATTTTCCCGTTCTTCCGCGAAGAGGGACCTTCATCCCTTCCGGAAGGAGCAGCTCGGAGATCGGACGATTTTCCAATGCAGTTTCCGCCCCCAAACGCTCCATCATCTTCTCCAGTTCCATCAATTCCTGCGCATCTCCGCCGCCCACGCGGACCTCAAGCCACTCGAGAAGCTCCGAGTGCGTAAAACGCCACTCTCCGCCGACTTTCCGGGCCGGAATGTCTCCACGCTCTGCCATTCGCTGAAGCTGCCGTGTGTCGAGCTTCAAAACCGGCGCGATCTGATTGATCGAGTACACTTCCATTTTCCATGCTCCTCAATGAATTTCTTTCCAAACGTGAAACCAAATGCCCTGCCCTAACATTTCCGAAAAGTCATTCTTCCTCCAGAAACGCACTTCGGACCGCCTCGATCTCTTCCCGAGGCACACCGATACTCTCCAAATACCGAACGACCTGAACACGGATCGGCTCACCCGGCGCGTACGCCTCGAATTTTCGAAACATTTCTGCAGCCAGACGACTGAACCGGTAGCGTGCGTGCCCGCAGAAGGACGTAAATTCGTAGTGGTCACGGATCGTCTGGTCATCCCGGCCGATGACGCCGTCCAAAAGTACTCCGAGCATCCCCGTTCGATCCGCACCGCCCGCACAGTGGAAGTACATCGGGTAGACTTCCGGGTCAGAGGCTAGACGGTGGAAGATCTCGCGCAGGTACTCCTGATTTCTATCCAATTCCGGAAAGTAACCGTGGAGCGGATAGCAGGAACGGCGGACACCGTACTTTTCGAGCGGGATCTCGCCAAGCTCAAAACGCCTCTGCGCCTCACCTTCGCCGCGAAGGTCAAATTCCGTCCTCAGACCAAGGACCTCCTGAAAAAAGTACCGGTACTCGGCATCAAGCGAACCGCGCACGAGCCGCGTTTCCTCCGGGAGCCAAAGTGCCGCACCGCGGTAAACGAGTCCTTGACGGACTTTCCGGCCGTCCGCGTTTCTCCCGCCGCCAATATCACGGAAATTCATGACCAGCGGCGAGTACAGAACGCGCGGGCCTTCGGAATTCGTGGTAAATTCACGGATTTCCGAGACGATCTCCTTCCCCGACTCATCCCGTGCTGTGACTTTCCAGAAATATTTCGTACCGAGCCGCAGTCCCGTCGGCAAAATGCACGTTTCGGGAACTCCGTCTTCATTCTGCGGAACGGGCTCCCGCAGTGTTTTGGCGAAATCCTTCGTTTCACTGAACCAGACCGTTACATCCGAAACGTTTCCCGAAACCCGCCATCGGAATGGCCGAAACGTCTTTCGCTCCTCCTTGTACTCCTCCATGAGCGCTTTCGCCCACTCATTATTTGCGAAAAACATGAATCGGACAGCCGGATCGCGCATCTCTTTCGGCGGGCGTCCCTCCTGCTTCGCCTGCGCCATTTCAGTTTCGTATTCCTGAACGTACGCAGCAAAACGCTTCATCTCCGAGTCCATCCACTCCGGCGTTTCACTCCGCAGGACATCATTCTCCAGAAATTTCCGCTCCGCCGACAAACGCAGTTCCGCCGCCGCTCCATTTTCAGGAGCCTCCAATTTCAGTTCCGCGGCATGAACACCCGCAGCAAACAAAAGGCAGCAGATCAGGAACACGTTCCGACCTTTCTTAAAAAAACTCATTTCACCCCACCTCTACTATTCCGTCTTCGGTTTATACCAGAGCAGTTCGAAGTACTTCCGATCCAGTTCGTACGGATCGTAGGACGCATTGGGGTCGGCATCCGGAGGCAGGATACCGTATCGGATCATCTCGCGCAGATACGCCCAGCGCGGAACGAATTTCTGCGGGCAGTCCGCCCCGTTGTTCGGGCTGGGGTCCACCATGCTGAACCGATTATCTTCCTCCAGAATGTACCGGCGTCCGCGCTCGATCCCCGCAAGGATCGTCTGGTAGTCCGGGTCATTTGTGTCAGCAAAGACGACTTTCCCCGACTTTGCCTCGCACGTTCCCAACCCGCCTGCCGACTTTGAGAGCGGACCGCGAACAGCTTTCGACTGTTCCGGGTAGGAAAGATCGAAAATGACGTGACGATTGAATCGTCCATTGTCCTCCGTAAGCGTGTGCGCCACGAAAAGATTCTTCTGATTCTTCGGAAAATGGTCCACTTTGTAGTCCGTGTACAGATTGTACCGCCCGATCTTGCGGTCTTCTGCCGTCGGGCAGTGGCACGGATCGCACCGGCGCGTGATCGCTTCATCCATCGCTTTCGTCTCCGGCCAGTCTTTGTCATTCCGCACATTCGTGTTCTGCATGTAGTAGCCAAGACCGCCGGAGGCATTCGCCGCGTAAGTTCCCGCATAGTTCGCACCCGCGTCAAGCCAAAGACGAATGATCTGCTGCTCATTTTCAGGCATCTTCACGCCCTGATGCCCGCTCTCGATCAGACGCAGCAGCTCGCTGTTTCCCGTGCCGATCTCATACGGATCGAAATTACTCTTCGGACGGTTCCGATTGTCGCCGAACATTTTCCTCCACGACATATGATGGTAGCTGAACGTATAGAGCGGATTCCAATGCCCCGAGCAGTTAAATCCTCCCTCTTCACGGTCCGGATTATGGCACTCGACGCAATGTTTGTCCAAGATCGGCTGAATGTCGCGCGGAAAACTGAAAATGTCCGGCACACCCGCGATTTTTTCCGGGAAAACAGGCGGCGTGCGCATGATCTCGGAAATGCGTTCCCGTTCATCCGCGCCCGGCGTCTCCGTCCGCTCTTCATGGCAGCCGATGCAGACAGTGTTTTCACCCGGCATCACCGACGTGAAGGAGTGCATCCGCTTCACGCAGTGTCCTTTTTCGTCGATCGCGACAAAAAGGAACGGTCGGCACGCCGGCAAGTTGAAGTACGCGCGTCCATCTTCCGTCACCGGAACGCGGCCGTAGAGACGCTCGATCGTAAACGTTCCGAAAGAGGAGATCTGCTCCATCCCTCCGGAATAGTGGATCGGCTTCGGAAGCGTTTCGTAAATGAGGAGTTCCTTCACCGTTCCCGGTTTCAGATCCTTCATTTTCCGCCCTTTGTAGAGATTCACCAAAGCCAGCGTCCCGTAGTCCTTCGTCGGGTCGGTCTGGTCGGCGATGAGGCGTTCACGCTGACGCTTCATGAGCGGGCGCGGTTCGCAGATCCAGAATCCCTGGGGCGCGAGACTCGTGCTGGGGACCGCGGAATCCGCCTGAACGATCTCGCCCGTTTTGATCCCGTCAAAGAATCCCGGCGTGAGAGTAAAGAGCGTCTCCTCCTTTCCCTCGCCATTGACCAAAACCAGCCGTTCGTTAGACGCAGCCAGAAATTTATCCTCGGAAAACGCCCACGGGTCTGCATGCGTGTTTCCTTTGGAGATCCGGCGCGCGCCCTCCGGAGCGTCCGGTCCCATACGCGGATCCACGACAGTGATCGGCCCATAGTGTTCACGTCTGCCGTGACCTGGTGAGAAAATGCAGACGATCTTCTCGGAATTCGGGATCGGTTTTGGTGCAAGCATCGTAATGTACGGCCGCAGATTCCCATAGTAGACCATCTGACGCGTTCCATCCGGGTTCATCGTCCAGAGGTGATGGTACGTCACCTGCTCACGGTCCACGTACTCCCACCGCATGTAGATGATCTGACCATTCGGCAGGACCCACGGAGTGTTGTCCTGTTCCACATTCGGCGAAAGTTCCCGAATATTCTGTCCATCCGCATCGCATTTGTGGATCGTTCCGACCTGCGTCAGCCAGCAGTTCACCCAACGTTTTGCCCGCGTCGAGCAGAAAACGATGCTGTCATCCGGCAAATACGTCGGCTCGTAGTCGTCCCACCCCGGAGGAGCAAAATCACGCTCTACTCCGCGCGTGTGGACCGTCGTACGGTGTTCGGTTTCCTCGGAAGGCCGCAGTCCCGCAGGCAAATTCAGCGGAGTGTCCTCCCCTGCTCCAGTGATCTGGCGCAGATTCGTGCCGTCCACGTTGATCTCGTAGAGCGAGTAGTGCTTTTTCCCTTTCGGAAGGTACGCAAAGATGAGTTTCTCCGCATCATAGTGGATCTGCGGATCGCGAATATTTCCTTCCCAGTCGGCAAAAATCGTGCGGACCTGCTTCGTCTTTACGTTGAAAATACAAATGGCACCGCCTGTATTCATCGGGAACGGCAATCGGCACGCATTGTCGCCATAGTACCCGATGTTTGCGTACCAGTGTCCGTCAAAACTCGGTTTGCGCAGCACAAAAAGGATCTCTTCCGGCATCCCGGCCTCAAGGAAATCATCCACCATCGAGGGGACCGGCGGAAGCGGGAGCGCCTCCGGTCTTTCACGCACACAGAGGTAATCATAGAAAAGAAATGAACCGTCTGAAAGCGTCAGCGTCAGCGTATTTTTTCCCTTCCGGACAGCTCCAGCCGGGATCTCGACCGCCAAAAGCTCACTCGATCCCGATACGTCGAAGGACTGCCATGGACCTTTCACCATTCCGGGATTCTTCGCGCGGACGATCGGCGACTCCACCCCATTCGTGACGACACGGACCTCGGAACCGAGACCGGAGATCCCGTGCGCGATGCCGACGACCAGATACATTTTGCCCTTTTCTTCCGGAGAATCAAACTCGATCTCCGCCGTAAAGCTCCGATGCCCCGCCTTCGCCTCTGCCGTGGACCAGTGCCATGGCGTCCAATCCGCATTACTGTTTTTCCCGACCGTAAATTTTAAAAAAGGCACCGGCTCATTTTTGTCCGGGACTTTTGCCGCAAAAACTGCCCAATCCGGCTGAAACCGAAATTCCGCAGGACTCTGATCCGCTTTTCCAATACAAAAAAGCACATCCGCCGGCAACTTTCCTGCCGTTTCCGCACTTTTTCCGGATTCCTGTGCCTGAACGAAACTGGAACTTCCAGTCAGCCATGAAACCAAACACAGAATGCACAAAAAAACTGAAGCAAACAGACCGTTTTCCTTTCCTTTAGGCAAACACGAAAACGAATTCCAGAATCGGCGGGTCATTTTTTTCCTCCCTGTATTGAAAACCAATCTCATTAAGATTTTAACTGATGAGATTTTATTTGTCAAGGGGGGAGAAAAGAGTTTCTTCAAACTTTCTCACCTTCTAAAAGAATTTCAAACAAAAAATCTCGATCGAACCACACAGCAAAACAAAACAAATACCAGCTCGGTCTGATCTCAGACACATCCACCGAGCGGCCCGCTAGGAAGAGACTGGCCTCCTTTCCACTTCCTGCCGCTGGAAAGGTTCACTATTTTGCCGCTGAAAAGATTCACTATTTTGCCGCTGAGAAGGTTCACTATTCTGCCGCTGAAAAGGTTCCCCCTTCATCTCGTTCCATTTCATCAATTGCTCTTCCGTCAGGATCGACTCAATGATCTCAGACCGCGTATTCCGCATCCGCCAGTAACCGCCGGGTTCTTCTCTTTGCGGATCATACCCATCCCCTCGCCTTCGTTCCTCTTCCCGTCCTTGGGATCTCGGCTTTTTCTCAGCATTCGCGCTCCAACGCTCCCCCGGCCTTGCAAATTCTTGGGAAACATCGTCAGAACGCACAGCCGCATCCCCCTTAGGATCGCCATGAAGCTCAGACGGTTTCTCTAAAATCTCACGCGGACGCTCTGGGCTCGCATGCGTCCCGGCAACAGCCTTCGCGCCTGCACTCCGCATTTCCGCCATCCCTAAAACTTCACCGTCTTCTTTTTGACCAGAATCAGAAGAAAGAGGCCCAGCCGGGTTGCCCCCAAGCGGAAGATCCGCTTTCCCGTAAACTGGACCTCTTTGAAAATTTGGCATCGGACCGCGAGAATGCGCAGTATGACGACCGGAACGCGGATTTCCCGACCCCGCACTCCTTCGACGCGCAAACGCATTTTCCAGCGCCTCTGTCTGTTCATCCGTAAGCTCAAGCTCCTCACGAATACTTTCATCGCAAATACGCTCCGGCTGAAACTGCAGCTGAAGCTCACGCAAGCGTTTCGCCTGCTCCCGCGTCAGGACCTGATCAAGAAAGACCTCGGAACTGCGGATCTGCTCCATCATGCGGTTCACACGGTCCTCCGGCGTAAAACTTCGGTACTCACGAAACAGACGCTCTCCCTTTTTCTGAAATTCCCGGCTGAATTGCCGAATTTCCTGGATCTGCGCCTCCGTCAGCTCCAACTCGACCTGCACATTACGATGATTCAGCAAAAAAATCGGCGGCATGCCATTCGATTCGGACAAAAGTTCCATGAACTGCTGCACGTAGTTCCGAATGGCAGTTAACTGCTGCTCCGTCTCCGGATCCAGCTCGTTGATTTTTAAAAAGTCCTGGTAGAGGACCAGTGCCGTATCGAGGACCTTCTGCCGAACTCTTCGGACCGAGGGTGAGTCGTCCGCCGCAAGATCTTCTTCCGCGATCTTGACCAGCTTATCTGCGGCAGTCCGCGCCTTTTCAAATCGAGCCTGCGCTTCCGCCAGCGCCTCCTGCGTCCGCGTCTTTTCTTGGAAGAGGACCTGATGGTGGATCACCGTACCGATCCAAATCGCCAAAAATGCAAGAAACGTAAATGCCAGCGATTTCGGATGACGCGCATTCCATTTCAGAACACGCTCCAAAACTCCCGGACGTCGGGCCAAAATCGGACGATTTTCCAAAAAACGCGCCAGATCCTCCGCAAGCTCACCAGCTGTCGCGTATCGGTCTATCGGCATTTTGGAGAGACACTTCAGCAAGATCGTCTCCAAATCATGCGGGATCTCCGGCTGCCAAGCTCGCGGACGTTTGGGCTCTTCCTGCGCGATCTGATTCAAAAGCTGGACCTGATTCGTTTCGGGAAAAATCGGATTCAGCGTCAAAATTTCGTAAAAAGTGGCTCCCAGCGAGTAAATATCCACCCGATGATCTGCCAAACGCGGATTTCCCTGTGCCTGTTCTGGGCTCATGTACCGCGGAGTCCCTACGACTTCACCTGTCTGCGTCAACTCCACGTCCGACCGGATCTGTGCTAAACCAAAGTCCGTGATCCAAAGCACTCCTTCTGTATCCAGGATCAGATTTGCCGGCTTAATGTCACGATGGACCACGCCGCACTGATGAGCATAGTCCAACGCTTCCGCTGCCTGCTTCATCAAACGTGCCGCAAAGCGAAAATATTCCGCACGCTGCTCCGCATAAAGCTGGGCGGTAACTTCACTCACCTTCAGATTCGCAGCCATGAAGGACGTCGGCAGGGGCGAAGGAAAGGTCTCTTTAACGCTCTTTTCAGTCGGAGACGCTTCACGCTCCGATCCGGAAACGGGTGGATCCGCATGTTCAGCATCATCTTCATTCCGGAAAAACTGCACAGTACTCCCCGAAAGTCCTACGGCAGTCTTCGAAAGAAGCTCTCCGCCCAAATTTCCGATCCCGCATCTTTGACGCAGCGCACGAATGACCGCACCCAAATGGGGACCGTGAATGAGCTTCATAGCGTAAAAGTGGATCTCCCGCTCACATCCGATCGCATAGATCGGCACGATCCCCGGATGCTCAAGCTGCGCAGCTGCCGAGGCTTCATTTCGAAAACGAAGAAGCTGACGCTCCTCAAACACCGCATTAAATGGAAGGATCTTTAACGCCACGAGCCGATTGAGTGAATTCTGCCACGCCTCGTAAACGACTCCCATCCCGCCGCGGGCGATCTCGCGCACAAGCTCAAAATCACCGATCGGTTCCATGTCCAGCATCAATTCCGGTTTCCTTGCTCCGCCGGATGCTGAAAGCCGGGAAGAAGAACTGCCTGCCGGGAATTCCGTATTTTCTACTAAAAATCGCTCCCTCCGGGAATGCGGATCCGAAACGGTACTGCTGCCGGACGGATCCATAGAAAAACGGCACGTTGACCCCTCTGTCTTCAGCAGCTTCATCCCCTCAAGGCAACGCCAGATCTCACGTGCCAGCTCCGGATACTGACGCTCCACCTCCTCACGGCTCGGCAACTTTTCCGGAGGGAGCGTCATGTACTGGTCCAAGATCGCAAAGAGCTTTTCTTCACGGTTCTCCGCCGATATTTCACGCTCTTCACTCATCGCCGTCCTCCCCGTCTGATACCAGATCCCGCAGCTGGGCAAGTGCACGGACCCAAATCTTCTGCACACTATCCACGGTCCGTCCCAACCGTTCCGCTACTTCCTGAAATGGGAGCCCTTCCGAATGACGTAAACGTAAAACTTCGCGATAGTGTTCCGGAAGCTGTGTCATCGCTTCAGCCAGCTGAGTTTCCATTTCCTGACGCGATACCTTCAAACTCGGAGTACTGATATTGCTCACCAGCTGATTCCAAAACATGGAGGACTGATCGACCCGAATATAAATTTCACGCTCGAGACGCACATCCCGTTGTTTTGTGCCGACATAGTACCGAACAGACGCCGCCAGAGTCGTTGCCAATATCTGACGGAGCCACGCTAAAAAGGTGGATTCCGTGTCGCCGCGAAAATTCGGAAAAGCCTGGTACGCTTCCAAAAATGCTTCCTGAACCAGATCCGTCGCATCTACTTTGCCGCTGATCCGAGGGTCGATCTGCAATCGGGCAAGGAAAAGCAAATAGTTTCGAAAATTTTCCAAAAGCGCCCCCAACGCAGCGGAATCGCCTCCGCGTGCACGCTCGAGCATTTCGTTAAATTCAAATTCACCGGCACTCATAATTTCCGTTCACTTCTGAATCCTGAGTACGCTTTTGGAAAATTTTCGCTTAGGATCCTGGACGGAAAATCTTGACTATTCTCCGTCCAAGACCCCAAAATCAACTATTTCTTTTCCGGTTCTGCCGGAGCTTCACACTTCGGCGGTTCCGGTTTTTTCATGTCCGGACGCGGACCGCGGTGGCCTTTGAAGTCAGGACGCGGACCTTTTTTCCAGTCGCATTTGCCGTCAAATTTCGGGCACGGACGCGGGCCGAAGCCTTTCATGCACGGACACGGACCTTTTTTCCAGCCGCACTTGCCGTCAAATTTCGGGCACGGACGCGGGCCGAAGCCTTTCATGCACGGACGCGGACCTTTTTTCCAGTCGCATTTGCCGTCAAATTTCGGGCACGGACGCGGGCCGAAGCCTTTCATGCACGGAC
>JAFQOH010000096.1:0-4994 GCA_017403345.1 Thermoguttaceae bacterium
AGTTGCAGAAGAAGCAGTTGCAGAAGAAGCAGTTGCAGAAGAAGCAGTTGCAGAAGAAGCAGTTGCAGAAGAAGCAGTTGCAGAAGAAGCAGTTGCAGAAGAAGCAGTTGCTGAAGAAGCGGTTGCTGAAGAAGTGAAGGCGGATGCAGAAGCGGAAGCAAAAGCTGCTGCAGAAAAAGCCGAAGCTGAAGCAAAAGCCAAGGCAGAAGCGGAAGCAAAAGCTGCTGCAGAAAAAGCCGAAGCTGAAGCAAAAGCCAAGGCAGAAGCAGAAGCAAAAGCTGCTGCAGAAAAAGCCGAAGCTGAAGCAAAAGCCAAGGCGGAAGCGGAAGCAAAAGCTGCTGCAGAAAAAGCCGAAGCTGAAGCAAAAGCCAAGGCAGAAGCGGAAGCAAAAGCTGCTGCAGAAAAAGCTGAAGCGGAAGCAAAAGCCAAGGCGGAAGCGGAAGCAAAAGCTGCTGCAGAAAAAGCCGAAGCGGAAGCAAAAGCCAAGGCGGATGGCGAAGCGAAGCACGCCTGTGTTCCGGCTCAGAAAGTCGTGCGTCCGATCTATCGTGCCCGTTACTATCGCTGCAAGTAAAATTTGAAGAGGTCTGTGCAGGATCAAGAAGCGGTCGAAATTCGGCCGCTTTTTTTATGGGAGCGTTTGATTTTTGCTTTCTTTGGTACGCTGCTGCGGGGGAGAGCATAAAAAAGCCTCTGCACACAGGTACAGAGGCTGATTTTGTGTTCAGACTGTCTGATCATTTGGCTTCCGGGATCTGAACTTCCTGGAGAGAGGTTTTGGGGTTAGCGTTTTCGAGAGCTTCCCGCGGACTCTTGATCGTTCCTTCGAGATAGTTTTCGATGGAGGCTTTGTCGTAGATCTCTTCGAAAACGGCGGCGATCGCGATCTGCATTTTCTTGAAGCTGACGTCTTTTCGGATGAGTTCTTTTGCTTCGTCGAACGTGATCCCGACCGGCTCGGTGAAACCGGTGCAGAGGAGGATGATGCAGACGTTCTGAACCTGAATGATCGGCGAGAGCTGACCTTCTTCCAGCGCGAACGCGGCATTTTCGATCTCGGGCTGGCCGCTGTGCTTGCTGATGGGCGGGATCTCACCGCCATTTTCACGGCTTCCGGCTTCGACGGAGTACTTGCGGGCAAGCTCGGCAAAGTTTTCTTCCGTTCCGCTCTTGCGGGCTTCGGCCCAGACGCGCTGAGCTGTGCGCATATCATTCAGGACGATGGCGCGGCAGCGGACTTTTTTACCATAGTTTGCTTCGTATCCGCGCTGCAGGTCTTCCTCGGTGACTTCATACTGATCCGCGGCGAGCTTTTCCATTGAAACGCCGGGAAGAATGACGTCGCGCATGAAACGTTCCTTCGTCACGCCGAATTTCTGCGTTACGCTGCTGAGCCAACCTTCGACATTCGGTTTGCCGTCAGCGGTCGTCGGGAAGTTCATCTCGGCTTCTTCTTCCAGTTTTTTCTGGAGGTCGGCATCCGTGATCTCGATTTTACGCCGTTTGAGTTCCTGCTCGATGAGCGTGCGGTTGATGACGCCCGTGAGGATCTCTTTTCCGTACTGGGAAAGAGCTTCGTCGCCGAGGACTGCCATGCTGATGACTTTGCCGTCAACGATCGCGGCAACACCGGGTCGGGCGTCCATTTTTGCTTTGTCTCCAAAGAAGATCTCTACTTTTGCATTTTCGTAAAGATCCTGCATGTATTCGCCGGCGACTTCACGTTCTTTTTTCTGTTTCGCGATCGCTTCAAGTTCCGTGCGAACTTCTTCGAATTTTACGACAGCAGGAATGAGTTCCTCGCAGAGAAGGATCAGGTACTGTTCCGCGAGCGGGATGGGCTGACTGAGTTCACCCGGTTTCATGGCGAAGATGACCTTTTCGATCTCTTCACTGTTTGTGTGTTTGCGAAGCGGGGGAACGACGCCGCCGAGGGCAGCCGTGTAGCTGTCCGTCGAGTGTTCCTGCGCCAGTGCAGAGAATTTCGTTATGTCTTTTTCAAGTTCTGCGCGGATCTCGTCGGCTTTTTCCTTGGTTTTGACGGAGATCATGCGCACTTTGACGGCGGGACCGTACTGTTTGTCGTACTCGGTCTGAAGGTCTTCTTCGGAGACTACGGCGGCCTGACCGACCAATTTGCGCAGCGCGATGGCCGGGCGAACGACTTCGTCGACGTACATTTTCGGGGAAATGCCGCGTTCTTCCTCAAGAAGTTTGAGGTATCGTTCTTTCGGAATTGAGAATTTTTCGGCAGTTTCGTCAATTTCTTTGATGATCTCCTCATCGGAGACGACGACGTTTGCCTTTTCGCATGCGTTTTGGATGATGAAGCGGTTCACGAGCGAGCCGAGGACCTGCTGGCCGTAATCGTCAAGACAGGCATCAATGACTTTTTGGCGGCTGATCTCTTCACCGTTGACGTTTGCGAGAACTTGAAGGACTGTGCGGGATGAGGCTGCCGGCGCGGCATTCTGCGAGAATGCGTGCGTCTGGAAGAGGATGGAAACGCAAAATACCGAAAATGCGAAAAACGCGATCCGGCTCAAATATTTTTTCTGACCCATGATGGACTCCTGTCTGTATTCGGAAATTGGGAGTGTTTCGTGAATTGCTTGGAAGTCCCTGTTTGAACCTCCTAAACGTTAGGTTTTTTCGGGAACTTCATTTATTTTCTGCCATAGTATAGCGAATTCCCGAAATTTACGCAAGAGGGATTTTTTTGAGTCTGCATATTTTTTGCGGTACCGTGTGACCGTTTTCTATGACGCGGAAGTTTCATCGTTTGCCGTCGTTGGTCCGGAACTTTTCTCGGCGTCATGCGGGGCGTCATGCTCGGTGAGGAATCGGGCGAGGAATTCCTCTTCGCTCAAGATCGGAATTCCCAGTTCCTGTGCTTTTGTGAGTTTGCTTCCCGCGTCTTCGCCGGCGATGAGGAAAGAAGTCTTTGCTGAGACGCTGGAAGCAGGTTTTCCGCCGAGCTGCCGGATCTTTCCTTCGATCTCCTGGCGTGTGAAATGCGAAAGTTTCCCGGTCGCGACGACGATTTTCCCTGTGAGTGCCAGTCCGCCTTCCTGAACTGCGGCTTCCTGGGCAGCGAGCCGTCCGTTTTCGTCGATGAATTCCATGGAAACGCCAGCGTCGCGCAGTTCCGAAACGATTTTTTCGCCATCCTCCGAGTGCAGGAAGTTGAAGACGCTTTTTGCGATGGTCTCGCCCACACCGTCAATGAGTGCGAGCTTTTCGACAGACGCATTTTGGAGCGCCTCCATCGTTCGAAATTCCATAGCAAGCAGTTCGGCAGTCTCTTTCCCGAGATGCTGGATCGACAGTGCCGTCAGGAGTCGGGCGAGACCGCGTTTTTTGCTCTCGCGGATCTGCGCGCAGAGGTTTTGGACCATTTTTGTGCCGACGCGGGAAAGTTCTTGGATGCGGGATGGTGTGAGGACTTCTTCCAGCCGGTAGAGGTCTGCGTAAGAGTTCACCAGGCCGCGTTCCATTAATTGTACGCCGAGTTTTGTGCCGAGTCCCTTAATGTTCATTGCGTCTCGGCTTCCGAAGTAGAGGATCTTTTCGCTCCATCGGGCAGGGCAGTGAGCGTTGGTGCATCGAATGAAGACGCCTCCTTCGTCCTGTGCAAGTTCCGATCCGCAAACTGGGCATTGTGTCGGAAACTGGTACTCTGGAAGGTCTGTCTCGCGGCGATGGATCTCGCATCGGACGATGTGCGGGATGATCTTTCCGGCTTTTTCCACGACGACCCAGTCGCCGATCCGGATGTCTTTCCGCCGGATCTCCTCCGCGTTGTGCAGCGAGGAACGTGAGACTGTCGTCCCTGCGAGCTGGACCGGCTCAAGTTCTGCGACCGGAGTCACGACGCCCGTTTTTCCGACCTGCGTCGTGATGTCCAGCAGTCGCGTGACCGCTTCGTACTTCTGGAATTTCAGTGCGATCATCCAGCGCGGGGCTTTGGCCGTTTCTCCCAATTCTTTCCGCTGCGCAAAATCATCGACTTTCAAAACGAAACCATCCGCTTCGAAGTCGTAGCTAAAAAGTGAGTCGAGTTCCCGTTCGCAGTAGCTGACTGCTTCCGAAACGTCCGTGAAATGCTGGACGTTCGGAGTCGGAGTCAGGCCCCATGAACGCACGGCTTCGAGGAATTCCGAGTGATTTCGGCACGGGAGCGTTTCAGTTACGCCGACGCTGTGGCAGAACATTCGAAGCGGACGCTGTGCGCAGATCTTCGGGTCTTTGAGCAGGATGCTCCCTGAAGCGGCGTTGCGCGGGTTGGCGTAAAGTTCTTTCCCGTTTGCTTTTTGCTGTTCATTCAGCATTGCCAGCCCGCTGTTTGTCATGTAGACCTCGCCGCGGATCTCCAGTTCTTCCGGAATCGGAAAACGCGGGTCTGTCTCTTTCAGCGCCAGAGGAACGTCCTGGATGGTCCGCACATTGTGTGTTACGTCATTTCCTTTTCGGGCATTTCCCCGCGTCACTGCCTGGATCAATTTTCCATTGCGGTAGTGGATGGATATTGCGACGCCGTCGATCTTCAGTTCCATGACCCACTGTATTTCAGTCCCTTTCGGAAGCAGTCGGCAGGCATCTGATCCAAATTTGATCACTCTCTCCGGAGTGTATGCGTTTTCGATCGAAAGCATGGAGGTCTTGTGGTCCACTGTTTGGAGCGTATCGATCGGAGTGCCGCCTACCCGCTGCGTTGGGCTTGAATCCGAGTAAAGTTCCGGATGTTTTTTTTCGAGCGCTTCCAGCTCTTTCATCATCATATCGAATTCTAGGTCCGACACTTCTGAAACAGAGTCTGAATAGTAGCGCAAGTTCAGATAGTCCAGCCGTTCGCGGAGAACGCGGACCCGCTCTGTTTCATTTTCCGGGAGCGGAAGCTGAAGGTCTGGCTTTTTTGTGCAAAAGGAGTTCTCGAGCGGTTGAGAGACCGGCGGCAGGCTGGCTTCTGGTCCCTCTTTTGCGGCTGTTGGAGG
>JAFQOH010000097.1:0-36452 GCA_017403345.1 Thermoguttaceae bacterium
CCCAGCATACGCGCCCGTCGTACCTGCACGACACGCATACTCCCACTGCGCCTCCGTTGGAAGACTCACAGTCAGCCCAAGTTTCTCCGACAGCTTTTCGCAAAAAGATCGGCACTCCTCCCAGCTCACATGGTACATCGGATAATCCGAACCTTCGCCGCCCAACGACCAAGACGTATTCGCCTTGTCGTGCTGCTGACGGATACTCGTGCCCATTACACTCTTCCACATCGCCTGCGTCACTTCCGTCTCAAGCATCCAGAAACCGCGCGTAAGCGTCACGCGGTGCTGTTTTTCGTGATTATACCGGCCCGGCTCGCTGGAAGGACTCCCCATCAGGAACGTGCCCGGAGGACACCAGCAGAAAGCGTACTCGATGCCGTTCAGCTTGAGGACTTTACGGTATCCGGGATAGTAGAGTTTCCCGATTTTGTTTTTTAGGGTAAGATATTTTTCGTCTGTAGGGAACAGAGCCAGGGCTTTCTCGATATTGTCGAGCGCTTCTTGGTGTTTTTTGGCAAGGTAATATTCCTCTGCCTTTCGAAAAAACGCCTCTGCGCGGTTTCGTTTTTCTTGGTCTTCCCGCATTCGTTTCTCGATCTCTTGTTTTTCATCAAGAAATTTCTGGTCAGACGAGAATAACTCCAACGCCATTTTGATCTCACGAAGAGCATCCTGTAATTTGTTTTCGCGACGCAGATTTTGGGCGGCTGTATGGTGCTCCAGGGCGTTTTTCATGTTCGACAGATTTGTAAAAAAGGTATCGCCCAGCAGTTCGCGCATGTATTCGTCCCATGGCTTATCCGCGATTCCGTCAAAGATCCGGATCCATTCATCGAACGCTCTCGCCTCTCTTGCGGCTATGCCGATTTGACGATGAACAGCCGGTTCCATGCGAATATTTGAGAAGAGCCAGCTCCTTAGCGGAATGTCATTCTTGTACATGTCCAACAGCTCGGAGAGATCCCACGTTTCACACAGCTCTTTCACTGAATAGATCGCTCTTCCTTCGTGATGATATGGTACAGACATATTCAAAATGGCTCCTTTCTTACCCAAACAGCCAGGAAGTCAATTTTTTGACCCCGCGTTTTACAGTATCAACGGCAGCGACTGCTGCCTCTTTGACTTTCTTTACGCCTTGTTCGACCGCAGAACCGACAGCGTGTAAAGAATCCACGACACGTTTTCCGCCAACGTTGGCGATATAGTCGACAGCTTTTTTCGCGACGGATCTTGAGGACTCCGCCATCGCGTGAATGGCCTTTTTCACCGGCTTATTGTGATGAGCAACGAAGTGCCCGACCATCTTTCCTGCCCTATAAGCGAATTCAGGCGGGACGACGATCCCCGTAACGAGCGTAAACGCAGCCGCGCCGAGAGCAAAACCATATCCGCACACCGCAGCACACGCAGACGAGGCCGCCGTTTTTACCGCAGCGACGGTCCCAGTCTCGGCATACCTCTTCAGGTCTTCCCTTTTTCTTGCGTCTTCATCGGGCGTTTCGTTCATCTGGTGAGCAGCTTTTGCAGCGACTACGCCTTTTGCGGCCTCGGCAGCTGCAGCGACAGGGAGGAAACTTTTCTGATCGGGCTGGAGATCCTGCTTTTTCTTGGCCACAGCCGAATAGATCTCCGCCGCCAGTATCTGCTTTGCCATCGTTTCCGCTTGCGAAAAGAGCTCCGTTTCGACCGCTTTTTTGAAAGTCTCCGAGATCTCCATCTGCTGTTTCTCCTCCGCCCCGTCGAGAATTGCCTGCGCGGTATTCCCGAGCTGGAATTCCGTGGTTCTCTGATTTGCACGCGCTAGGTTTTGGATGATGGCCCGGTCTTCCGTATCGACCTTGAAATCCTCCGCGAGTTCGACGACTTCGCCCGACGCCAAGGAGAGCTGCTCCACTTCGCTTTTTGCCGAGAGGGTCCCCATCACCGCATAGACGTCCTGTTCCTGGCATCCGACCTCTTCAGTGGTTTGCTTGACCGCCTTTTCGATGATCTCATCCAAACGCATGGAGGAATCGTACCATTCCTTGTGCAGTTTTTCGATTTCGTCGACACTTGCATTGATCACGTTGACGATCTGCTGACTTGCTTCGTGTGAGATCCCATTTTCTTCCTGAAGGAGTTTCTGAAGAAAAACCGTCACGTCCTCGTTATTTCCGGAGCGGACGTACTCTTCATACTTCATGAAAAAATAGCCTGCTGTACTTTCAGCCTGGTTTCCCTGGGTATCGATCGCATTTTTATTTTCCATATGGTTCTCCTTTTGAATTTTGTTTATTTTTTCGAGGCGGGCTTAAGATTGTGTTCGTCTAGGTTATTTTTCATTTCATCGTATTTTTTCCCTAGAGTATCTTTGATCGACTTCGTTTCCTTGATCGCTTCCAAAAGCTTTTTTTCACTGATTTGATGAACGTATCCTTTCTTTTTCGGCCAACATCGGAAGTCATCTTTGAGGGCTTCAAGAAATTCCAATTCCACCGCCTCGCGCACGATCCCTTCTAGGTCTGCCCCGCAAAATCCGTCCGTTTTCGCAATGACCTCCGCAAGGTCCGCAACCGAGCATCCTCTTTTTTTCAAGTGGATCTCAAGGATCTTCTTTCTTTCCTCCTTGTTCGGCAAATAGACCGAAAAGATTTCGTCAAAACGCCCTTTCCGATAAAATTCGGGCGGGAGCGTGCATTGGTTCGAGGTCGCAACGACATAAACAGGGACCTTTTTCTCCTGCATCCATGTGAGAAAACTTCCGAAAAGGCGAGTCGTGACCTCGTTTCCGCCGCCTCTTGCCTCTCCGTTTCTGCTTGTCTCCATTCCGGCAAAGGCTTTCTCGATTTCATCGACCCAAAGTACACAGGGCGAGACCGCTTCCGCCAACCGGATCGCTTTCTGAAAATTGCTCTCACTTTCTCCAAGATATTTTCCGAGCAGCATCCCAATATCCAGCTGTATGAGAGGCAATCCAAAAATACTCGACGCCACTTTTGCCGTGAGCGACTTTCCGCACCCCGGCATGCCCACGATGAGGATCCCTTTCGGAATATCGACGCAGCGTTCTTTCGCTTGCGCCATGTGAGCAAAGATCTGTTTCTTTTGTATTAAGTATTTCTTCAGATTCTCCAGCCCGCCAATATCATCCAAATCTTCGGTGACCTTGATGGTTTTTAAGAGTTTGCTTTTTAAAATGACCTGATCTTTCTCCTCACAGATCTTCTGCTTGATCCTTTCAAGGTCGTAGCCCCACTGATAGATACCAAGCTGCATGAACTGCCGGATCTCCAATACGCTCAGTCCCCGCAAAGAGTTCACCAGCTCGCTGATCTCGTCATCCGAGGGATAATTTCCGTGTTCATAAAAAATATCCTGGACGATTTGCCGGATCTCTTCATCTTCCGGCGGAGCTATCTGGATAACACGAATAATGTGTTCCAGTTCTCCCGGAATATACATTTCATGCGACATGATAAAAACATACACTCTCCGATGCTCCGGCGACGGATCCGTAGTGTGGTCCGCGATCATGCGTAAATGCGCAAGAACTTCCGGGTCACGGAGCATTTCATTAACGTTCTTCAAAAAGAGGAACACAGGTTCATTTCGATGAATCCGATTATTGAATTCACTCAAAAAATCCACAAGAGATCTCGATCCATCCATGTCCACAGGGACTTTCGTCCAAAAATTTACTTCCCCTCCAGGACGATACTCCAAAAAATTCTTTGGATCCGCTTTCGGAAAAACTTTCATGATGGATTCTTTGATCAAATGATCGATACTTTCAAAATCAAAATGCTCAACGAATAAAATCGGAATTTTAGCATTTATCTGTGTACGAATGATTTCTTGCGTCGTAAGCATAGGAACTCCTTTGACGAAAACAAAAAGATAGAACAAAAAACACGACTCCTAAAATTATAAATCATCGGTGATATATAATCAAGGGGGGATTCTTATTAGAAGGCGAATAACAAAACGAAGTTTTCTAAACAAAAACATCCAAAGACCCCGACTCGAAAAAAAAAGCCGGGGCCGTAAGCGTTTAGGCGATTAGAGAATCGCCCATGAACAGCTTATTTGCCAAGAGCAGCAGCGACGTCAGCCAGCGTACCGGCGGAACCGAGCTTCTGGTTCTTGTGGACGATGTAGTCGGCGTAGTTCTTCATGAAGACCTGACCAGACGGACGCAGGTCGAATACTTCCGGATGATCGCGGAATTCTTCACGCAGCGTGGCGCACCAGACCAAACGGCCGTCAGTGTCGATGTTGATCTTGCAGACGCCCATCTGAGCGGCTTTGAAGTATTCGTCTTCATTCACACCAGAAGCACCAGCGAGGTTACCGCCGGCGTTGTTGATGCGGGCGACCCATTCCTGCGGAACGCTGGAAGAACCGTGCATGACGAGCGGGAAGTTCGGCTTCACGCTGTTGACGGCTTTCTGGATCTCGCTCAGGACGTCGAAATGCAGGCCCTGTTTGCCGGAGAATTTGAACGCACCGTGGGAGGTTCCGATAGCAACGGCGAGAGAGTCGCAGCCGGTCGCTTCGATGAATTTCACGGCATCGGCCGGATCCGTCAGTTTCACGGAACCAACGACGTCTTCTTCAACGCCGCCGAGCTGACCAAGTTCAGCTTCCACGACGATGCCTTTGGCATGGGCGCGGTCAACGACGCGTTTGGTGATCTCGATGTTCTTTTCGAATTCTTCGTGGGAAGCGTCGATCATGACGGAGGAATAGAAACCGCTGTCGATGCAGTCGTAGCAGACTTCTTCCGTGCCGTGGTCAAGGTGAACGGCGAAAATGGCTTCCGGGAACGTTTCGTCGCAGGCGCGGATCAGACCTTCGAGGATGCGCTTGTCGGAGTAACCGCGAGCGCCGCGGGAGATCTGGATGATGAACGGAGCAGCTTTGGTGCCGTCGACCGGATCATCATTTTTGCCGGATTTGCCCAGGTTGCCGCGGAAAAGCCCAACGGCCTGTTCCATATTGTTGATGTTGTATGCGCCGATGGCGTATTTGCCGTAAGCCTGTTTGAACAGTTCGGTCGTGGTAACGATCATGGAAAACCTCCGAAAAAGGTAGTAACTCGCCGCGGTGACCCGTGACGCTCGATGAATAAAAACGAAAATCGTTAAAATTGCCCGTATTATAGCCGAAAAAAAGTTTTTGTCATGTAGGGGGGCACGGTTTTTTGGTAAAATTTGTGAAAAAAACTCTCTTTTTATAAAATTTTTTGCAAAAAGAAGGTTTTTTTTCAAAAACTCCCCCCTCCCCCCGCTTGTCGAAAATCAATTTCCCGCTATAATGGGAAACACTTTGAGGGAAGGATCTCCTGAACTCATGCGTCTGTAGCTCAATTGGATAGAGCAACGGACTTCTAATCCGTAGGTTGTGGGTTCGACCCCCGCCAGACGTGTTGAAAAGCTCCTAACGGTTTTCCGGTAGGAGCTTTTTCAGCTTTTCAGAATGTTTTCTTTTCAGATCTTCAGTGTGTATCCTTCTGCCAAACGCGGATGAAATCGATCTCGAAGTCACGCGGATAGGGCATGGCAGGGTCCATCGGACCAGTCCAGCCCGCATTCTGGTAAAGTCCCAACAGGATCAGCATCTCGTGCCGCGGAGTTTCCCCTTTGTACACATAGATCTCTTTGCCGTCCAGATACCAGGTAAGTTTTCCCTCTTCCCAATTCAGTGCCCAAGTGTGGAACTCTTTGGAGCAATCAAAATCAAACCGATAGGTATAGTGACCGTTTTTCGTAAAATGCACGTTGAAATCGTTTTCACACTGGTCCACTTTCCGTCCGAGCATCTCGAAAATATCGATCTCAACGACACCGTCACCCAGTTTACCTCGCTTTCCATCCGGCGATACTTCCTGCTGATGCGCCCCTTTCTGAACTAGCCAAAACGCGCTGTGCAATCCGCTCCCCTTCGGCATCCGGCACCGGACCTCAAACCAGCCGTACTTGGCAGTGAATTTGTCGAGCGTTCCAAATGTCTTCGTTTCCGGATCGTACGTCCATCTCGAAGTCTGAATGGATGAAACGCACGGCGAATGCAGCTCTTTCCGTTTCGGAAGGTCTTTGTCCAAACGGAGCTTGAGTATCCCGTCCTCGATCACGTAGTTCGTTTTACGCCCGATAATATCAGAACTTTTCCCGAAGGCAGCCTGATATTCCGCCCTTCCCGGACGGTAGAGGTCGATCCATTTCGCAGGATCCAGGGTAGTCTGACCGTCAAACGTATCTTCGAATACTAATTTCCATCCAGGACGGACGGGAGCTGTCTTTTCTTCCGGAGGATCCGCGAAAATCAAACTAGCGCACAGGGAAAAAGAAAAAAACAGACTTAAAGAAATCAAAACTTTTCTCATCACACTCTCCTCAATAAAAATAGGGAAGGATATTTATCGACGGGGCCATGTTTTCATTCTGAAAGAAAAAACACAGTCCCGCCTAATGAGATACAGGCTCCAGCATCTTTCGCCTGAAATTCTTATTTTAAGACGGCGAAGATATGGAAATTCTGGGCGCACGTAAATGATCCACTCAGAATTGCTATCGGCGGAACGGTTTTTTCAGGCACGCGACGCAGATCTCCTGGTGACTGTAGTGCAGCTGTCTTGCCCGCACGATGTTGAATCCCCACGATTTGATGCGCGCAATGTAGTCCGCGACCTCAAAACCCATGTTCCAGTCCGGAAATTTCAGCGTCAGAAGCATTCCGCGCACGCTCACGTCCGGGTGCATCACGACCGACTCGATGACGTCCAAAGTATAGTTCGGCGGCACATTGATGTCGCACGTCAGCCAGCGTATCCGACGGAATTCTCGACGCTTCACGAACGCGATACGTGAGCGAATGTGCCGGAATTTCGGGTCGGCAAGGACCTCCGGAGCCATTTCTGCCGGGTCTACGCCGATGACCTCGCAGCCGCGGGACAAAAGAGCCTGCGTCGCTCCGCCCGGTGCACTGCCGATCTCGCAGACACGCGCGTCAAACATTGGGAAATGCGACCATCGGACCGCCTCTTCCATCTTCAGCCACGCACGGGAAACGACGTATTCCGGGACCTCCAGATCCAGCATTCCACCCGGAAAGGCGGACTGGAACGACTGCACGCGATGCCAGGCGATGATCCACTCATGACGCGGCTTGACTTTTTCAGCCCCATTCTCTCCTTTTTTCCCTTTTTTCCCCTTCTTCACACGATTCGGCGCAGGCAGTTCCGTTAAATCACCATCCTCGCGGCGGGCCAGGAATTCCGTGACGCGCGTCGGCGGGATCGGGTCCACCAGAATGACGTCCAAAACCAGCTCGCCCGCAAGTGCCGGCTTCCGCTGGTCTTTCGCCTTGAGGGTATCGTACGGATACGCATTCGAGAGCTTCTCGCAGAGATTGTACGCTTCCTCCGTCAGCCTCGGCTCAAATTTGTAGTCGCCGATCTTGTGGAGGTCACGTCCGAAAACGTGGATCCGGTCAAATCGCATCTCGCCAGCCAGTTCCCAGAGCTTCGGAAGGAGCTCGTCCACCGTTTCTCCGCGCAATGAACCGATCGAGTACCCCCACGTTCGCGCAAAGACCGAACGCAAAGGTGTCTCCATACTCTGAAGCGCCTGAATGTCCGCATCCGGCAGCTTGAATGTTAAAAGCCCCGGTCTGGAGAACGCAAGACGCGCCTCGGGAAACTGCCGAACGATCTCTTCCTTGATGATCGGCTCCGCACCGACCTGCGACGTGGTGAAAATGAAATTGGAGGCCATGAAATGTTCCGATTGAAAGAAAAGAGGATCCACCGTAAAATCAAAGACCACAGACTGTCTCCCGGCCGTACGGACAGTGAAAATTCCCGGTCCGGGCAGCGGGGAACAGTCTGCGGTTCCACAGTTCAAAACCAGTTTAAAAGCATGAGGAACGGATCCTCAAAGCCTTAGTCTTTGATCGAGTTGACGGTTTTGTACGCACCCTGGAGGAAGTCTTCAAGACCTTCCAGTCCCTGGGTGAATTTCGTGTTGAGGAAGACGTCGACAGCTTCTTTCGCCATCCAGTCGCCCCAGATCATTGCACCAAGGCACAGAACGTTCGCGTTGTTGATCGCACGGCACATTTTCGCGGCGAAAACGGATTCCACGACGGAAGCGTGAATGCCGGCGAAACGGTTCGCGACGATCGACATTCCCATGCCGGAACCGCACAGGAGGATACCGCGGGCGGTCGGGTCTTTCTGGAGTTTTTTGCAGGCGACCGGCGCGCAGTCATAGTACGCGATGTCCTGTCCCTTCTGGGAACCGACGTCTTCGACTTCGTATCCGTCCGCGATGAGCTTCGTCTTGATGGAATCTTTCAGATCGACCGCAAATGGGTCGGCAGCAATGATGATCTTTTTCATGTTTTTTTTCTCCTCGGATCTCATTTCTGTTTGGGAATTTGCGGCACTGGCCTCTTTTTCAGAATTCAGCGCCAAAGCCGCCGCAGTCGTAACTGCCGCAGCCTGAATAAATTCTCGTCTGTCCATGATCTTTTCCTTTCGTGGTGGGATCGATCCCCGATTCCTCCCGACATTTTCGGAACACCTAGGGTCCTTTTCGTGCCGGGACGAAATTTAGGGAAACAAAAAGTTCTTTTATTTTACCCCTTTTTCCGTTTTTTCAGAAGGGGGAGGGGGCGAAAAAACGGAAAGTTTTTTGGGAAAACGGACTATTTTCCGGCTTTTTCCAATTCTCCGATGTAGTCCGTCATGATATTTAGGACCTCATCCATGTAGAAATCGCGTTCGATCTCGTTTGCCTCGTCGGTCAGAGCCTCTTCCAGCTCTTCTTCCTCGTCGGTCAGTACATCGGCACGTTCTTCCATGAATTTTTCCAGATTCAGAGTCACTTCTTCACGGTCTTTGATCCGGCAGTAGAAGTCGATCTTCTTCGCAAGTTTTCCGAACTCCTCGTTTGCCTTCACACGCTCAGCCGACCGTGCAGCCAGCCTTTGGATCATTTTTCGATCAGGTCCAGCAGCCCACTTTTCGATCTCCTGCGCCTCTATCTGGTCAAATTCCAGCGAGTAATCCAGATCGGATTCCCCAATGTCCATGTGCGTCGTGATCGAAGGGATCTCAATGTCGGAAGCCACACCGCGATTCTGTGTACTGTCGCCCAGCGGACGATAGAATTGCTGGATGGTGACTTTCAGTGCGCCAAGTTTTGGTGAATCTGTCCCCAAAAGGCGGCGGCTGAGGTACTCGACCGTCTGCACCGTTCCTTTTCCATGGGTCGTCTTGTCACCAATGACCAGACCGCGGCCGTAGTCCTGGATCGCTCCGGCAAGGATCTCGCTTGCACTCGCGCTGAGTTTGTTGATGACGACTACCAGCGGCCCATTCCAAGTCACTCCGGAAGTAAAGTCACGATACGCACGCGACTTACCTGCCGAGTCCTTCACCTGCACGACACAGCCGAGATCGATGAAAAGACCAGTCAGGCTGATGGATTCCTGCAGAGAACCGCCGCCGTTGTTGCGCAGATCCAGTACGACTGCATCGACTCCCTGAGCATTGAAATCTTCCAAAATGCGCTTTACGTCCTGCGTGGAGCTCTTTCCCTTTCCAAAGAGGTGGTTGGCCTGCATGTCCAAGTAAAAGCTCGGCAGGTTGATGACGCCGATCTTGTACGGAGTTCCATCCGCTTTTTTCCCAGCCTCAAAAACGACGCCTTTCGCTTCGGAGTCCTTCAGTTCGATCTTCGAGCGAACGATCCGAACGACCTTGGTCGCAGAACCGTCAGCCGGAATGACTTCCAGACGCACGACGGTATCTGCCTTGCCGCGGATCTTCTTCACGACTTCGTCCAGTTTCATATCCACGACGTCTTCCATCGTGCCGTCGTCCCCCTGCGCCACTCCGCAGATCTTGTCGTTGATCTTCAGAGAACCTTCCTTTTCCGCAGGACCTCCGGGCACAAGACGTTTCACGGTAACGTACCCATCCTCCGAAGTCAGCGTCGCGCCGATCCCCTGAAGCTCCAGACTCATCGAAATATTGAAGTTTTCGAGTGTACTGGGCGACATGTACGAGGAATGCGGGTCGTACGAATTCGTCATGGAAGTCAGGTAGAATTCAAGCAATTCTTCACCATCCATCTGGTGCATCCGTTTACGGAAACTGGAGTAGCGTTTGCGGAGCTTTTCGCGGTTCGCCTGCAATTTTTCCTCCGGAGTTTTAGGAGTTTCCTCAGCCGTTCCAGCAGTTTCCGTGTTCTGAGCATCTGCCGCACCATTCTCCGTTCCTTCCGACGCTGCTTCCTCCGTATTGGCCTTCTTCTTTGCCGCCTTCTGGTCATCGACCTGGAGCAGGAGCATATCGTACTTCACGCGCAGGCGCACACGCTCTTCCGCCTCGGCTCGCGTTTTCGGATAGTCCAGAACTTCGGGCTTGATCTTCATGGTTTCGTCCAGCGTGAAGTCCATCGGTTGATCGAGAGCTGCCTCCATCATTGCGACTCGCTCGTCAAGACGATTCAGGTAGGTTTTAAAAATCACGTACGCCAAGTTGACGTTTCCTTTACGGAGCCACCCCGGTACCTGCTTTTCAAATCCCTGAATGGTATCCACGTCCTGGCGATAAAAGTAAAGTTTCTGTGGGTCCAGCGACTTCAAAAAGCCGGAAACCATACGATGCGCGATCTCCTCATCCAGATCATGCTCCGAAATATGCGACTCCTGCAGAAGCGCACAGACTGCCATCGAAATGTACTCGTCGGAGCGCGTTGGTTCTGAAATTTCCGCAAACGCGGCAGATTCCAAACCGAGATCCTGCCAAACGCTCCCAATTCGGGAGGATTCACAATACACAAGCACTGCGTACAACACTAGCAGCAGTGAAAAAACCTTAATCTTCTTCATCGTCTGAAACTCTTTACGAAATCAAAAAACATCATCGCACGGTCCAACACACGGCAACGTCGCGATGCTTACCGCACTCTTTCTCTGTATCCTACACAAAATCGCGCTCTTCTGCAAGCCCGACCCCCCGGATATTTTCCAAAATTCTCCCTTTTTTTCAAAATTTAGAACGTTTCGTGTGCCGCATTCTCCTAATTATCCTAAATTTCGAAAAATCCTATTGCGGATCTTCTCGAGCTTCTGTTTCAGTTCCTATAGGGAAAAGAAGTCAAGCTCTGAAATCGTGCCTCTAAAATATTACCTCTAAAATATTACCGTCCCAAAACAGTCTCTCACCGGATCATCTCCAGGATCTTCGGATCCTTGATCTTCTGATCCTCCGCAAGCAGAAGGACCTTGGAGAGTATCTCCGCAGTCTTCGGATCTTCGTCCGCAAATGGAAGGAAAATGCGTCCCCGATGCGCAGAATGGACCGGTACGATCGGGAGCATTCCCGCGGCTTTTTTATGGCAGACCCCGCTTCCAAGGTGGACCGTGTACTCGCCGAACGTCCCGCAGATGAACGCGTGCGTCTTTTCGACCCGGACATTTTCCAGAGCAAAAAGAGGCAGGAACGTCTGAAGGAGTGCCGTACGCATTTCGATCGTGGAATGGCTCGCCTCCGGATCGACGCCGCCCGCGTGTGCTGCGGAGACCATGAGATCCAGATCGCGCATGACCTCCGAAAAATACCGCGGCGGGATTTTTTCGAAATGCAGACTTTTCCCGCTTTTTCGGTCCTCAAAATAGATGGACTCCAGCGTCGGCATTTCAATATCCGCCGGCGTGAACCAGTTGAATTCCGCGCTGATCTTCGCGATGAATCCCTCACGATGGAAAACTTTCTGCAGTCCCTCCTCCATGTCGACCGTCCACCCCCGCGACTTCAGGACCGCCGCCGCTTTCCGGGGCTGGACCTGATGTCCGGCGTACCGGAATGACTCCGTTCCTGCACTGCGTTCCTCTTCCGTCAGGACGTAAAGCTCGCGAAAGATCTGCCGAAACGGCTGGACGATCCGGTTTTCAAGCGTCCGTTTCTGGAAATCGCTCCAACGCCCCGACTCAAGCAGGTCGAGAGGATGCGCGATCCGAAAATTCCCGCCCCCGTCCACGTTCGCGTTCGGCTCAAAAGCTCCGATTTTCGTCCAGAGTTTTTCCGGAAATTCCATCCGCTCTCCGTCTCCAGAGATCCAGACCAGCCGACGCACCAGCGGTCCAAGGATCGGATGCTCCGCCAGCGAGCGCAATTCGTCCACCGGGAAAAGACTTCCCCGCTCCATCTCAGTCTCCAGAGTCCGCACGGCCCGTGAACGCTGATCCCGAAGCGACTTAACGACCGCCGCAAGTTCCATCACAGCCGGATCTTTTTTGAGTGCCGCGGGAACCGATTTCCGGACTTTTCCGCCGGATCCGACCCGCATCGACGGTTTTCCGTCCGCATCGATGGTCAGCGAGACCTCAAATTCACCGATTTTGCGGGGAGTCTGCCAGTGCGCCAGCTCCGTGAACTGCTCTTTCTCCATCAGCCAGACAAATCGCTCCGCATCATCAAATCCGGCAGTCCGCGCGAGATTTCCGACCGCGATCTCGACCGCACGCTTTTCGGAAGCCTGACGCTGTGCGCCATACTGACGCGAGGCCTTCAGAAACCGCTGAAGTTCCGCGTACCGATCCAGAAGCTGACGTTTCCGAGTCTCCGATTCCACGGAAACCGGCAGGATCCCCAACGCACGCACGTGATCCGGATTGCGCGCCCCGCGGATCTTCTCAAGGACACTCTCCTCCGCGAGACGACCGAGCGCGGCATCCGCGTAGATCTGCGCCCTGCGATGATTCGCTCCGACCGTAATATACTTGGCCGAATCGTAGATCTTCTGGAAAAATTCCTCGCCGACCGCCTCAAACGCCGACCGGAACCACTCACCGTCAAACGCTCCATCCTGAAAATCAGAAAGCGCGACCTGCGAGTACCGCGCCGTCTGCGTTTCCGTCTCCGCATCCGCTTCCGTCCCCATATGTGCCCGAAAATACCAGACGGCCATCGGAAGCTCCGGTTTCCCCAAATATTCCGCCGCGATCGAAAGCCAGGCAGGACGGTACATTGCGGTCTCCAGAATGCGCTGGGACTCGTTTCGGATCGGAAATTCACGCAGTGCCGCACGCAATTCTTCCGCAGTTTCCCCCGGTGCCGGTTCACTGATCTGAAGAAGTCGGCAAAAAATTGCCGGAGCGGAATTTTCCCAGGTCAGGTCTCCGCGCATCAGACGGTAATTTCCAAGCGCATGGAGCGTCCGCACCATGAAACGCACGCCGGGGAGCGACTTCATGACCTTGAGTTTTTTCGTCACGGGAGTCTCCTCTTCCGTTCGCCCGAACTCAAATTCCGCGAGCCTCTGCGTAAACCGATCCAGAAGTTTTCGGAACTTCGGAGGCATTTCCCGCGCATTAAACCAGTTCATCGGTCCCCAAATGTCGTTTTCCATCAGGAATCGGCAGACTTCCTCCTCCGGGATCAGACCCGTTTCGAGCGCATACGCCAGAAGCGGAAGATCCAGGACCAGCTCGATCCCAAGCCGGGAACCATTCCAAAGCTCCGTTAGTTTTCGGGCACACTGAAAGCGTTCTTCCGTCATGGGGAGATCGCTGAAGAACGAAAACCAGAATCGGATCCCCTCGCTCTTCATGAGAGCACTGGACCAGCGGTCCTCCGGGTCCTCCGGAATCTTCGCGTTCAGGATCTCCGCAGGAAAGCTCAAAAATGCACGGAAGATCTTCAGCAGGACGATTTCCCGGTCCTCCATCCGGAAAAACTGACGCGCCAAGATCTCCGAGAAAAACCGACTGTGCCGCAGCAGTGGGCCGTTTTCCTGACTTAATGCGGAGTTTGACGCAGAATTCAACTCTGCATTGGACGCAGGATCGGACACTCCGGCTTTCCGGGACGTTTTCCTCGTTTTTTTGTCGGAATTTTCCCCAAATCCATCCAGCCAGCCTTGGGATCCTGGACCATAGAAGAGGGCCAGACGTTTTCGTTCCTTTGGCGAAACATTCTGCAGCGCAAGGAGCGTCTGTGCCGAGAGGATCTCCAGCGGCGTGAATCTTTCTGCCGCAAAGAACGAGTCCCAAAGCTCCGGAACAGTACGCTCTGCTGATTGCGGATTTGTGCAGAGCATCCGGAATTTGCACTGATCCGCATACGCCATGAGCGTCCGCATCTCGCCGCCTCTCTCGTCGTCCTCCGCGTACCAAAACTCCCAATCGCGATTCTCCCACAAAAGGGCATTCAGCTTGCGGAGAAGCTCTTTCGCACGTTCAAGGCACTTCGGCAGAAAAACGTCCGGACGAAATTCCGGATCAAATTCACTCAATTCATTCGGAGGCTGCCAATACCTCCGGCCCGGCACAAAGAGTCCCAGACCATTTTCGAGCGTCCATTTTGCGGTTCCGCTGATCGATCCCCCAACCGACTCACCTTCTGCTCCGTCAGCCGTCTCGTCTACTGTTTCTCCTACTGGATCCAGTTCCTTCGCTGCCCGCATTTTCTCAAAATTTCCGCTTTCCCGCAGACGTTTCGCCGACGCCTTCGCGCTCCCGTTTCTGCGCAGTGCATCAAGAACCGCAATGCGGACCTTCACCGCCTTCAGACGCAGAAGGTCCTCCAGCTGAAGAATTTCCGATTCCGTCAGGTCCTCAAAAAGCCGAATCGTTTCCGCCGCCCACTCGCGAACCGACACACTGCGGTCACGGAGCATCGCGAAAAGTGCCTCACGCTGCTTCGGCGTCCTCGGAAAGGTCCTGTGTCTCTCTAGAGTCTCTTCCCACAGCCAATGCCTTTCTCTCTTGCTTTTTTCTCCCAGATCTCTCGGCATGAGGGGATGAAAATGAAGCACATACCGCACGAAAAACTCCCGCAGAAACGCAGACATCCGGCCCGTCAGGAGAAGCAGGTCGTCGATCTCCTCCGCCGTCCACAGAAATTGCGCACACTCAAGTATCTTCCAGAAAAGATCCTGCCGGGAAATGGTCAGCGTCAGCCACGGGAAAACGGGATGGACCGCCGTCTTTTCCTTTTCCGGAAAAAACTCCAAAAGCTCACGGAGTTTCCAGTAAAGTGTACGGCTCTCCGCAAAATCATTCTCCGAGGCATCCTTCCGCATCGCATACGAAAAACGCGGCAGAAGTTTCAGCAAAAGCGACGCAATGACCGGACTTTCATGGAATTTCCCAAGCATTTCCAGCGTCCAGCAGACCGGGATCCCGGCATCCGCCTCCGCAAGAAAATACGCAGCCGCCGACTTGACCGGGAACTCCGTCTTCGGATCCTCCAGAAGTCTCTGAGCCTGCGAAACAGCGGTCTGGACCTCCTGCGCAGCCAAAATCGTCAGCGAGAAGAAATGCGCAAGCGGGCTTTTCGCCTCCTTTTCCGTCAGTTCGCCGCCCCGTTCCAGAATATCTGCAAACTCCCCAAACAGACGCCGCCATTTCGCCGATTCTTCCGGATCCACCTCCATCCCGATCCACGTTCCGAATGCGCGAAGCACCGACGAGAACCGGATCAGACCGTTTTCCTGCACGACTCGGACCATAAATCGAAACGACTCAAAGGTTCCCTGGTCCATCTTCTCGCAGATCGACTGCCGAAGGCCTTCCTGATTCTTCGCTGCCAGAAGAAGGTCACGCATCCACTCCCGACACTCCGGATCTTCCGTCCGAAAACAGGCAAAAATGACCGCCTGGCTCAACGCTCCATTCGCTTCATAAACGGCATCCCGCACCATTTTCCGAACCAGCTCGTCTTTCCGGTCCAGCGCATCAGTCAGCCAACACACAAACGAACGCCCTAGAACGCAGTCCGTAATGTACGTGCGCTCCTCCTCAAAGAATTTCCGATTTCGCAGATACTCCGGCACGATCTCACAGAACGGGATCTCAAACTTCCAGAGATCCAAAACTTCCTCAAGAAGCCAACCGACTTGCGTGCAGTGAGCTCCAGTCTCCTGCGTACGGAACATTCGGCGAGCCGGACCATTCTGCCATGGGATGCGCATCAGGATCCGGACCGATCTCGCCATCGGCGCACGGTAGTCTTCCGGGTAGATCTTCCAGTACGGGCACTCTTCCTCCATCAGTGCCTCCAAAACGCCGGGACGTTTCAGGATCGCTTTCGGTTCCGCTTTCTCCGAAATACCGGCCTCCGCCAGTGCTTTTTCAAAATCCTTCCGCTCCTGAATATACTCGCCCTCCGACTGTGCGATGGAATCAAGAAGGTCCTGCCAGACGCCCGGCGAAAGCAGTTTCCGACGCTCAAAATACGCCTCAAAATCACTCAGATCTTTTCTCATGCTCCGTTCCTTTTCTCAAAGCCGTCCCTTTCTCTCCGCACCCCCTTTTTCTCACCTTCCTCACCCGCAGTCCATGGATCTCTCAGAAAAGACTGCCAGCCAGAAACGTCAGACGCACGAAAGTCAGCGTCTCGCCGTCAAAAACAGAAAGCGGCCCATCCAGTTCCGTCAACTCGCCGCGCGGCCCAAAGACGCGAAAAAGCCCGTCCTCAAAAGCCGAGACCGCCGTCCTGACCGCCTCCTCTTCATCCGGGATCTCATGAACATCGCGGAAACTACCGGTCATCCCAAATCCCGCACGCCCTGTCTGGTGAAGCTCCTCGCGGATCTGCGCCTCCTCCCGGATCAGAACGCCGGAAAAAGTCTCCCCGTTTTCTACCCCGTTTTCGAAACGAGATGCCGCTTCCACACGTTCCCGAAAAAGACGTAATTCCTGCTGCACGAGCGACGCAAGAAGCTCGCGGAGCGTTTTGGGAGGCGGTTCAAAAAAGTACGCGCGGTCCGCCAGAAATGCCTTTTTTCTTCCAGGATGCCGTACCGTAAAGTTGAGTTTCATGTCCGCGCACACGCCCTCAAAATTTCACCGAAACGCCCGAATTTCATTTCAAAATGTCCGTTTTCCCAACTCAGTAAAGCAGATCCAGCGTCAGGAACGCGTACGCCACCGGTGCCGCGATCAGGAGAGAGTCCAGAATATCCAGCACACCGCCAAACCCGGGAACCAGCGAGCCGGCGTCCTTGATCTCCGCATCACGCTTCAAAAGCGACTCGGCAAGGTCTCCCAACATTCCGAGCAAACAGAGGACCACACCATAAACGACCCACCAGACGACCTTTTCCGGCGCTGCGGCGATGCCGATCTGCGGCAGGATGAAATAGAAGAACGTCAAGGACGTCAGTACAGAAAAGAGGATCGCGCCAAACGCCCCCTCGATCGTCTTTCCGGGACTTAAAGTCGGTGCCATTTTGTTTCTTCCGAAAAGTTTCCCGACCGTAAAAGCCCCTACGTCTCCCATCTTTACGATGGCGATGAAGGCCGCGAGCATCGGGAGACCATGGCAGAGGCGTATCTGCGCAAGGTACGTCAACAAAAGCCCAACGTAAACGATCGTGAAGACTGTGTAGCTGATCCGAATATTGACGGCTGCTCCGGGACGCACGAAAGTCCACATTTCCTGCAAAAAAACGAAGATCACCGACAGCGCAAACGCAGAAAGCGCCCAATTCCCCGGTGTTAGATGCTCCAGTTTTTCTACCAGTTTTCGATTCGTTCGATGAGGCAGCACACCAGATCCATCCCCTTCAGCTGCCAGCCCGCCGCTTACGAGCTCTGCAGCGCCTATAGACTGCTCGACCGGAACCGATCCACTCACAGACTCCGGCACAGGAGTGATCACTTCCGACGATGATGTATGCTGAAAAACAAAGGTCGCCCACGCACTGGCTGCAATGATCCCGCAGCCGAGGTACGTCACATACGGCACAGGAAATACATGATTTCGGTTGGCCAAATGCAGCATTTCGCGGACACCAAGGTAAATCAGCAGGATCAGAAGCGGAAAAAGTGCGATTCCGGGAATATTCGTCAGATTTTCCAGGTAAATATCAAGAAAACAAAGACACAAAATGGAAAATGCGATCGAAGATCCAAGCAGTAAACGTAAACGAAGCATAATTTCTTCCTCTGATCCATAAATTGGCGAGCCTGCGTCCGATATACAGCGCGAGCCCTAAAACAAAACCACAGAAGGCACCTGAAACCGCGTTCTGCAAGATCCAAATGCGTCTGTGGTTCCGGAAGCTCATCCGAGCAGCATTTCTTTAATTCTGCACGGCCGTCAGTTCCGAAAGCGCCTCTAGGATCGGCTGATCCTCTTCACGTTCCTCCAAACGTGCATTCCACGCCTTCAAAACATCTTCCGGCATCACCGACATCAAAGCCGCTGCGGAAACCACACGACGAGCAAAATCCCTGGCCTGTGCGTCATCGAACCCCAACGATTTCGCTTCCAAAATGACCTGCGCATAATGCATCATGTCCAATTTTCCCCTTTCATCATCCATGATCTAGGCATTCATTTTTCTGCCGGACCGCAACTTGCGGCCCAGATAATTTAATTATACGCGATTTTTTGGGGAAAAAACAGGGGAAAATCCAAAAAACACGAAAATTTTTCCAAAAAAATTAAAATTTCCACTGTCTTTTTCTGACTGGATCACAAAATGGGGCAGCTGAAGAAAATACGCTCTTATTTCCCTGCAAGTTCCTAGGAAAGATCAAGCCGTTTCTTTCAGTAGTGCGGGGGTTTTTCAAGCTGGGGATTGAATGGATCACGCAGGATCTCCCGCAAACGGCGCACTTCTTCCAAAAGTCGGCGATTCTCCTGCTCAAGGCGAAAGAGACGCTTTTCCATTTCAAATTCTGCACGATTAAGCGCATCGCTCCCATGCTCAAAAAACGCGATCCGTTCCTCAAGTGTCCGCATTCGTTTTTCCAGATCCAGCACGCTCGCTGAAAGTTCCGTCCCGCGTTCCGGATCCCGATCTTCTCGGCGTACTGCCGACGTCTTTTTCAAATTTTCCGCGTCCATTTCTCTCCTGCCGCAAAAGGCTCGCGAGTTCCGCTTTTCGTATTTTTCCCACTCCGCGCAGGTCATCATCTCTCACAGTATACCGCAAAATGAAATTCTGTCAAGCCCGCCAGAAAAGATCCCGTTCATTCCACACTCACGTTTCCGCCTCACTGTCGAGAAATCGAAGGATCACATCCCGACCATTCCAAAAGATACCGAGGGTGAAACAGCCCCAGATAAGAAACACGATCATTGCCAAGGGGACACCGACCTTCATGACCCCAAGCGCGATCAGGAAGAACATCAGCGCGGCGACACTGCTGAAAACAAATTTCGCTCGTAATTTCTCATACAAAACGGCCTCATCTCTTTCAGCAGCCTTCTGTACCGCATTCAAAAACATCGCCGCAAACACGGTGAAGAGCCCAAGAAAAAGCATAACGCCGCCGGCAAACAGAAGTTCATCCGAAACACGGTTTCCTGCGACCGCCAGTCCAATACCGACCGCGGCGATCCCCAGAATGCCTCCAAGTAAAACCACAGCCCAACATTTCATCCCCAAACGATGCGGAGCCGCACAGAAAAGGCAAGCTCCTGCCAACAGCAAAAGGTATGCTCCGGCAGTTCCCCAGCACAGGAGCATTCGGGAATATTCCAGTTCCCATGCTGAAAAAAACACCAAGGCACTCCCAATGACACAGTTCAAACTTGCCAGCAGAAAGACACTCCCCAGAGAAACGCACTTCATACCGCGAATTTCCGAAGAAGTCAATTCCGAAAGCCGAATCCTCTCCGTTTTCTCCATTTCCATAACAGACTGTTCTTCACCACGAGACTGGAGATGCCCTGAGGCCAGTTCCGCTTCCTGTCTATCGGCAAGCCGATGCAGACTGCGGGAAATCGCCAGCGGAAGGAGGATCGTGAGGCAGAACGCAGAAAAATAGATTCCTGCCAAGAAAAAAGTTGGTTCCATCAGGATGTACGCCAAAAGAATCCCGCCGAAGATCCCCGCCAGGAACCCCCACAGGGACACACGCAGAAAACGGCTTCGTTCCAGACCGGCAAGAGCCTCCGCCAAAAGCAGAAAAAAAAGTCCCCAGAGGAGTTTGAGTGCGACTGGCGGGATACACAGCCGATCCGCGTCCAGTCCGCCGTAAAAAAAGACTCCAAACCAGCCGAGCAGGGCTAAACACCATCCCTGCGTGACCACAAACAGCTCGCATGCGCGATTCCGAAGTTTTTGGTACGGGAAAGCAGGAAGACCGGCGAGACGCAAATGCACAAAAAAATCCATTCCCGCGCCGGTCAGAAACGGAATCAAAAACCGCCACGAAGGAAGTTTTCCGAGCCTCGGGTCGCCGTCATAGAAAAAAAATGAGAGGCCCATCAGAAAAAATGCCATCGGCAAAAGTACCAGCGCATCGGCAGCCCGTCGGACTTTCGCGATCTCTTTCGCATTCCAAAGCCGTTTTTCCATTACAGTTCTCCCTTAACGCTTTACTCCGGCATCCTTCCACGGGTGAGTTTTCCCTGATTTCCTGAAAAAACGTGAAGAAGACGTTCGCCGTCCCCTTCACGTTTCCTCATTTCAAGATCAGTACCCTAACGCGTTCCGTTTACCGTTCGCGCGTACGGACTTCTTCGACCGCCATCTTCAGGAATTCGTCCTGAGTCATGGTCCCTTCCTTCGCTTTATCCTTCGCCTTACGGCAGCGCAGCGAGACCGTGTTCGACTCCGCTTCCTTCTCGCCGACGATCAGCATGTACGGTACCTTGGAAAGCTCGGCCTGACGGATCTTGTACCCGATCTTCTCGTTGCGGTAATCCACTTCCGCACGCAGTCCCCCATCCTCCAGCAGCTTGCAGAGGTCTGCCGCATAGTCATTGAATTTGTCCGTGACCGGCAGGATGCGCACCTGCTCCGGAGCGATCCAGAGCGGAAAATTCCCGGCGTACTTCTCGATCAGAAGCGCAAGCGTACGCTCATAGCATCCGATCGAAGTACGGTGGATAATGTACGGATTCTTCTTCTGACCGTCCGCGTCCACGTACTCCATCCCGAATTTCTCAGCGAGCATCTGGTCGATCTGGATGGTGATCAGCGTATCTTCTTTTCCAAAAACGTTCTTGATCTGAATGTCGAGCTTCGGTCCATAGAAAGCCGCTTCGCCGATCCCGATCTTGTACTGGATGCCCAGCTCGTCCAGGATCGTCTTCATGCTTCCCTGCGCCTCTTCCCACTGCTCGGCTGTTCCGATGTACTTTTCCGTGTTCGCCGGATCCCACTGCGAGAAGCGGTACGTCACGTCCTCGTAGAGTCCCAGCGTTTGAAGCATGAAGATCGCCAGCTCAAGACAGCCTTTGAATTCGTCCTGAAGCTGATCCGGCGTGCACATCAGGTGGCCTTCGGAAATCGTGAACTGACGCAGGCGGATCAGACCGTGCATCTCGCCGCTCGCCTCATTGCGGAAGAGCGTAGACGTTTCATTGTACCGGAGCGGAAGATCGCGGTATGAACGTGCACGATTCAGGTACGCCTGATACTGGAACGGGCAGGTCATCGGACGCAGCGCGTAGACTTCCTCATCCTTCGATTCGTCGCCCAGCACGAACATTCCGTCCTGGTAGTGGTCCCAGTGTCCCGAAATTTTGTAGAGATCGCTCTTCGCCATGAACGGCGTTTTCGTCAGCTGCCAGCCGCGCTTCTGCTCCTCATCTTCCACGAAACGCTGGAGCAGCTGGATCATGCGCGCTCCCTTCGGAAGCATGATCGGCAGTCCCTGGCCGATGTAGTCCACCGTCGTGAAGAGTTCCATTTCGCGTCCCAGTTTGTTGTGGTCGCGCTTCAGAGCCTCCTCCATCCGTTTCAGATGCTCATTCAGCAGGTCCTTCGACGGGAACGAGATGCCGTAGATGCGGTGAAGGACCGCGTTTTTCGCATTTCCTTCCCAGTACGCTCCGGAAGTCTGCGTCAGCTTCACCGCCTTCACCAGACCCGTTGCAAAAAGGTGCGGGCCGGCACACAGATCCACGAAATCGCCTTGACGATAGAAAGAGATCTCCTCGCCTTCCGGAATGCGTTCGATGAGCTTGACCTTCCACGTCTCGCCCTTTTCTTCCATCAGCGCGAGCGCCTCGGCACGCGGAAGGGTGAAACGCTCTTCTTTCGCGTTCTCCTTCACGATCTTCGCCATTTCCTTTTCAATAGCGCGAAGCATTTCTTCAGTGAATCCAGTTGGCGCATCAAAATCATAGTAGAACCCAGTCTCGATCGACGGACCGATGGTGAGCTTAGTTTCCGGATAGAGACGCTTCACAGCCGCCGCCAGAATGTGGGAACTCGTGTGCCAGAAAACTTTTTTGCCTTCTTCATCTTCGAACGTCAGCGGCAAAACTTCTGCCGTATCTTCGACCGGCGTCGTGAGATCGCAGACCGTTCCATTCACTTTCGCGGCAATGACCGACCGGTCCACACGCCCCGATTCCTTCAAGACATCATATGCAGTTTTCATGGCAAACTTCTCCTGACTCCCGTTTTCCTAAGAAATTTTCGCCCGGACACAGTCCAGGAACCTTCACCAGATCAGCAGGTTCCTGGACGCTCAGTACGCATTTCTGCCAGTACCGCTTTTTTGCGGCCTTTCCATTGCAGCGCGGCAAAAGCGCCCGCTTCATGGCAATACACAGGGCGTTCTTTTCCGGAAAACATAAAAAAAAACTGAAAATATTCATCATTCCCCCGATGCGAGGGGGGGAATCCATACGGCATTCCGTACTTGCTCCAATTATAGCACGTTTCTTTTTACTGTCAATACGCAAACTGGAAAAGATCCTAAATTTTTTGGGGCTCTTCCGGCAAGTACGTACCGATCAGGTCCGATCTCACCGCAGAGTGCGCAGAAGAGACGCTGAAACACACTGAAAAGAAAGAGGAAAAAAGGCCGTGAACGTGCCCTGACACGAATTTCATGAAAAGACGCGAAAAAATACGAAAGATTTAAAATATTTTTGATCGCATTTTGGTGTATTTCGTATCTTTTCGAGTTTTTCGTGTTTCCTTTTGGTGTCTTTCTGTGAACTCTGTGTCTGCCGTGGTGAAACTGGTACGCATTTGCCGGAAGAGTCATTTTTACGCCGATCAATAAAAGGAAACCGAAATGAAAAACTGAAATTTGAAGAAAATGAAGAAAAAAGAGGGGAGATGCTCTTGCCAAAAAGAGGGAATTCTGGTAAAATGCAGATCGGTATTGAATGAAAAGCTCCAGAATCAGCGGATTTCGATACGAACAAGAATTCGGGAAAGTCCATTTCCACAAAAGAGAGAGAAAAAATGAAGAAAATTTTCCAGGCCGGCATTCTGCTTTGCCTTTTCCATGCCTTTTTGTTCACCTTTTCCTCCCCGGCTCAGGAAGGAAAGGACCGCTTCGCGGCTTACCGTGAACTCTACGCAGATGCAGGATCACCGGAGGCCCCCGCTTCCGCTTTGGATCCTCTCAGCACACCGGCGGATCTTCCCAAAGACGCTCCGGCTGGAATGCCAAGCGGAATGCCAAGCGGAACGACTTCCGGAATGCCGGGCGGTTTTCCGGGGGGCGGCTCGGCAGGATTTTCGGGAATGGGAGTTCCCGGATTCGGAGTTTCTGCGCCAACGCTGAACGTGACGGCTAAAGTCCTTTCGCTGCCGGATGGGGAGGTTCCGGGGAAACTGGAGATCTTCGCGCAGATACCCGATGGATTCAAGATCTACTCTCTCTCCCAGGAAGCCGGAGGTCCGTTCCCGTCAAAACTTCATCTTGCCGAAGAAGTGGAAGTGCAGGGAAAGATCCGCCCGGAACCGGCTCCGCACAGTGAAAAAGATGAGTTGACTTGGGGTGATATTACGATCGAGACCCATGTCAACTCTGTTAGTTGGACTGTGGATTTTCTGTGGAAGGATCCCAATGCGCCGCCGGCACAGGTTTCCGGAAGCGTCGAGGCTCAAATGTGCGATGCCAATTCTTGCCTTCCGCCGAAAAAATTCCCATTCACGGCTCCCGTGCCGGAGGCGGTAAAGGTCTCAGAGAACGCGCAGGATGGGGCTGCTGATGAACTTCCGGAAATGCAGCCGAGGGATGAAAAGGACGAAGCGGAAACTGAAGCGGATCCGGTAACTGAAGAAGATGCGCTTGCTTCTCCCAAACCGCTCTCTTCGCAAGAAAACGCCGAAAGCGGTCAGTCCGAAGGAAAAGCGGTTTCTGATGAGGCGCAGGCGGAGTCTGACGGTGCCTCTGAATGGAAGCAGACTTCCTCTGCCGACTACTCTCTGGCGATCATTCTGGCGATGGCGTACCTTGGCGGTCTGATCCTGAATCTGATGCCGTGTGTCCTTCCGGTCATTGCGCCGAAGCTGCACTCCTTCATCAAGCAGTCCGGTGAAGCCCGCGGACGCATTTTCCTGCTGAACGTCGCGTACACGTTTGGACTTCTGACCGTTTTGTGGTTCCTTGCTGCACTTTCGCGCATTGCAGACCTGACGGCACTTTTGAAAAACATTCTTCCGGGATCTGCCGCAGCATACCTCCCAACGATCCAGAACATGGGGTGGGGCCAGCAGTTTACGTATCCCGGATTCGTCATTTTCATGATCCTGCTCGTCTTCGTGATGGGCCTGAGTTTCCTCGGCGTCTGGGAGATCCCGATCCCCGGAATGGTCGCCAGCGGGAAACTTGGGAAAATGCAGCGCAAGGAGGGATTCCTCGGTGCATACTGCATGGGGATCCTCACCACGCTTTTGGCGACACCGTGTGTCGGTCCGTACCTTGGTCCCGTTTTCGGGTGGGTCATGACGCAGGAGATCTGGGTCTCGTTCGTGACGTTCACCGTCATCGGCCTCGGCCTCGGGACTCCGTATCTCGTCATCGGCGCGTTCCCCGTCCTCATCCGTTTCCTCCCGAAACCGGGCGAGTGGATGGAAACACTCAAAGAGGTCATGGGATTCTTCTTCCTCGGCACGGTCGTCTGGCTCTTTTACGTCCTGCCGGGGCAGTACACCGTCCCGACACTGGGGCTGATGACTGCCCTCTGGTTCGCTTGCTGGCTCATCGGAAAAACGACGCTTTCCGGAGCTTCCCGCGAAGCCGTTCTCGCAGCCTGGGCTGCTGGGATCATTTTCTCTGCGCTCGTCGGATTCGCCCTTTTTTCCATGGAATACAAACACCATCAGGCAGTCTCTGCGGATCCTGATCAGGAGAACATTATGGCAAGCGTTTCCGAAGACAAGATCCCGTGGCGTCCTTTCTCGATCCAGCGTGCGGAAGAACTTCGCGCAGAAGACCGCATCCTTTTTATCGACTTCACCGCCCGATGGTGCGCAACGTGCCAGACGAACTCCAAATTTGCGATCGAAACTCCGGCGGTCGCCGAGTTTATCCGTTCCAACGAGATCGTGCCGCTGCTTGCGGACTGGTCGGAGCCTTCCAAAGACATTGAGTTGACTTTGGAGAAATTTGGCCGAAATTCCATTCCGCTCATCGTGATCTGGATACCGGGACAAAAAGATCCGCTTCTCATAGACGGGATCGTTTCGGAATCAGACGTCCTCAGTGCGCTGGAATTTGCCGTAAAGAAGGATAGGACGCCCTAAAAACGGTCTGACCGCGTGATCGGCGTCGGTCGGGAGCTAGGTTGTGGTTCACAAGTTGCAGCAGGAGGCCGCAGCCGAACAAAATGGAAACAGAGTTGAAAACAGAGAAGAAAAACAAAAAAGAAGACCTCATTTGCCATGCTTGAGAGCATTTTTGAACAGTGCGCCGTCGTCAGTGGTTTGGTGACGGAATCCGAATTGATTTCCGCTTGGAAGGAGATGACCGTCAGTGGATCATCTCCCAAAGCTGAGGAGATTCCTGACCGTCTGGCAGAAATTCTGGTCAGACGCGGTGTCCTGAATCACTGGCAAGCCGGTCAGCTCCTGAAAGGACAGAAGCGTTTTACGCTCGGAAAGTACAAGATATTCAATTCGATCGGACGCGGCGGGATGGGAGAAGTCTACAAAGCGCGTCACATGGAAACGCAGCAAATTGTCGCGATAAAAGTGCTTCCAAGCAAAAAAGCGACGGAATCTGCCGTAAAAAACTTTGAAAATGAGATCCGATTCATGTCCCGCCTGAGTCATCCGAATCTCGTGGCGGCGATCGAAGCCGGATTTGACGGAAACGTAAACTATCTCGTCACAGAGTACGTGCCCGGACCAGATTTGAGCAAACTGGTCAAAAATCGCGGGCCTCTGCGTCAGGAATCGGCTGCATCTGTCATCATTCAGGCAGCTCGCGGTCTGCAGCATGCGCATTCGGAGGGATTTGTTCATCGTGACGTCAAGCCGGGAAATATCTTAGTCACGATGAACGGAATGGCCAAGCTCTCCGACTTGGGGCTGGCAAGTCATCGGGAATTTGAGTGCGACGCGGAAAAGAAGAGTAAGATCGTCGGAACTGCAGACTACATTGCACCGGATCAGGTCCGTGACCCTGCCAATCCGGATTCGATCTGTGACATTTACTCTCTTGGCTGTACACTTTATTTTATTGTGACAGGCAAGCCGCCATATCCTGGAGGCTCTGCTTCTGAAAAAGTCAAAAAGCACCAGAGCGAGACGGAGTATCCGACCAATCCCGCTCTCATCAATCCCTCGCTCTCGGAGGAGTTTACGGACGTCATCGCGTGCATGATGGCAAAAGTTCCCGAAGAGAGGATCGCGTCTGCACAGGACGTCATTCATTTTCTCTCCCAGTGGGCAGACGGTTCTCCGCAGCCTATCAGATTTATGGATGCAAAAGACGTTTTCTGGACTGGAACTACCCCACACTGGGCTTCTGCAGAAGAGATCCCATCAGAAGAGATCCCATCAGAAGAGATCCCATCAGGAGAGACGCAGTCAGAGGTAATGTGCGCAGTAAAAGGATCGTGCGCGGGGGAAGTGAAGCAGGACGCAGAGAGTGTTCCCGAAACGCCGGCTGTCCCCTTTTCGATCCCTCTGCCGCCGCCGTTACCGGAAAATTTTCCCAAAGTTCAGGAACGCAGGGAAACGAAGGGTGGAGTTTCATCTGTATTTCCGCCGCCATTGATCAAAGACAAAGAAAAGGGGACTGAAAATACGAAAACGCAGGAGGATCAGCCGGATGCGGTTTCCTCTGGGGATCCCCAGTCTGAAGAGCTTCAGGGAAAGAAAGGAGGGCGTCTTGGGAACTTTTTCAAGCGTCTGGTCCCGCAATCGCGTCCCGGTACACGAGTTTCCGAAAGATCCGCTTCTAAAAATTTAGGTCCGGCACCGGACTTTGGATCCATTTTTGCTCAAGCAGAGGATGATATGGGATCAACTTCTGAAAAATAGCGGTAGTTCCCCCGGCGAGATCTTCCTCTCCGGGTGGAATTTTATAAAATTTTTTAAAAATATCGAATATTTTCCCCCCCTACCTGTTGAATATTTCTCAAATACGGTTAAAATAAAGAGAACTTTGTTTTATTTTCAAAGTTTTAGCCTTTTTGTTTTTTTAGATTTAATTATCCATCTTTCACAGTTTCCTGTGGTAAAGCGGTCGTTTTACCCTTGGGAAAGTTTGGCGGGATGAGAAAAAATTGGAAATAAGAACCTGTGAAACGCATGGGGCGGGCTTTTATTTATGCGTTACCGCCTTGTTTATTTTGATTTTTTGTATCCTTTTGAAATTTTGATCCAGGCAATTTCCATTTTTTACGAAACAGAATGGTGACGTACAAAAGTTTCATGGTTCCGATCCGGTTTCCATGCTGAGAGTCCTTTTCATTTTCGGTGCTGGGCACCCCTTTTCATCCTCAGCGTGTCGAACTTTACCATTTGCCGAGTGCGCTTCATTCAACAGTTTTGAGAAAGAGCAAAAAGGATGGATATTTTTTATTTTTCAACACACTATTCGATCCTCGGGGGGGATTTATTATGTCAGAAAATCAAAACATTACATCATCGTTTTCGCGTATTTTTGAAAATCTTGCTATTCTTGAGAAGCGGAATCCGGACCTGAAACGTCTTCTGAATGCGTTTGACGGCTGGCTGACTCATTTTGTTCAGAATATTTCCGAAACAGCAGAAAGGACTGCGGGGCCGACGGCATCAGGATCCGCGACAGGTTTCGCGGCATCATCGGAAGGTGCCGTTTCAGACATTTCCAACGCCTCGCAGCGTCCTTCAGTCAGTCCGTCTGCGGCATATTCCTCGAATGAGGCTTGTTCTGCATCCGAAGCAGAGATACCGAATACACACATTCCGTCTTCTCCTCAAACTTCGTCTTCTCCGTCAATTTCCTCGTCAGCGTTTCCGCAGTCAGAGGCTGTTGGAGAATATGTTCCAGTATCTTCTGCGCCGGTCGTTCACGAATTTACGATGCCGTGGAGAGATGAAGATATTGACCAGCTGGAAAAGCGTCTTCTTCTGAAGATCGAAGCGTCGCGCTGGGCACTGGAGCGAGACCGGCTTCTCAAAATGTCTGTCGATTTTCAGACACAGATCGAGCCGCGAGACCACGATCTGCTGACTCGTGCACGCGAATTGACGAACTGTTACCTCTGGATGAACAATCCGGAAACCGCGCCTGTGATCGCATCCGAGACGTACGAAATGCTTGCGGATGCGTACAATGCTGCCGCGCAGTGTGTCGGTTTCATGCGTTCCCTGATCGCACTGGTAGATTCCGTTCCCCAATCGGAGATCCTCAGCAGTATCCTTCGTGACACGCTCTACACGACCGCCACGGCCCAATCCGCGCTTCGGAGAGTCACGTACGAGGTGAGCGGGCGCGAAGATCAGGATCAGATCCGCATCCACCGTTGGCTGACTTTTTTGACGAAGCGGTACAGCATTTACGTCAATCGTCACATGAAGAAAGATTCCCTTGCGCCGAAAGAGTGTATTTATAAGATCCCGGAATACATCGTTAGGCTCAAGGAGGCTGTCAAGAGATACACGCAGCGTCAAAAAACTTTGACGGAAAGTTTCAGCCGGATCCAGTACCATGCGGGCCGGATCCAGACGCAGGGTGGAGGAGACTACGATTGGAAAAAGATCATCGAGACGATTGGCGACCTGGCGGAAGTTGGTGTCTCGCCGGATGACATTCGGTTCAGCGACAATCTGAAACATATCCTTTGCTACCTGCAGGACGTTCCCTCCTATAAAGAGAATCCGTTCTTCGTCGCAGTCCTGATGGAAATGGACTATTGGCACAAGAATGCCGCGCAGAAGGCCCAGATCGCACAGGAATTGACGTCTCTTCCGATTCGTCAAGCCTCCTCGGAACCGGAAGAAGAGTACCAAAGCGTCTGGAAAGAGGAGCTTGAGGAAGCGATCTTGCCGACTCCGCTCAGTGAAACACGGGAAAAGGGGATGCTGCGCCGTGGAGAAACACTCAGCAGTCCAGAGCGCAGATCTGCAATGTTGCCCAAAGCGTCGCCGCTGGGATTCCAAGAAAAGTTTCCGCAGTCGGAGCGTTCTTCTTCGCGGGAATTTGGACATGGGATCCTTAGCAGTTCGGAAAACAGCGGAGAGAATGGTACATACGCGCCAAGACGGTCCGTGCAGGAAAATTCGATGCCGTATCGTTCGGAATATCATGCTCCAAGCCGTTTCGCGGCACATCAGGATATTCCGTCCTACGGAGATTTCTCATGGGAAAGGCATTCGTCGTATACGCCGCCTTATCCTTCTGGAGGTCAGGGGGAAACGCTTGAGGAGATGATCCCTCAGATCCAAAATCAGCTCCAGGAAAAGAAGATCGTATTTATTGCCGATGAATCAGGTGTACAGCTTTTGCAGATCCTCCAAAGCCGGTTGGGAGACGTTTTCGTCTTCGCAGATGAAAAGCAGATCACATCGGAAACGAAACTTGCACAGCTCGTACATCCCGGCAATGTTGGTCTGGTGATGCTGAAAGGCGGCGGTACGGTATCGAATCTGAATCGGATAATCGAAAGTTACAGCCGAAAATTCAGTAAGCCGAAGCTGCGTCTGGATAATACAGAGCTGCAGAGCGTCATCCACCAGATTTTTGTGGGACTAACGTTTTGGAAATAGCTCAACGGCGGGTCTGCCGTCCTGTTTCCAGCGGCAGATCCATTTTGTTCGGGAAGTTTTTGCTTCCCTTTTATTTTTAAATTTTTGAAATTACGTTTTATCCACGATCACCTATGCCTAAAAAAGCATTTATTACCGGAATTACAGGACAGGACGGAGCCTATCTGACGGACCTTCTTCTGACGAAAGGTTACGAAGTTCATGGTCTGATGCGCCGTACGTCCCAGTTCAATACGTCTCGTTTGGAGGAACTTTGTGTTCCTGAAGCGGCCTCCGAACGCCTTTTTCTCCATTACGGCGACTCAACAGACTCACTGAACATAACGACGCTCATTGAAGACATTCGTCCGGACGAGATCTACAATTTGGCAGCGCAGAGCCACGTGAAAGTCTCGTTTGAAATGCCGATCTACACTTGTGACGTCGACGCGCTCGGGACACTGAGGATCTTGGAGGCGGTTCGGCAGGCGCATTTGACGGAGAAAACGCACGTTTATCAGGCTTCCACATCAGAGCTTTTTGGCAAGGTACATGAGATCCCGCAGACGGAAAAGACGCCTTTTCACCCCCGTTCGCCGTACGGGGTCGCAAAACTGTTTGCATACTGGATGACGGTCAACTATCGGGAATCGTACGGAATGTTTGCCAGTAACGGGATCCTCTTCAATCACGAGTCCCCGTTCCGCGGCGAGACGTTCGTGACTCGCAAGATCACACTGGCGGCGGCTCGGATCCTGAATGGGCTTCAGGAGCGGCTGGAGCTGGGAAATATGGACGCGAAGCGGGATTGGGGCCATGCGCGGGATTTTGTTGAGGCGATGTGGCTCATTCTGCAGCATGACGCACCGGGGGATTTCATCATTGCGACTGGAGAGCAGCATTCCGTGCGTGAATTCGTTACCTTGGCATTCGAGTATGCCGGCGTTCCGATCCGTTGGGAAGGTGAAGGGATGAATGAAGTCGGGATCGCCTGTGTGCCGAAGGTTTCGGAAGATGGGATCCCCTGCCGATTCGTGCCCGGAAAGGGTTTCGAAGGCGTTCCGATGGAAGAGCGTGTCGTCGTGGCGGTGAATCCGGAATTCTTCCGTCCGGCAGAGGTCGAAACGCTTTTAGGCGATCCGGCGAAATCAAGAGAACTGCTTGGCTGGAAGGCAAAGACGTCATTCCCGCAGCTCGTTCAGGAGATGCTGGAGTACGATTTGAAGAAACTTTCCGGCAGATAGTGTTTTGAGCTTTCATTTCAGCTTCGGCACACAGAGAATAGGACCCTGTGTGCCTGGTTTTGTTTTTTGTATCCGCGCTTTCCGCCTTCAGTCGAATGTCGCCATCCTCCCGAAGACCCAAGACTTCCGATATGCCGAATGACAAGAAGATCCGTTTCATTCTGGATTCAGAGACGGATCAGACAACGGTATTGGCGATAATATGCGCCCTTTCGCTTACCGTCCTGACGTTTTTTCTCATGACCGCACAGATATTTTCCTGCCGGCATCAGCCGCTTACGGTCGAACATGCGGTAGATCCCAGCTCGGAAGATCCTGGGGAGGCATCTTCCAGCAGCGGGTATCTCGTGGACATCAACACCGCCAGCGTTCCTGAATTGTGCATTCTTCCCGGCATCGGCGAGATCACAGCCCGAAAGATCGTTGCTGAGCGAGACGCGAATGGTCCATTTCGTTCAGCGGATGACCTTCGGCGAGTGCGTGGGATCGGATACAAGAAGGTCGAAGCACTGGAATCCATGATCGCCCCCATCGAAGGGGATTCCTTGCCGGACGCTCCCCAAACGACCGCGCCGCTTACGGAGCCATCGTTATAAAGCCGGGGTCTTTTCCCACGTTACAGGACCTTCAGAGCAGCCTCGCGAAAAGGAAAAGAAAGAAGAAAAAAGACAATATCGCTGATTTCGAAAAAGGTGATTTTGTCCCGTTCTGCATAATGAAAAGAGAAACGCAGCGGGGCCCGAATTTCCCCGCTAGCCCTTGCGCGAAAGAGGTAAAGTCCCGCAAAAAACGGGGGAAAATGCTCCCAAAATGGCTTTCAGTCGCAAAAAAAGGGATTTTTTTCACTTTTTTTCGATTTTTTTGGCTTTTTTTGCTCAATAGTACTTGCTTTTTTTTGCGAAAAAACATTTAATGAATAGAAGAAGTTAGTTTGGTATTTCGGGAGTTTTCCCGACCGAAATGAATTTCATTCAAATCCTGCCCAGAATTTCATTCTGTCTTCATTTAGTGATATTTCAAAAGTCACGGAATGACCACGGAGGAGATTCAAAGCAGAGGTATGAAACCTTTGCAGTTCGTTTTTTCAAATTTATCCCAAGGAGGGAATGAACCATGGCTAAAAAAGCTGAAAAAGCCCCCAAAGCCCCTGTCAAGCCGCTGACCAAATCTGAGATCCAGAACAACATCGCGGAAGCCACCGGTTTGACCAAGAAAGATGTCGCCCGCGTCTTGGACGCTCTGGCTGATGAGATCCGTAAGAGTGTTGCACCGAAAGGCGCCGGAGTCTTCGTACTTCCGGGGCTTCTGAAGATCGAAAAGAAAGCTGTTCCGGCCAAAAAAGCTCAGAAACATGTCGAAAATCCCTTCAAACCTGGGGAATTTCGTGACATTCCGGCCAAACCGGCTTCCAGCAAGGTCAAGATCCGCCCGCTCAAAGGCCTGAAAGACAGCTGCACGAAATAAGCTCTGAGGGCATGCAAAAGAACTCTTCGTTTTGGGCGAAGAGTTCTTTTTTTATGTCGCGTTCTTAAAGGATCGTCCCATAAACCGTCTGTTTTTTCATCAGACGCCGACGCGGTATCGGGCATCGGCGCATGAGTTTCGGTTAGGGGGAGTCAGGAGCTATTGATTTTCCTCACGATAACGTTTCACGATCTTTCCTGTGAAATCGATCTTATGCAGCGGCTGAACGATCGTGCTGGTAATGTTGCGCAGGTGGGAAGCGTAGCGTTTGAAGTAACGCAGCGCGAGCACATACACGACATCCAGCGGAGTTGCCGGCTGAGTTTTCTTCAGGTACCAGAGGATCTGTTCTTCGCAATCCTCCGCCAATTCCGTGCATTTGAAGATCAGTTCTTTTGCGCCTTCTTCGTCTTCATTGAGAAAGACTTCTTTGCATTTCAGGGTCTGTACGAGCAGTTCATCACGCAGCGCACACATCTGATCGCGCATTCCGGTTTCTGGAGCGGAGGCCTGAACCGCCAGATCGTAGAAGTTCTTTGCGTAGTCTCCGAGCCGTTCTGCATCTTTGACCGCACTCATGAGCGTCAGACAGAAAGAGAGGTAACTTTCGCCGTTGACGACCGCCTTGACGAAGAGTTCCCGGCGGATCCGGCGTTCTGCTTTGTTGATCTGCTTGTCGAGCGAAAAGATCTCCTCTTTCGAGCTTTCCGCATCGTTCAGACGCAGGAAGGCACCGCTGCTGAGGCTCAACTCTTTGTGTGCAGCCTCGAGCATCTGTGCGAATTCCGCGCGTAGTTCAGGAATTCCAGCCTGAGAAGGTTTTTTGGAAAAAAGCCATCGAAGCATTTTAAGTTTCTCCTTTCACTAAGAGAAAAGCCACAATCCAATCAACGGAATGATGAAAAATACGCACCCCAGCCACATGAAAACATACTTTCGGCTGATCGTACTGACATGGGACAGGAATTTTGCACCGCGAACGGGAAGCCGCATAAACGGGATCGGATACCACAGCAGCGCACCGGAGCAGTTGAACAGTACGTGAACGAGTGCCACGGAAAGTCCCGCAGTTCCCGGGAACGCCATTGCCGCAAGCAAAGCCGTGATCGTCGTACCGATATTGGCTCCCACGAGGATCGGGTATGCCATTTCGAGTTTCAGGACGCCGGACGCCACAAGCGGCACGAGAAGCGACGTCGTGATGCTCGAAGACTGAATGATCATCGTGACGATCAGCCCGATCAAAAGCCCGAGGTAGCCGTTTTTCGCCAAAACACGGTTCATCATCTCTTCGAGACGAGAATCCATCAGCACTTTCATGTTTTTCGTGATCTGGACCAAGGCATAGAAGAGGATCACCAGAGCCAGGATCATCATGAGGAGCGCAATGATAGTATTCGTTTTGAGGCAGGAATCAAGAACCCACCGGACAAAATCGACCGGCTGATCGACCATCCAGGGAAGCGGATTCCAACTTTCTCCGCTCTCGCCGGTCCCGGAAGGCAGAAAATCGACCAGAAAGCGCGCCAGTTTGCTCAGATAGCCGAAGCAGATCTCAAGCGGAAGCAGGACTGCGGTCGTCATGATGTTGAACATATCCTGCAGTGCGCTGGCACTGTAAGCGCGCCCGAACGTTTTGCGCTCACCAATGTGTCCCAGCGAAACGATGGAACTGGTGATGGATGTTCCAATGTTGGCCCCCATGACGAACGGGACCGCGTGTTCAAGCTGGATCGTACCGGCTGCGACCATGGCGACCGCAATGCTCGTCGTCGCAGAGGAACTCTGCATGATAGCCGTCAGAAAGATCCCAAGGCAGAGACCAACGAACGGATTCATGCCGAGATTGTTGGTGAGCGATTCCCACTGGCTCTTGTACGTGTTCGTCAGCAGCGAGGCCGCGTCGCCGAACAGTTTGACTGCCACCAGAAAAAGGAAGACCATCAAAGCGAAAAGGAATGCCCGCATTAAAAGTTCCGCCGGTGATCTTGATTGGGTTTCTGATTTCATATTTTCTACCCATATATTTGAGGAAAGCCGGTTCCTGCAGAAGCTGGACTCCTGCACGATCCGAAGATCCGTCCGGACCGCAAGGGAAACCGCATGAAATTCACGTTTACGAAAGCATACCGAACATACAAGATGAACGACGTACTCTCATTACGTCCTATTTTACCAGAAATCAAGAGGAGTGCAAGCGTTTTTTTGTTAGGTTTTCGTTAGTTTTGCAAAAAAATAAAAAAGAAAGACGCGAAACTCACACAGGTTTTTAGATTTTCAAACGACTCATTTTGTGTATTTTCGTCTTTTTCGCAAATTTCGCGTCCAAATAATTCCATCCCCAAACGCACTATTTTTCCGACTCCACGAACGGGATCTCGATGCCGTCTTTCCCAGGTTTCCAACCGATCTTCACGCGCGAAATGAACCAGTCTTTTCCATGCGTCCGGTTTCCCTGCACGAAGAGCCACGTCTGACCGTCTTCGTCCTGAAAAACGCCCGGATGCCCCGTTTCAGAGGCGTTCCACTGTCCCTCAGGACCATTCGGGATGAACGGCACAGACCAGAGCCGCGTCCACTGTATGCCGTCCGTGCTGACCGCGACGCCGATCTGCTGCGGGTCATTATTGTACCCGCCGGCGTAGAACATATAGAGCTTTCCGCTCCGCTCGATGACCGACGGAGCCTCGATGCACCGCGTCTCCCACGGCAATTCAGGCTTAAGGATCGATGCTGTACAGCTCTGCGTCCACTTGGCCTTCATGAGATCCACACCTGGGGTTCCTTCCGCGACGATGACCTGCTGGATCTTCCCCGTCTTCTCACGAGTCACCCCGTACAGAAAACGGCGTCCGTCGGCAGTCTCGATGAAATCCGCATCGATCGCCCGCTTGAGCCCCCATTCCGCATTCGGTCGAAAGATCGGATTTTCCGGGTGCGGCGTGAAATGCAGACCGTCCTTCGAGACTGCGATACACAGAGCGTGCTTTTTTCCGGGACTCCAAGTCTGGTAGAACATCACGACCTGATCGCCGACCACTTTGACGCACGGTGCCGTGACTTCCCACTCCGACTCCTGAAGAGGCTGAATGTACCCGGCCAACTCCCAGTTCACCAGGTCGCTGCTCTGCGCCACGCCGGTGATCCACCCGCGTTTCGGCACGTACCCCTCAAGAGGCTTCCGTGAAAAATAGAGCCAATATTTTCCCTGAAACCGAATGACAGACGGATCTTTCGCATAATCTTCCGGTCCGCCCCATTTCATCGCAGGCTCGGCAAGCGGCGGGAAATCAGCAGGAGTCACAGACCGCACCTCCTCAGACGTCGGAAAAACGCACGGAACCTCGCCCGCACTCAAAAAACTTGCTGAAAGCAAAAAAAGCATGAACACCAGACTACGCATCCCATCCTCCTGAATTAAAAATCAAACACAAAACCAGCAGCGCCTTTTCGCCATGTTTTCAGTTGAAAAACGGCTCTTCGCTGGTTTAATGGTTAAATTCCAAAACACCGCGCACCCGCACTACCGCACGTGCTCTCCTACTTTACCTCGAATTTCATCCCATGCTCCTTCGCAAACCGTTCCGCCTCCGACCCCGCCTTCCCGTAGATCACCAAGTCATCATGGCAGTAGAGGAACGCGGATTTTCCAATGCTCGTCACGCTGTCGGGGATCCTCACCGACGTGAGGCGCCTGCAAAAGATGAACGCGTAATTTCCAATGCTCGTCACGCTGTCGAGGATCGTCACAGACGTGAGGCTCTCGCACTCGTCGAACGCGTGATCTCCAATGCTCGTCACGCTGTCGGGGATCGTCACCGACGTGAGGCTGGAGCACTCGTAGAAC
>JAFQOH010000098.1:0-11774 GCA_017403345.1 Thermoguttaceae bacterium
CGATCCGCCGCAGATCACATACGAATCTCTTTCGGTGAGGACCAGATCCCCATCCACGCGCACCGTTCCGCCGTCTGCCAAAATGGAGGTGACCGGCGTTGCCGTGATGGTATTTCCAGCCGTTCCCAGAACGAGCGTTCCGGCGGTCGAAGTCACTGCCGAGGCCTGAAGTGAGGAACCGCAAAGGATCAGCGTTCCGGCTCCGGTTTTGCTAATGGCCCCGGTTCCCTGAATGACGCTGGCGACAGTGATCGTTTTGCCTTCATCCGCGTTGAAAGTCGTGGTCGTGCCGGAATTCAGCGTGACGGTCAGATCATCCGCCCAGGTGTGGCTTGCCGCAGCATTCACAGTCGCCGTTCCAAGTTTGATCTCCGGAGCCGGCTGCGTGCCGTAGGAGGTTTTCACGATGGACGTCACTCCGGATCCGCCCAGATTCAGCGTCCCGCCGGTGAGATTCAGAAAACCTTTTCCGCTGCTGACAGAAAGATTGATCCCCTTGAGATTTGCCGTTCCGCCGCTAATGTTCAATTCCGCGTAACCGTCCCAGCCGACATGTGTGACAGCATTGACCGCGTTCAGCACACCGTTCTTCAAATTATATTGAGAACGGTACCCCGTATTCGTATAGTGCCCGATACGGATCGCAGTATCTCCGGAAGACGTCAAATCGACCGTCCCGCCGTTCTGGGTAACGATCCCCTGCGCGTTTTTAGCCTGGTTCACATAAAAAGTACCATTAACGGTAAGCTGTGCTCCATCATTAATATCAACATATGCGGTCTTGCTTTGACAAATTCCAACATTATTGACCGTCAACTCACCGTTCAGCGTCATTTTGGCGCCATTCTGCGAGGTGTTCGTAATGGAAAACGAGTTGAATGAGTTTTGCGTCCCGGCAGCAAAGACGATATTCGCGCCTTTTTGATTAAACGTCCCGGTCGTGACGACATTATTCTCAAACGTGATCGTCTGCTCGGCATCCGGCGTCACGGTCAGATCGCCTGCCGCATTGATATCCTGAGAGTACGAGCCGCTCCCGGTGATCGTATTTCCGTCGACGGTGACATCTGCCAGCGCCCCAGTCGGCACAAGACACGCCAAAGAAACGAACGCACTCAAAAACGCGGCATTCCTACGCGTAAAATCGTAAATGGAAGGAAAACGGCGATCTGCAAAACGGACCATTGGATTCTCCATAACTAAAATCGACTCAAACAAAATATTCATTCTTAATTATATTCCGTTTGAGTAAAAAATCAATTAAAAAATTTAAATTAGACAAGAGATCCCAAAAATCTCAATAAATCCGCAAGATCTTAGCGATCTTGCGGATTTTAAATATTTACGTCTCCCATGTGCACACTTACTTCGTACCGATCGCACGCACTGTATCACGGAACTGTTCCAGTCTCTGACGGTAGATCTCGACCCACTCGCCGACCGGCTGAACATCTTCGCGGAATCGGACCATCTGCCGTACGGCATCATGAACGGTAAATTTCTCTTCCGTACCAATTCCCTTTTCCTTCCGCAGATGATTCTCGACCGCCGAAAGAGCCGTCACGGCCGCACCGAGAGCCGGTCCTTCCTGAGATTCCAGACGGCGAAGCGGGAAATTCAGCACGGAAGCCAAAATACGGCACATGAGGTCGCTTTTCGCCACGCCGCCCGAAACGGAAATGGAGCGTACCGCACATCCGGCTTTTCGATGCTCTTCAACTCCAAGCGCAATGAGATACGCCAATGCTTCAAGACAGGCACGAAAACGTACGCCCTGCTCTGCCGGCTCTTCTCCGATCCACTCCAAATGCGGCGAATGGATCCCCAGCGACGGTTCCGAGATCAGGAACGGTAAGATCCGCGCTCCGTTTGCTCCCGGCCCGCACGCTTCCGCCGCTTTCTCAAGCGCTGCAAAATCGGGATCTGCGCCAAGCACACGATCCATGAAATACGCACCGTTTCCATAGCACCGCATCAGCAGATACGGCCCCCAGTTCAACGCCATGACGTCCAGATTCACGTCCGAAGACGGAATGGCGGCACACGAGCTGTTCACGACTGCCGAGTTTCCAAGAATGATCGCGATCTCACCGTCATTCACCGCACCGCCGCCGACTAGACCGGCCTGCTGATCGTCGCTGGTCGGGAAAATCAGCGGTCCCTGCGCACGCGCGAGTCCAAAACCGCGCAGATTCGGCGGCAGCTGCGCTTCTTCATACGCAAACAGTCCGGCAACATTTCCGATCGGCGTGTCCGCATCGATGATCTCCGGAAGCTGACTCCAGGCCATTCTGCGCAGTTCCTCGTCCTGAAGTGCGTCCAGCATTTCACGGCGCCACTGACGCGTACGGAGATCCATCATCCCGGTACTTGCAGCCGCAGAAACGCTCAAGACATCAAAATTTCCAGTCAGATAACCTGCTGCAAGACCGCCGTGCGTCTGGATACGATGCGTCGCAAGCCACTTGGAACGCTCTAGCCGGATCTCATCCTTCACCAGATGAGAAAGCGAGTAACGGATCGCCCATGGTCCGCCAAGGAGTTCCTGAACTTTTTCCGTACCGCCGAGACGCTCCATTCCCAACGCATGAAACTCCGCAAGCGTCTGGTCATTCCAGCAAATAGCGCGCCGGATCTGCCCGCCGAAAGCATCGATCCTGCCTGCAGTATGGTGAGTCGCCGAGATGCCGCCCGCGACCCAGTCGTCAAAGCGACCCATTTCGCGCAATTTCGCCGTCATAGCACGGAGAGTCTGACGTGCCTGGCCTTCAAGCTGAAGAAGATTCAGCTCGATCGATCCATCCTCACCGACAGACAGCTCCGTCGGAAAACGGGATTCCGCAAGCACGCTGCCGTTCAGGTCAAACGCAAGACACTTTACCGCACCAGTACTGAAATCCCAGCCGGTCAGAACTGCATTTTCGGGCACACAAAGTAAAGAATTCGGCATAAGTCATCTCCTAGTTATTTTTTAGGGAAATTCCCACCTTCCACATCTTTTCGGTAAGCAAAGCAGGCTGCAAGTATCTGTGCATTCAGGTCCACATACTGTTTCGCGTGCTTCGGCGTCCTTCCTGAAAGTCCAAGAATATCCTGAAGCACGAGTATCTGTCCGTCACAGTACGGCCCAGAACCGATCCCGATCGTGGGGATGGACAGCTCCGCGCTGATCTCACGAGCAATTCCGTGCTCCACACATTCCAGCACGACACCAAAAGCCCCGGCATCCTGAACCGCAAGTGCGTCACGCATCAACTCGTCACGCACCCGCTGTATCGAGTAGGTCCCCAGAGTCTGGATCTTCTGCGGCAAAAGTCCAATGTGCGCCAAGATCGGTATTCCGGCATCGACCATGCGCGCAATCATTTCCTTCTGCTGAAAAGATGTCTCCATCTTCACACCATGGCAATTCGTCCGCTTCATGATCTGCGTACAGTCACGGAGTGTCCCGACCCAGGAATCGTGTCCTCCAGGAAATGGAAGGTCCGCGATGACAAGCGCACGGCAAGCCGCCCGCGCAACGATCTCCGTATGGTAGATCATCTCCTCAAGTGTGACCGGAAGCGTATTCGCTTTTCCCTGAACCACCATTCCAAGTGAATCTCCCACCAGGATCGCATCGATCCCCGCCTCATCCACGAGCCGGGCCGTCGGGAAATCGTATGCCGTCAGCATCGAGATCTTTCGCCCGGTTTTCTTGATCGCCGTAAATTCCGGAATCGTCAGAGCCGTCATTTCCTGAACCTCACCACTCTAATTTTTTCTAGACCACGGAGAGGCCAAGAAACGTCCCAGTTTCGACATGGAACTGACCCGCGCACCGCGAAAGATCTCCGACGCATGACCAAAAAACTTCCGGACGCCCGCTTTCGTGATCAGCGTTCCATCCACGACGACTTCCTGAAGGCGCGCAAAATGCTTCAGCGTCTTCAGTGCCTCATCGCTGAAATACGTATCCGTTACGTTCAGTTCACGCAGATCGTTCATCTTTTTCAAACTGCGCAGACACATATTCGTCACCTGCGTATCATTCAGATGAAGGACCTTCAATCCCTCAAGCCCCTGGATGCAGACGATCCCTTTATCTGTGATCGGACTTTCGTAATCGCATCCGTCGATCGGGATCGTACCGCCAAGGTAAAGCTCCACAAGCGACGTCAGCTGCGCGATCGACCGAAGCCCAAGGTCTGAAACGATCGTACCTTGAATATTCAGCAACTGAAGCTGATGCAGCCCCTCCAGTGCCGGCATTCCTTCATCCGAAATATTCGTATCGTCCAGTTTCAGAGAATCGAGAAGCTGGAACTGCGGCAGGTACTGCATCCCTTCATCCGTAAACGACGTGGAAGTCAGGACAAGTTCCCGAAGATTCTTGCAGTTCTCCAGCTCATCAAACGTTTCACCAGTAACTTCCGTCGAAGTAAGGACGAGCGATTCAAGCTGCGTCAGGTGGGAAAGCATACGGATCCCCTCGTCCGTGATCCGGGTCGAGGAAAGATTCAGTTCATGCAGATTCGTGATCTGCCCGACAAGATGAAGCGTCTCATCATCGACACGCTCGTTCATCGCAAGACTGAGACGCAGCGGCACATGGATCTTCTTCCATGCCGAAACACATTCCGGAGTCACAGCATAGTGCCACCAGATCTCCAGCGTTTCGCCATCCTTCAAAATTTCAAGCAGTTTCGGATCGATCTCCGGATCTGGCGCAAGTTTTTCCAGCTCCGCCGCTTCCTGAAGCATTCCGGCATTCCGCATTCCAGCGGCAGTACGCACTTCCAGCTGATCCGACGTAATGCGGGAAGGTACGGAAGCCGGCCCCCACGAATTTCCATTCGGCTGCCCCATCCCTGCCGGATACGGCATCCCTCCGGAAACGGGAACGACTCCGGGCATCCCTGTCGGAGGCGGATACATTCCGGGATACCCGCCCTGCGGATACGGATATCCGGGAACCATCGATACGGGAGCTCCTGCAGGCCAGACCGTCACGAAAGAAGGAACCATCGGAGTCGGAATGGGGCCTCCAGACGAAGGAACTTCGCTGCCGGGAACCGCGGAAGATACGGTCCCCGAAATCGGCATTTCCATGACGACAGGACCCATTCCCGGCATGGGGATCGGACCTTCGTTCTGCGCCATCCCGTCGATCTCGCTCAACATTCGATCGTACGTTTCCTGATCGATCGCACCATCAAGAAAACGCTGCATCACTTTCTGTTTAAGCTCCAAAAGTTCTTGTTTCATTTCTGACCTCTGGAAAAAACCAATCTTTTTACCAAAATTCCCTTTTCGTCAAAAAACGGAAAATTGCATCAGCCGTCATTTCCCTAAGGCTGCATTCTTCGGTCAAACATTCACCCAAAAGTCGACCGTATCTTTGATTCATCGTATTTCATTAAAATCAACTAAAATGAAATTACAGTTCAAACGCCGCTGCCTCAAAAAAAATTCATTCGTAAAACGAACATAAGCAATATACGCATGAAAACGAATGAATGGTTCAGAAGAAAATTACGTTCCGCAAGAGTCACCGAAAAAAGAGGAATTTCACAAAACGTACGGTCTGAAAAAACTTTAACGGTTTACCGATCATTCCAGTTTATTCCAGAATGACCGGTAAACTGTACTTGGGGAAAATGACCACCTAACTTCAGTCCTGATTCAACTTCTCAGCCGTCGTCCAAAGCCCGGCGGACGGCGTACTGATATAGTAGACTTCTTCGCCATTTGGCATGGTATTGAAACCATTCTTCATCTTCGCAGGATCATAGAGCGCCAGCATCTCATTCAGATCTGCATATCCGAAACAGACGCTTTCGATCTCTTCCCTCGTCAAATGCCCCGGTGCATACGTAATGCGAAAACGCCCTTCGCTCGATCCATGGATCAAGTGTGCGGTCCCGTGAGTGAGATCCTGAAGCATCGGTTCCGTCTTCCAGAGTTTCAGGATATTTTCCGTACCGGAGTAACCGTATTTGCGGATGAGGATATCCACGTCTTCCTGCTCGCCAAAACGTTTCAGTCCCGGCGCAAGAATGATCAGCTCACCGTCATCAGCCATTGCCTTACGCGTACGATAGACCGCTTTATTCGCGACCCACGTGCTGTAAAATTCATCTCCCTGCATAACTGCTACGACTTTCTTGAGCGGCGGAACGACCGTAATGTTCTGTTCGCGCGAGGCTTTTGCAGCATCAAGGTACGTCTCCAGATCGTTTCCAACGTAGACTCCCGTATGGCCCAGCTCGCCGTTCTCGTCGTACGCCATCACGACCTCGAAATACATATCGGGGAAATTGCCGAGGAAATCATCCTCCGCTTTATTATAGCACGCACGCAGCGGAGAGATCAGCGTCCCCAGATTGTTTTCAATCCCGCAGCACGCCGCCGCCATGTGCGAAGCGCAGATCATCGGTTTGCCGCCGAGTCCGATGAAGTAGTTTTTGTTATGATTCGCAAAACCAAGGACTTCGTGCGGAACGACGTGCCCCACGTTGATGATGAGATCCCACTCTCCGTCAAGCAGGAAATTATCGAGCGAGACCGGGATCGCCCAGTCCACTTTTCCTGCGGTGGCTTCCTTCACGAAATCCACAGAAACTTCCCCGATCGTCCGGGAACCATTCCTCCAGTCGTGCACATGGATCCGGTCAAGCGGGATAGAACCGAACATCCAGCGGTTCTGTTCATCCGTGTGCGGAACGTGCTGTCCGAGCGTCGGAATGACGTGAACTTCCGCCGTCTGAGAAAAGATCTTGTAAAACTCCTCCGTGATCCAGCCCGCGCCGCTGTGCGCTCTCGTAATGTCCGGCGGGAGAAGAAGGACCCGTTTGGGATCCCGACAGATCTGCCGGCGTGCTTCCTCTGCGGCACGGTAAACGAGTTCCACGATATTTTCACGAGTCAAACGGCCTTCAGCAGAAAACCAGGTCATGTTTCATTCCTTTACTTTTCTGAAATTTACTTAAATTTGGATAAATTCAACAAAATTTACGTTCAATACCATGCCGTCGGTGAGACACTCAGGCGATCCTGCTTCCCTGCATTTCAGGCTCAAAACTCTTCCTCAAACACAGGCAGTTCGCCGTCGATGAGCGTCATTTTCATTTCCTCATTCCGGATCTTTCCAAGAAATGATCCAGCGATCCGGCACCGAATGACGAGGGAACCGTCGTCGCGGTACTGACGGGAGAAAACTTCCCCGTGATTCGCCAAATACGCCGCGAGTTTCCCATTCGTGATGGACATTTCGACCTCGACCGTGGGAAAATGCCGACTTAGCATGTCGCTGACCGCCTGCGCCAGCTCCGGTAATCCCTCTCCCGTTCGAGCACTGATCCCCATAGCGTTGGGATAGCGGTTAAGGAGCGCCTGCAGATTATACTGTGTCGGCAGTTCGCCGTTCTCATCCATGCTCTTGAAAGCATCGATCTTGTTGATGACCAGGATCGTATCTTTTTCCTCGATCCCCAGATGCTCCAAGACCTCGTACGCAGCCTGGATCTGAAACATGACCATCGGATTGCTTCCGTCCGCCACGTGCAAAAGCAGATCTGCACACCGAGCCTCTTCCAAAGTCGCCCGAAAACTCGCGACCAAATGGTGCGGCAGATTCCTCACGAATCCCACGGTGTCGCTCAGCAGGATCGGTCCCCAGCCGGGAAGCGTCCAGCGGCGCGTGCGTGTGTCGAGCGTCGCAAAAAGCTGATCCTTCACGTAAACGTCCGAACCAGTCAGCGCATTCAGAAGTGTACTCTTTCCCGCATTCGTGTATCCAACGAGCGACACTGTCCTCGTCTGACTCCGCGATTTTACCTCACGCTCCTTACGCTGCTGAACGACCGTCAGCTCTGCTTTCAGATCCGCAATGCGCTTCTGTGCCAAACGCCGGTCTGTTTCCAACTGCGTCTCGCCCGGTCCGCGAAGCCCAACGCCTTTCTTCTGACGCGAAAGGTGCGTCCACATCCGCTTTAAACGCGGCAGGGAATACTCCAGCTGCGCAAGCTCTACTGCAAGACGCGCCTCTTTCGTCTGCGCTCGAGACGCAAAAATGTCGAGGATCAGCTCCGTCCGGTCAAGGACCTTCACGTTCAGCTCCTTTTCCAGATTGCGGGTCTGTCCCGGAGCCAAGTCATTGTCGAAGATCACGACATCGGCTTCCGTCTTCTCAAGCATCCCCTTCAGCTCAAGCACCTTTCCGCTCCCGATGTATGTTGACGGCTCGATCGCAGAACGGCGCTGGACCATCTCACCCACGACGACCGTCCCGGCAGCCTCGGCAAGTCCGCGAAGCTCATCAAGCGGCTCTTCGCCCGTTTCGCCCAAAATATTCACGCCGCCCGTCGGACGCTGTGGCAGAAGGACGGTCACGAGAAAAGACTTTTCATTCAGGATGGTGCCGGAGTTTCTTTCTTCCATGGAAGTTCTAAGGCGCATTGCCTAAAAGGATATGCCCGCTGAAAAATATTTTCATGCGAGCCAAAAACAAAATTTCGCTTTTCTATTTTACCAAAGAACCATACTTTTTCAAGTCCCAATTTCATCTTTTACGAAAATTTTCACAAAATTTTCCAATTCTTGTGACGACGCGCGGTTTAAAAAAAGCTCTTCTGCTGCACGACTCGAAAAAACAGGAAAAATAGGTAAAATATTCCAGTTCTTCCGTTTTTTCTCATACTAACGGATCTAACAGTCGATACGATTATCGCGGTCTCTGTGCAGAAATTAAAGTCCCCAGCCTGCCCCCGGAAGAGACTCGCTGATAACCAAAAATTTGAGAGGAAAAATGAACGGAAATTTTCAGTCAAAAATTTACTCACAGCAGCCGGCCCCGCTTTACGCAAAAGTGCAGATCTTTCCGGAAACTGGATCATTTACGCTCTCCGCCTGGTCAGCTCAGACCGAGCACATACACACAGGCGAACTTCCGATGCTCAAACAGAGGCACTCTGCCGCACACTCACGCATCCGCAGACCTGGAAAATGGTTTCCGCGTCTCCTGGGCGCCTCCTTACTGACGCTCATGAGCGCATTCCCGGTCTATTCCGAAACGCTTGAAGACGCGTGGGTGATCGCGATCCGGGAAAACGACCAGCTCAAAGCGAGTCAGCAAATGACCGCAGCCGCAGCCGCAGGAACGGATGCCGCACGCAATGCCCGCCTTCCGCGGATCACCAACGCGACAGCCTACGCCGTCCTTTCGTCAGAACCGAGCGTCAACGTTAATTTCGGGCAGTCGCTCAATGGGATCGCACAGGCAAATCCGGGACTGGGACAAGCCCTCAGTACGCTTCCGACCTCCTATTCCGCACCGATCATAGATCAAGACACGCTCGTTTCCACCACCCAAGCCATCCTGCCGATATTTACCGGCGGAAAGATCACGAGCCTCATCCAGCAGGCGGACGCCCGCGCGGAAGCTGCCAGACAGGGAGAGCGCAGGGACTTGCTGGATCTGAAAATGGACGTTGCAGAAAATTACATCTTGGTCCTGCGCATGAATCAGATCGTAAAGATCCTTCAGGAGACGCAGAAAGAGCTGGAAGTTCATGTTCAGAATACAGAAAAACTCCTGCAGCAGGGAATCGTCACGGAAAACATTCTTCTGGCCGCACAGGTCTCAAAAGCAGAGATCGACCTGCAGATACTTCAGGCGGATCAGGCACTCGATCTTGCCAAATCCGCGTACAATCGGTATCTTGCACGTCCGCTTGCATCGGAAGTCCACCTCGAATCCATCGCACTGCCGCCGAGTTCCGGAGCACTCGAAAATTTGACCGCAATGGCCATGGAAAATCGGCCGGAACTTCGTGAACTCGCAGCACAGGCCGCGGAATCACAGGCAAAGAAAGCAGAATTCCGCTCCGAGCGGCTTCCGTCCATGACATTCGCCGGCGGGTACACATACTTGGAAAATGAAGCTCTTGCCGAAAACAATTACGCCTCCGCCGCGGTCTGTATGGTCTGGACTCCGTTCGACGGCGGTGTGAGCCGGGCAAAACAACGGGCTGCCGACCATCAGACTGCCGCGGTGAACCGCATGAGAGACGACGCGCGGTCCGGGATCGAACTGCAAGTCCGACAGTACTGGCTGCAGGAACAGGAAACACGCCAAAGACTGAAGGTCGCAAAAAAATCAGTAGACCAGGCAAAACGCAATCTGGAGATCGTCCGAAGTCAGTTCCTGCGCGGAGTCGCGCCCCACACTGACTATCTGCAGGCCGTCACTCTAAAAACACAGGCCGACATAAACCAATACTCGGCTCTCTGCGACGCGTTCCTCGCCCACTACCAGCTGAAACGCGCCGTCGGGATCCTCTAGCCGCACAGTATTGCGCACTGACGCGAAATTGCGCACTGACGCGAATCCGTCTTTAAGCGTATTTCGTGTCGGAACTCCCTATTTTCCCTGCGTATTTTGGTACGGAACAGGATCCGTAAAGCCAGCCTGACGGAAACCTTCCAGACGCAGTCGGCACGCGTCGCATCTCCCGCAGCTCGTGCCGTCTTCAGCCGGATCGTAGCACGTGTGCGTCAGCGAGTAATCCACCCCCAGCTCCATCCCGCGCTGCACGATCTGCGCTTTCGAAAGGTAAAGCAGCGGAGCGTGAAATTTCATCTTCAGCCGACCTTCCACACTCGCCTTCGTCGCCAGATTCGCCATCGTCTCAAACGCCTCAAGAAATTCCGGACGGCAATCCGGGTACCCGCTGTAGTCGATATGGTTGATCCCAAGAAAAATATCTTCCGCTCCCACCGTCTCTGCAAACGCAAGCGCAAGAGAAAGCATGACCGTATTCCGAGCCGGAACGTACGTGTCGGGGATCTCGTTCTGCTTCGCACCCATCTCTCGATCGTGAGGAACTGCAATCGACGGGTCCGTCAAAGCACTTCCGCCGAAACATGCAAGGTCCAAATTCAGAAATTCATGCCGTTTCACGCCCACAGCCTCACCGACTCGCCGGGCAGCTTCCAGTTCAAAAAGGTGCCGCTGACCGTAATTGACCGTCAGGGCATACAGTTCGTCGAAACCTTCCGATTTCGCGATCGCGGCAGTGGTGCTGGAATCCAGACCGCCGGAAAGAAGAACGATAGCTTTCATGAAATTCTCCAAAAAAGGAATAGGAAACGAAATATCTGGTTTTGAGGAAATTTTCCACTTCACACGCAAGGGATCGTTATGCTGCGTGCGGTATCGCCGATCAAAAAAGCGGCAAAGGTCACTAAAGTGACTGGATTGCCGCACTCCAGATCAAAACATCCTTTGCAATGAAAGTAAAACTTCGATTTTTGTGTAAAATTTTCCGGGGCGCTGCCACGGACCCCGAGGACATTCTGCTGGACTTGTTTGGCGGCGAAGCCGCCTCGCTCCGCGCTGTTCGGCGTCTGCTGCGCGGGCGGCTCCGCCTCGCCCTCGCGCTGCCGACGCCTACCGCGCTGCGCTTACTTGCCTGGAGCTGGACTGGCCAAAACTGGGCGGAAGCCAAGGATGTGGCCCCGAACGTCCGGCGTATTCCCGCCCCGGTTCGCGGAGCGACAGTACTGGGCGTCGCCGTTCCAGCCGCCACCGCGGTTGACTCGGAGCGAGCCACTGTCCTCGTTGCACGGGTCGCTCGTTGGCGACTCGGTGTAGTAATCTTCATCATACCAGTCCTGGCACCACTCCCACACATTACCGATCATGTCACGAAGTCCCCACGCATTCGCCTCCTTCTTCCTCACCGGATGAACACCGCAGGGACCGCCCGGATACTGCATTTCTGAAAAACTAC
>JAFQOH010000099.1:0-31169 GCA_017403345.1 Thermoguttaceae bacterium
ATTCGTTTCATGATATTCTCCTGAATTTTCAAATGAAAGTTAAACACGATGAAATTTTTATGGTACAGTAAAAATACGATCCTGTCAAGAGGGTGGAGGAAGTTTTCTTTAAATTTCACGATATTTTTCCCAGTCAAAGCATATTTCGCGTTTCGTGCGCGTTTCGCCTTGGGTCTGTTTCCGGCAGGATCCGAGACAAAAGAGGGTCAGTCTCTTCTTCGCCTCTGCTGCTTCACGGTCTGGTCGCCTTCTGTGATCCGGATCTCTTCCTTCATCTGCTCGTACGTCATTCGGAGACGCAGGCGGTAACGGTAGAACTGCCATCCGTAATCGGCGGCCGCGAGGAGGAACAGGACCAACGCGATACGCATGCCGGTTCCGAGGATGATATTCTGCATTTTCAGGACCGCGGTTTGAAATTCCATCTGACATAGAGCGCCTATTATAGGTATCTGCCGCGTGACCATCCATACGATAAACGCGCCGACTAGGAAGAGTTTTGCAATTCCGAACCCAGCAGCCATCACGGGATCCCACGAGAAAATGCGTTTCATGCCGTTCGCGGGATCGACGTTTTTCCATTTTGGCGCGATCCGAGAGGGAAGGAAGAGAAACTGCGTCTGCACGAGCGAGACCAACGCCGTCACGATCGGGACCAGGGCGAGAAGCGGTACGACATAAAATATCGCGAGCAGGACCCAGTCATTCCATTTTTCCATGAAGAGTTCCGGCGTCATGCGCAGCCACGGCTCATCCGACCAAGTATTCTCGGCGAACTGGAGCGGGACGCTGACCAGAAAGTGTCCGAACCCCCAGAACAGCAGCATTCCTGCCAACAGCATGGAGGCATTCACCAGATCGCGGCTCAAGGCGGTCTCGCCCTGTCTGCGCATCATTTCCCGATGCCTCGGGGTAGGTTCAAAAGTCTTTTCTTCGGACATGAGGCCGGAACATCAAAAAAAAGCGGAAACGGACTTCAGCGCGGGACGCCGAAAGGGAAAAAATCTTTCCAGACTTCCGCGAACGAGTCCTGAAAGAGGCAGATCGCCAGCCCCAGCGTCAGCGAAAGGATGAAAAGGAGGACCAGTACACTGACTGGAAATGCCGCGGCAAACACGTCGAGCTGCGGAAACACGCGATTCAGGATCGCCAGGCCGATCTGTGCCGTGAGTATGACGGTGAGTATCGGCAGCGCCATTTGCACTCCGATCTGAAAACCGAGGAAAAACAGCGAGGGGAGTTCCTGAGCGATCTTTTGGATCTCCGGCCCGCATCCGGGCGGATAGGCATTGAAACTCTGCAGGATGGCGTCCATAATGAGCAGGTGCCCTCCGGACGCAAAAACGGCCGCGATCCCCAGGAGGTAAAAAAAAGAAGCCGTGACGGGAGCGGCGTCATTTGAGATCCCGGCATCCACAGGGAACGAGATGCCTCCGAGATACGCCGCAGCAGCCCCCGCGATCTGGAGAGCGGCAAAAAAGAAAAGCACAGCCGCCCCCATGGCAAGCCCCAAAAGGAGTTCGGCCCCGAAAGCAGCGAGAAATCCAGGATCCGTCCACGCCAGCTGACTCTGAAAATACGCAGTCTCCGGGATCTGGTGCGGCGCCAAAAGGAGCGCAGCCGCAAAGGCAAAAAGAGCCCTCCATCGGAAAGGTACCATCCTTCCCGCAAAAATCGGAGCGGTCATGCACATCGCAAGCAAACGCGCAAGGATGAGAATGAAATGGCTCGCATTGAGAAAAAGGATCTCTTCCATAAATCTGCGGCTCGGACTCAGGGAGGAGTTAGCGAAATACAGTACCGTCCTGGAAAGCGTCACGGCATGATCGTGTTCGGGATCCCGTGAATGACTTCCTGCGTAAATTCCGTCATGGTGGAAAGCATCCACGGCATAAGCAGACTCAAAACGAGGAGCACGACGAGCACTTTCGGCACAAACGCGAGCGTCTGTTCCTGGATCTGCGTCAGCGCCTGAAAGATCCCCGTCAAAAACCCGACGAGTACCGCCGAGATCAAAATCGGCAGCGCAAGCGTCAGCGTCAGCAGAACGGCATTCCGTCCAAGTTCCAAAATGGGTCCGCAATCCATACGCTCGGCTCTCCTAAATACAAAAAAAAGGAAAGCGCCGGCACACTCACCAACCGACGCATCCCCATAAAAACTGACCAAAGTTTAGCCGATTTTGGAAAAATACGCAAGAGCGATTTTCAAAAAAAACGCAAAACTTTCCCAAAATTTCAAAAAAAACCGAAAATTTCATGAAATTTCGCGAACAAAATGGAAAATTTGCCTAAACTCACAAAAATTTCCAAGAACATCATGGAAAATTTCCCGCTCCCCTAGGCAAAAAAAGGATTTTGTGTATAATAGAGATAAGGAACTCGCAGTGTAAAACAAAATCAAGAAAGAAAGTGGAAAAAAATCATGACTCTTCCCAAAGTAGTTATCGTTGGACGCCCTAACGTTGGAAAATCGAGCCTCTTTAACTGGCTCTGCGGACGAAGAATGGCGATCGTCGATCCAACGGCAGGCGTGACGCGCGACTGGATGAGCGCAGAGATCGACGTCGACAGAGACGATGCGCCCCAGCCGTTCCAGTTTACCCTCATCGACACGGGCGGAATGGGGGTCATTGATGCAGATGACCTCACGGACGACGTAGAACATCAGATCCAGACCGCCATCGACATGGCAGACATCATTCTGTTTGTCGTGGATGCGAAAGAGGGGATCGTCTCCCTCGATGAACACGTCGCCAACAAAATACGCCGTCTCCGCATCCCCGTTCTGTGTGTCGTCAATAAAACAGACCACATCGGTCTTGAAAATCACGCGAACGACTTTTACTCCTTCGGCTGGGATCTGATCTCCGTCAGCGCAAAGGAGAATCGCGGGCGCAAGGAACTCCTTCAATTCATCTACGAACATCTCCCTGAGGAATCCCGGATCAGCGATGAACCGGAAGAAATGCTTGACGACATGATGAAGATCGCCATCGTCGGACGCCGAAACGTCGGAAAGAGCACGTTCGTCAACACACTGGTGAAATTCCCGCGCATGATCGTCTCGAACGTCGCCGGCACGACACGCGACAGCGTCAACGTCAAATTCGAGCTGGACGGAAAATCCTTCATCGCCGTCGACACGCCGGGCTTCCGCCGCCGAGTAAGCGTGCGCACGAACATCGACTACTACGGCACGCACCGCGCACAGAGAAGCATCCGGTTCGCAGACGTGACGCTCATGTTCTTCGACAGTTCCGTCCAGATCAGCAAAGTGGACAAACAGCTCGTCGGCTACATCATGGAGCAGAACAAACCGTGCATTTTCGTCGTGAATAAATGGGACTTGATGCGCGAACACATGGAAACACAGGTCTGGGCGGACTACCTCCGCGACACGTTCCCGACCATGTGGCACGTGCCGATCGCGTTCATCACCGGTCAGACCGGCAAGAACGTGAAACTTCTTCTCCATCACGCGATGATGCTCTACAAACAGGCGAATGCACGTGTCTCGACGAGCAAACTGAACCGTCTCGTCCGTGCTGCGCTCACGTACAATCCGCCGCCGCTCTACCGTCTGAGCCGCCCGAAAATCTACTATGCAACGCAGGTCGGTACCCTGCCCCCAACGATCGTCCTGTTCTGCAACAATCCGGATATGTTTCCGCCGACGTACCGCCGATACCTGCTGAGCGTCCTGCGCGATCAGCTCGACTATGGCGAAGTGCCGATCAAACTTTACTTCCGCAAGCGCGAAAAAGACGATCAGCGCGATGACATCGACTCGAAACTCAGCGAAACGACTCGACAGGCGAAACTGGCGGCTCAGGAAGAAGAACGTCAGCGCGAGCTTCTGGAATGGAGCACCGCCCAGGAATACTACGCGAACAAGATCCAAACCGAGCTTGACCAGCTGAATGCGGAAGACCGAACGCTTCTGGAGCAGGACGGAAACGCAGAATTCTTGGCCGAACTGAATATCTCGTCCATGGACGAACTGCCGGAAGAGTACGTTTTTGCGGATGAAGACGACGCGGAAGATGAAGAATTTCCCGACGACGGCGAAGATTTCGATCTCTCGGACGAAACGTTCCGCAATCTCGCGGGGAGTGTTTTCGTTTTCGAGGACGAACCGCTTCCAGAGCTTGACGAAAAGCCGAAGAAACGTTCCGTGAGATCCAAAACCGGCAAGAAAAAGAAACGCTGACATTTTCTCATGAAACGGCAGAGTGCGATCTCGTTCTCTGCCGTTTTTTAGGGCACTCTATCCCGCAGCTGTGTCTTTTCAGAGCCTTTTCTCCCTCCATTCTGAACTTCCAAACCTGCCGTTCATGCAACTTTTTAGGATTTTCACACTTTCGGTACTTGCATTTTTTTCACGGTCGAATATAATGGATGTGTTCAGTGCGTTTTTTTATGCTTCCGATTTTCACGATGAGGTGAAAAATGAGACTTTCCCTTTCCTCGAACCGATGGTCCCGATCCCTTCTTTTGCTTGTTTGTGCGCTCCTCTTCCTCTCCGGTCTCCCGGTTTCAAGCGAAGCGCAATCACACGCAGAAAGAAATTCGGCACGGCGTCTGATGGCTGAAATGTCTGAAGACGAAATAGAAGAAACAGAAGAAACAGAAGAAACAGACTCAGCCCGTGAAACCGGCAGCGATGATGATCCGGAGGAAGTGTTTGACTTTCGCATGACCAATTTTGAAAATGCGGATCTCGATGACGAATCTGATGACGCCGTTTCCGAGGACGAGTCCGATGACGAGTCCGATGACGCGGACGCCGGCCGCGTTTCAAAATCAAAAAAACGCAGCTCAGCGACCCGCTCCTCAAGTAAAAATGGGGAGAAAAAGAAAGGTTCCGCCTCTGGCTCAAGTTCCCCGAAAAAGAGACCTGATAGCAAAACAGACCGGGAAGACGACGAAAGAAACGATCAAAAATCTGGCGTGAAAACCAGAAAAAAAGACTCCGGGAAATCCTCTGCATCCGGATCCCGTTCCGGAAAGTCCTCTAGGACCAAAAGCAAACGGAATGCAAAGAAAGAGGCAGAGCCGGAAGATACTCGGACTCCAGAAGAAAAGGAACGCGACCGCCGAGCGTACTTCGAGCAGACGGGGATCTGGCGCTGGCCGGAACTGACGGAAACGCAGTTCGAAACGGAGATCGAAAAGCAGAAAAAGTACCTTGAGGAGATCAAGGCAAAATTCCCGCGCACGGTCTACTACGAATCGGAGCATTTTTTCTATCTGACAGACGCCCCGAAACCGATCGCGCTGGAGTGCATGAAGTACCTCGAGGCGATGTTCGCCCGACTGTGCGAAATGTTTGAGTTTCCCAAAGGCTCACGTGTCTGGCATGGAAAGTGCATCGTTTGCGCATTCGCGTTCCAGCAGGATTTTCTCCGTTTCGAACAGGAATTTTTCGGAGCGACGGCAAACAAATTCACTGGGGCAAGCGGATTGGCTCATATGTCGAGCGATGGAAACGTCCTGATCTCTCTCTTCTACGGCAACATTTCCACCATGGCAGAACGATGGCGTTTCATCGGCGTCCTGGTCCATGAATCGACTCACGGTTTCATGCACCGCTACCGCGCACGGCAAAGCCTCCCGCTCTGGCTGGAAGAGGGGATCGCAGACACCATGCCTGCCGTCATCGTACCGGCAGACCGACAGGCCGCTCTCAAACAGCGAAGCGGACTGAACCAGATGCGGCAGACCGGCTCGGTCGGCGGACTCATGCAGAGTGCCGGGCCTTTGGAAGCGTGGCAGTATGGTGTCGCCAGCGGACTGGTCCAGTTCATGCTCAAGCAGAATCCTCATGGATTCAAGGAATTTCTCGACAGTATCAAGGACGGCAAAGACTGGGTCGAAGCCCTGAAGGAAACGTACCGATGCACGCCGGAAGAGCTTCTCTTTCACTTCGGAAGAGCAAACCGCATACCGCGTTTAACTTTTTAACCGTCCCACAGATTTTTCCCAAAATACGATCCAGAATTTCAAACCAAAAAGAAATTTTTACGAGGGCAATGTGTGGACGAACGCAAAACGGTGTGGACGAACGCAAACGGTGTACCGCACAAAAGAGCACGCCCTAAAGAAATTTCTGAATAAAATTCTGCAAAAAAAACTGGATTTTTGCAAAAATCCAGCTGCAGGATCTCGGTTTTGACGAAACTGACCAAAAAACACAAAATACCGATTCCGCAAAATTTTCGGCTTAATTTGGCACATTTGGAAAATGATGGAAATTTTTTCAGAAATTTTGGGGAGGGCCTCTTTGACTAATTTTAAATGTCGATTAAAATTAAGTTCATGAGATTGTATAGAAACCATCCAAAGTGACAGTCCCAAATGACTGCCTAAGAGATGGTACTAAGAGTCGGTCCGTTTGTTTTTCGCCAACGAAACGGTCTGTTCATTTAGGGGACGAGCGAGTCCTTAAAAATGCAGCGGAAGTTCAAAATAGAAAAAACAGGAAGACTGTCTCGGTAAAATAAAGTAAAGCAGGCATTGACGCGGGAAGAGGAACGGCCCTTTTCCTTGCACAAAGAGTAAAGAACCATCGCAGGAAGAAGGTTCTGACAGCAAAAGGATTTCGTGTGATCCAAATCGCAGAAAACATTCAGATCCAATTTTTGAATTTCCTTCAGGAAAAACTGGGAATGGAGTCTTTCCAAATGTGGATCGACGGCCAGCTCCAGATTTTTTGCGGGGAAGGTACGGACACGCTTTACATCACCGCCGAGCTTCCTTTTGTACTGAACTGGTACCGACAGTTTTTCCTCCCAACATTCCAGGAAGCTGCCGAGTCTCTGATCCCGAACTTCCGCGGAAAGCTACAGATCTGCTCACGGGAAGAAGCACGCGCCGCTCTCGATTCGAAATCAGACCAGAAATCAGACCAGAAATCAGACCGAAAATCAAAACAGAGATCGATCCAGATCCCGGAGATCTCTCCTGACTCTGAAATACCGAGTTCCGTAATGCCTGAAATGCAGATCTCCGCTGAAAGTGCGGTCTCTTCCCGTTCAGTAAAAAAGAAAACGGGAAACCGTTCCGCAAAACGGGAAACACGTACTCAGCGGCAGCAGGTTCCCTGTTCGCAAATGGTCCCGAAGAGTACCGCGTCGCTCTCGACGGCCGAGCGTCTAAAGCTGCGCAAACAGAATTCCGCCGAGATCCTCCATAATGTTCGTCAGGCAGATCTTCAGGAAGTGCTGGCTTTTCTCACTTCGGACGATTCTCGTAGGGACACAGTTTCCAACACGAAAAACACTTCTGATAAGAAAAACGCCTCCAACACGAAAAACGCCGACGGCTCCGCATGCGTCACCGGCGCCGGGAGCTCTGAAACGGGAAGAGCCGGCACCAAAAGAAAAAAAGGAGATCGTGCTGCCGTCTCGAAAAACGAAGCAAAGTCCCCAACGCAGCGAAAAACTGGAAATACGGTATCCGGCAAAACGGAAACGGCGAAAAAAGACGGAAAGGTGCGATCCGGCAAGTGTTCCCGAAACACCTCCCGCGTCTCTGAGTCAACCCCCAAACGGCAAGAAACCGGCTCGAAAAATACGGTCTCGATCGCCACGATGGATGATTTTTTCCTTCAGATGGAAGAAATGTACGCGGACGGTACGATGCCGCGCTTCTCGGGTTTCAGCGTTCTGTCTGCAGCGCCTGAATGTACGCATTCCAAACTGAAAAATGAAACTCCGCCGAATCCTGAACCTGCCAGGACGGCACAGCCGGCAGCACAGCCGGCAGCACAGCCGGCATCCGAACGCGACGGGAAAACGGAAGTTTCGACGGAATCCCTCACAGCTACGGTCCGAACTTTGCATCCGGGCGGTTCCCGGCTTCAGACACTGATGGCGAACGTCATGAAATTTTCGACGGAAGAAGACGTTCGGCAGCAGACGGTACGGCAAAAAGCTCCACAGTCAGGTCCTTCGGTAAAAAATGTGCCGCCTTTCGGTATGAACACAGCGCAGACTCCGCAGTCTGTTCAGCCGCGAAAACTGAATTTCTCCACGTTCGTCATGGGTGCGTCCAACAGGCTGGCATACACACTGGCACGCGACATTACGCGGACACCAGGAATCCTCTCTCCGGCACTCATTTCGGGAAAGACCGGCGTCGGCAAATCGCACCTTCTTGAGGCCATTTCCCATTCCGCACTTGCCAGCGGTTTCCATGTGGTCTACCGAACGGCAGAGGAATTTGTGAACGAATTTGTCGCCAGTCTTCGGGACGCAGGCAAGAAAAACGACTTCCGCAACACGTACCGCCAGTGTGACGTCCTGCTCTTGGACAATTTGCAGTTTCTGCTGAACAAAAAGGGGTCCCTTTCCGAACTGCAGAACATTTTTTACCATCGGATCCGGCAGGGAAAGCAGATCGTTTTTGCCGCCGACCGACCGCTGGAAGAGCTGGAGGAACTTGGTCCGGAGATCTGTTCCAATCTGCGGGGCGGATACTCTGCCGTTTTGAATGAACCGTCCTACGACGTCCTGCTCCAGCTCCTTGATTCGGAAACGGCTCGCCGTGACCTTCCGCTTGCAGAGTCTGCCCGTCAGGCACTTGCCGCGCAGCACACTGGAGGTGATGTCCGTCAGATCTTCGGAATACTCAACTCGCTTGAAATGCGTCTCCGCACGCAGCTGGATCTCACGCAGCACGTGACCAGTACGGAACGAAACCGAAAAGAGCTGGTCCAGGAGCTGATGGAAGACTTGGTCCATCATCAAGGGAAACGGATCTCGATCGATACGATCAAGCGGTACGTTGCGGCTCGGTTCGAGATCGAGGTCGGGCTTCTTTCCTCCGGTCTGCGAACGCGGAAAGTCTCACAGCCGCGAATGCTTGCAATGTGGCTGGCACGAAAATTCACGCGAAAACCGCTTGCCGAGATCTGTCAGGCTTTTGGGTGTGTCAGTCACACTACCGTCATTTCCGCACAGAAAAAGGTGGAGGAATGGCGTCTGCGTGATTTTCAGCTCCAGACGGGCACTTCGCTTTCGAACGTAAATGAACTCCTCCGTCAGCTCGAGGGGCAGCTCCAAAGGACGGTCTGATTTTAGGACGGAGCGATCGGTCGGCCTCTCAAATCGCGCTTTTCTGACCGTGAGGGACTTTGTGTTTGGAATTTCTGCAAAAGAACTTCCATTTTTTGGGGTTTTCCTCTTGAGTTCTTTTCTGTTTTTCGCTATACTGAAATTTGCGATACTGAAAAAATTGAACTTGAATTTTTAGAAAACGGCAATTAACGGAAACAGATAAAATGGAAATCATGCAGGTTCGCGGCCTGAAAAAGAGTTTCACGAAGGGGCCGCACACGATACCGGTCCTCAAGGGGATCGATCTGGACGTCCACGAGGGGGAGTATCTTTCCATCATCGGCCAGAGCGGTTCCGGAAAAAGCACGCTTCTGCACGTCATGGGCCTCCTGACGCACCCGAATGAGGGATCCGTCATCTATCGCGGAAACCGGATCGACGATCTTCCGGATCTGGCGCGCGACCGTCTGCGGAATCACGACATTTCCATGATCTTCCAGTTTTACCATCTTCTTCCGGAACTCGACATCGTGGAGAATGTGCTTACGCCGATGATGATCGCGCAGGGGTACTGGAAATTCCGGCTTCACAGGAAAGCGCACCGGGAACGTGCGAAAGAACTGCTCGAGCGCGTCGGTCTGGGACACCGTCTGAAGCATAGACCCAGCGAGCTTTCCGGCGGCGAGATGCAGCGGACGGCGATTGCCCGCGCATTGATCAACCAGCCGAAGATACTCCTGGCGGACGAACCGACTGGAAATCTGGACCGTTCCACGGAGGGCGGCATCATCGAGCTGCTGCGCGAACTGAACGAAACGGAGAAACTCACGATCGTTCTGGTCACGCACAATCCTGCGATCGCCGCGGGCGCAGACCGGACCGTCACGCTGACGGACGGACTTTTTGAGTGAAATTGCGGAACTCTTAGTTTCAGTGAATTGAAAGTCCATTAAAAAAGGCACGGGATCAGATCTCGTGCCTTTCGTTTTTCTGCTCATTCCCAAACTACTCGTACCGCAGCGACTCGACAGGCTGAAGCCGTGAAGCGTGCCAGGCAGGAAAGACGCTGGCGAGGACTGCGATCAGGAGCGCGCCGCCGACGATCCATCCGACAGTCGAAAGGGAAATGTCGTAGGGGATCTGGTAGAAGTAGTAAATGTCCGGCGGAAAGACTTCTCGGCCGAGCATCCAGCTCAAAAAGTCGGCGATCTCGTTAATGTTGCAGACGAACACCAGCCCCATGACCAGGCCGAGTCCGGCTCCCACGATGCCGAGAGAGAGTCCGTACATGAGGAAGATGCACATGATCCCCCAGGAGGAAGCACCGAGAGCTTTCAGGATCCCGATGTCGCGCGTTTTGTCCGTCACGACCATGTAGAAAATGGCGAGGATCCCGAACCCGCTGACCGCGATGATCATGAAGAGCAGGACGTTCAGGATCGCGATCTCCATATCGACGGCCTGAAGGAGCGGCATTTTGTCATCACGCCAAGTGCGGCAGCTGAAAAGCTGAGAATCAAAGACTTTCTGCAGCTTCATGCACGCTTCATCCAGATCGGCACCTTCGCGAAGCTGGATCTGGATCTGATTCGCTTTGTTCGGCATCCCGCGCAGTTCCTGAAGAGTGCTCATCGGCACGAAAACGAACGAACCATCGTATTCGCTCATTTTGCTTTCGTAAAGATCAACGCACGTGAAGTGCCCCGTCACGCCTTCCGGCCGAATATTGCAGTCGGGAAAAGTCAGCATAACGTCACGTCCCGGAAGAAGCAGGAAGTCGTCTTTTCCTCCCGCGGAACGATACATTGCCATGCCGATGCCGACGATGATCCCCGGATGCGTCTCTTTCATCGGGTCAAACGTCAAACCGACCGGCTCGCCGAAAGGATCGAAGGAATCGTCTGCAGCATTTGGAAAAGCTACAGATCCTGCGAGTTCCGGTACATACTCATCTTCTTCTGCGTTTTCTTCGCTCTCGCCATTCACGCTGCCCGCACTGTGTTCGTCCGTGCCGCCAGCCGCCGTAATTTCCGCGTTAGGAGCTTCAGCATCTCCGGCAACATCAAATGGAGAGGGAGTTTTCGCCGATCCTGCGAGAGTCTCATTCGGCAATGCCGGCGGTTCCGGCGGATCATCCATCGGATGGTCTGTCGGTGCCGAAACGGGTTTCGTCGTATCAATGATGGCCAACGGTTCTGCTTCGTCCTGCTCGGCATCCTTCATCGTCGGAAGTTCCGCAGATGCCGTGTTGCGCGTTTCCACGTGCAGTTCCGGATCGGTGATGATCTCCACGCCGGGAAGCGGATCCCCGTAATATTCGCGTCGATGCCCCCAGCCGGCTCTCTTCATATCGGTTCGTTCCTGGACCTTTCCGTTTGGTCCTTTTTGCGATGATTCCGGAAAAAATCGATTCAGAATGCCGCGGGACTGCGTCATTTTCTGTCCCTCGAACGTATCGTATCCCCCTTCGCGCAAATCGAATGAAAGCTGTTTCCGATTTTCCGGATGCTGCAGAAACTTCCCGAAATCCCCGACGCTCCCTTTTGATCTCTCATCCACGCCGACGATACAGACCTGCTCGGTCAGCTGCGCTTCCCGTTCGAAACCTTCGGCATCCAGAATGCGTGTTTTGTACGTCAGGACTCCCACCGTCGTGCATATTGGCGTCATACCGACTACCTGGTCGCCAAGAGTATCCCGGATCTTCTGCATCTGTCCTTCCGGATCGTAAAATCCATCCGACGTCGTGCTTGTGACCATGATGTCGCCCAGAATTCCATGAATGCGCGTCTGCATTTCATTGGCGAAACCGGACATCACACTGTTCACGACGATCATCGTCGCCACGCCGAGCATCACGCTGATGATCGAAGCCAGCACAATATAGCGTGTCCGCAGGTAACGAAGGCAAAGGAAAATCTTGTACATGATCTTATCAAAAAGTGAAAAAAAGGAAATTTTCTCGACAAAATCCGTCGAAATATCCAGGGGCTGTTTCGTGTCCGGCTCTCGTGTCCGGCTCCCGTGTCCGGCTCTCGTGTCCGGCTCTCGTGTCCGGCTCCCGTGTCCGGCTCCCGTGTCCGGCTCCCGTGTCCGGCTCCCGTGTCCGGCTCTCGTGTCCGGGGCAAAATTTTTATTCCGGTTTCATTTCCGGGATGAATTCCAGTTCAAGCCAGCCGACACGCTGAACTTTTCCGGAACGCATCGCGATCGAGACAGTATTCAGTCCGTCTTTCACGGCAGAAAGGGGGACCTGAAAACGAACGGCACGCTCCATCCCGCCGAATGCGTTGGGCTTGGAGAGTTCTTCCGCATCCAGAGCCTCCGCACCATTGAGCTGGACCTGAAATTCCGCTTCTTTCAGCCCATCCCCGGCAAAAAAACCTGCCGTAACGTAAAGTTTCCCATCCGCCTTTGGTTTCTTGCCGAACTGGATCCTGACGTCGAGCGGTCCATGAAGGAATCGGGGCAGCTGACGCTCTTGGTCAAGTTCTTTTTTTCCGTAAGTCGCCATGAAATCGCGGTAGGTCACGACGTGCCGGCGGTGACGGTCGAGGATCTTCTCCGGTTCCCATCCCTGTGCGGTCACCTGCTGAAAAACGTCGGGCAAGTAGACCAGATTGAAGAGGTAAAGTCCGTCAGCGCCGTTTCCAAGCATGGCATTCGCCCATCCAGCGTACAATTCGGGAGTCATGCGGGTCCGCGCGGCACCGCTTCCGCAGCTCACACCATGATCCACAGCAGTGAAGATGGGGAACTCCGGGTCACCGACGGCTTTCTTCCAATCCTCGGCGATGATGTTGAAATCGCCGGTGGAAAAGAAGCAGGACGCGACGATCTGATCGATGAGTCCCTCTTTCGCCCACTCCGCAGCACGCATTCCCAGCGCGTCGGAGGCCTGTGGCGAGGCAGGAACGCGAACGGAAATGAGGATCCTGTGGCCGCGCTCTTTTTCCTTCTGGTTTGCGTAGTTTCGAACTTCCCGAACGAATGCTGTCAAATAGTGCGCCTCCTCCGTTTCCTTTCCCGGAGTCAGATGCAGGCAGAAGCGCATCCAGTCCATCTCGAATCCGTCTGTATCGTAACGGTCCAAAAGCTCTTTTGCGCACGCCATGTAGAAATCGCGAACTTCCTTTTTTGCGTAATTGAACGCATAGTCCGTCCAGGTATTCGATTTTGAGTGCGGGACCCGCCAAAGTTCCGGATGTTCGCGCCAGTAGTTGAAATTCCGGAAATAGTTTTTCAGAAGCACGAAATGGACGTCATTCATGCGCATCGAGATCCACGGCGAGATCCTCGCCTCGCGGCAGCGTTCCGTCCAGACGGCGTAGGGGTCGATCCCCATTTCGTAAAGTTTCCGGCAGTTGGAGGTCCAGCGGATCCCCGCTTCACCGGGTCCGTAATTCACGGGGGAACCGTCAGTCATGCCATCCCAGACCGCTTCATGAACGTCAGAGCGGTAACTCGTCCTCTGCCCCTGCGGACACATGAAAAAGTGGGTCACGCACGTGCCGCGCATCTGGTCGATGTACGCCTGAAGAGCCTCAAGCGTCATGAAGTCGGCGGTCTGCTTGAAGTAGTGGTCGTTGTCTTCGTTGATGATGAAGACGAGCCGGCGATCCAGATCGGCATTCCCCTTCGCCGCCTCAGCACTTGCGTTTTCCGCCCATACCGAGCCGATCCCCCAAGCGTTCCCGAAAGCGGCAGCCAAAACGCCCAGAAGGCAGACGCGGAACATCATGCGGAACATAAAACGAATTTTGAAAAGGAGTTTTCCCATCTTTTTCGCTCACTGTTTTCTATTTTTCTTTTTTCCCATTCTCCAGCCGGAAAAACGGCCGCCACGCTCATTTCGCCGCCATATCGACGGACGGATACCCGGCATAGTTTGGCATAGCCCAGAGGTGTTGATTGTCCGCGGAGAGCTGATTCAGCATCGGGTTTCCATACTGGATGGCAAACTGCATTCCCTCTCCGTTTGCCTCTTTGGGACAGTTGATGGAAACCCCCTTCGGGATCATGAGTCCCGTCGCTTCATCTTTCCGGTACGCCGTCACGCGGGCCTCTGCGACCAGAGACTGAAACTGGTCGTAGATCAGTACCGCCGCGGGCATTCCGTACTCGCGATTCACGATGACGCACCGAGTCCGAGGCACACCGTCGGCAGAACGTTCCGTCACGCGGAGTTCGAGATGCCTCTGATCTTCGGCCGGAAAAGGACCTTCGTAGGAAGCCGTCGGATCCAGTGCCCCAAATCCCATTGCCTCAATGATCCAAGCCGGATTAAAGGAAAGATCCAGTTTTTCCTGACACTGCTGGTAGTTTGCGTTGGTGCAGAAGTAAGTCGCTTTCGGTTCTGCTTTGCCGACCCACATCCACATGACGTGTGCATTGCGTCCGACATCCAATTCCCTTCCGGAGACCGCGTGCGTACCGATCAGCCGAAAATACCCAGGGCGTTTGAAAGCGATTTCGCCTTTCAGATTGAAGATCCCCTTTCCGTTCAGTGTGGCATCCTGCGTGACGAAACTGTCCACTCGCATGACGTTCTGATTCACGATCGACACGATCTCCGCGGCACTCGCAGCTCCCGGGATCGCCCATTCGGAGACCGGAAGCGGTTTGGGCTGACGCCGGAATGGATCTCCCGAACGGCAGCCGGTGGAAAAAGCCAAAACCGAACCGACTGCCAAAACTGCCGCAAAGGACAGAAGCGCCGGGTACGTTCGTGCTGGGGTCAAACGGAATGTTTTCATGGGTCAAATTTGGTTCAGGTTTTCGTTTACGGTCCAATTCCGCCAAAAAACAGTCTGCGTCGGGAAACAGTCTGCGTCGGGAAACAGTCTGCGTCGGGAAACAACTGCGTCCGTGAGGGGCAGGAAATGCGGAATGGTGAAGTTGGAAGTCTCCATTCTGGATGCTTCTGCTCGGATCTGTTCGGAACGTTTTATTCCGGCAGCTCCATTTCTGAAAGGTCCAGTTCCGGAAACTCGATCTTATCCGGATCCGGAAACGTCAGCTCCCCATCTCCAAACTCGCCGGCTGCTGCCGACTTTTTCGAGACATTCGAAACATTCCCGGTGAGGATCTCCGTCAGCTCCGCCTGGATCTCTGTCTGTCTCTGCACATTCGGCGAGACTGCCGGGATCTGGTAATACTCGTCTCGGAAGGGGGAGTAAAGACGCAGCTGATTCGGCGTATTTTCATCAAACTGGTCGTCGATACGCATGATGCGCCGACGAACGAGGAGGAGCGAAAGAACATACAGTTTGTCTGGTGCCTCACATTGTGTCCGGAGCTGGTCAAACATCGCGAGCAGGAGGTCGTTGACGGCAGTGCGTGAACGTTTTGCTTCACTTTGCGGGACCGGCATGCGCGAGATCCACATTGCGTGAAAGTTTTCCGGCTTCTGCTCTTTCCATGCTTCCATCGAGTACTCTTTCTTCACAAAATTTCCATTGAGTTCGAAAAGTACCGACACAAATTCCTCGCCGGGAGCAAATGCCCGGTGTGTCAGGCAGCATTCTCCTGTACCGGAATTCTGAATACTGTAGTCTTCCATAAAAACCTCTCCGCGCTCAGCATACCCGATTTCCGCAGAAACCGCAAGAGTGATTCCGGATTTTTTCAGACAAAAAATCAAGGCTCTTCCGGAAAGTGCGTACCAGTTTCACCACTAAAGACACAGAAGAGTTCACTGAAAGACACGGAGAAAGGAAACACGAAAAACTCGAAAAAATGTAAAATTCACCAAAAGGCGATCAAAAATATTTTAACTTTCGTGTCTTTTCGTGTTTTCTGTGAAATTCGTGTCAGGGCGCGTTCACTCCCTTTTTTCTCTTTCTTTTCAGTGTGTTTCTGCGTCTTTTCAGTGCTCTCCGTGGTGAGATCGGAACCTAGATCGGTACGCACTTTCCGGAAGAGCCAAAAATAAAATTCACGATTTTCTGAAAAAAGCAGGCATAAATCGCAAAACTGCTCTATCCCGTTTTGAAAAAAGACGCTATACTGCGTGCGAATGATTTCTCAAAATGCGGATAAAATCGCGATCTTGAGGAAAATTCGCAGCAGATCAGCCCTCTGGATCCTCAGCCGATCAACGGAGTTCCTGATTTTCTGATTTCAAGAAACTCCTGACCAATTCCTCAAAAAAATCCATTTTTGACCTTGCGGCAAAAAATGACCAGAACGTTTTTTATCCTTTATTTTGCGAGCCTCGCCATTTTGCTGAGTCAGCCAGGCTGCCGTTCTGCCGGCGAAAAAAGTCATACCGGCTGGACGCTGCCGACAGTAAAACTGACGCCCTTCACCAAAGACGATAAAGTGACTCCTCCGGCGGAAAAGGCGGATCCCCAAACGACGGCGGCCCTCGCAAAAGAACGACTTAACGGACACAATCCAACGGTTCTTGTCCGTCAGGGAGAAGATACGTCCCTGACTCCGGATCCGGAAGAGATCGCGCAGCTCAGCCGGCTGGAAGGAAGTCAGGTCCCGCAGTGGGCGTCGGAATCCACGCTCGCACCGGCACCGGAAGCAACGGCGTCTCTGCCGTCACTGCAGATCGCAAAAAACGTTACGCCTTCCGCAATGGAACAAGTAAATGCCAACGCCCCCGTTTCCGCCGGGACATCTGCCCCGAACGGGATCTCTGCCCCGAACGGCACTCCTGCAGGAACAGGGACCCCTGCCGAGACTGCGCTGGCCTCCAATGGAACTTCCCAGCCGGAATCCCTCCCGGAAAGCATTTCACTTCCGGAGACAGCTTCCGCTCCGGGTATGGTTTCCGCTCCGGGGACGGCTTCCAATGCGGGAACGACCTCTTCGCTTCCAACTCCCGGTACTCCCGCATCCCCAGAAACAGTTGCGTTCGCCCTTCCGCAAGAACTTCCGAACGTACCGGCCGGCGTGACCCAGCCAGTCCCCTCTTCCGATATCCCGGCAGCGTCTCCTGCAATGGCGAACGGCAATATCCAGGTCTCGGCATCGCTTCCCACTTCAGGAAACAGCGTAAACGGCAGTCATTCCGCCGCTCCTGCGGTTCCTGCAGCTCCTGTCGATCCAGCAGCTCCTGTCAATCCAGCAGCACCTGTCAGTCCGGCAGCTTCCGGAAACGGTCAGGTCCAGCCAGCTGCACTTTTCATGCCGGGGAACATCGACCCGCGTTACCCAAACGCCCCAGCCCGGCAATAGGACCATTGGAAGGATCGATACCCTCAAAAATGTCGTAAGAACGCTTAGGATGTGTCCGAAGAAATTCTGCCGCACGATCGGCAGGAAAAAAAGATGAAAGGAATGCGTAGAGCTGGTATCGAGCTCCAGTGCCCCCCAAAAAAGAAAACGGATCCTTGAACGGATCTATAAAAAAGAAGTCCCGAGACTCCGCGGCAGAGTTTATTGGGGCTTTTTTTATCAAAATCGGAAAAAATTTTCACTTTTTTGGCATATCATGGGGAAAAAATGCCTTCAAAGACTTGAAGTGAAAAAGAGACGTGATATAATGGAGTATTGGACTGGATTTTTTAGAATCGCTCTGAAAGATCCTGTGTTTTCAACAAACAGATCCGCAAAGCCTCGGCATCGCTGCCAGTCTTCCTTTTTCGGAACCGGCCCTTTTCATTTCCATTACAAAATTTTTGGAAATGGGATCATCAAAAATTCATCAAAGGTCCCCCAAACGGAACGTCGAAAGCATTTGCCTAAGGCAGAAAAAATAAACCGGTCCTCATGTGCCGGAAATGAATGAATCATTCAGTCAGGGAGCGTTCATGACTCGTACATTTTCTTTCTTTACGGTTTTAGTATGCGCCTGCATCATGGCGCTCGTTTTGGGTTGCGGCGGTGACAAACCGTCCAAGTCAAAGAAGAAGCCCAAACCCGCAGTAGAACAGACGGAAGAGGTCAAGACTCCGGAACCGGAGCAAGCCCCCAAGCCGAAAAAAGAAAAAAAGAAGAAGAAAAAGGTAAAAAAGGAAGAGCCGGCAGAAGACGACCAGAGTTACCTTCCTCCGGAACTTCAGGTCCAGGAAAAAACACTTCCTGCTGAAAGCGCTCAATGGACCGTCGAAGATTTTACGTACATCCGCACGCAGGAACCTGAACTCTTCGACCTTTCGATCAGCGAGCTTGAAAAACGTCTGGCAAACCCGGCCGCAGCGGATGATGCGGCACTGATCCTTGCGCGTTTCGTTCGATCAGTCGTTCCGGGAGCACTGGAACTTGAAGAGCAGCTCAAAGCAAATGAAAAGGCTCTTCAGAATGCCATGAGCGATGAGGAGCTCCGGGAAAGTCAAACCAACCGTAATCAGGTCCAGGCAGTCAATTTCTTCATCCTGTCCCAGTCGCAGGTCCGTCAGGCGATGACGGCTCTGGCTCGCAGTACGTCAGAAGTCGCGCAGCAGCAGACGATGGCGTTTTTGGCAGGAACGCTCCTGACAGACGAAAATAAAACGGTCCTCAATGATGTTCTCCAGGCCTACGCGGAGAAAGCGCAGGATGGTAAGATCACGCCGGAAGAAGAAAGCATCCTGCTCGCCTTCCTCCTCACGCCGGAACTCGCAGTGGAAAAAGCCGCGGAACTCGCAGACGTCGAACTTCCTGCCAAAACACCGTCTCAGGAAGATCCCCAAACCGGAACGGCCCCGCGCACATCTGGTGCACGCGGTAACCATCCGGCGATCCTGGTCGCTCCCGGAAAGCGGATCCAGTTCAAATTCAGCGGCGGCTCCGGAAACATGCCGGAATTCACGCCCGAAGACGTCCAAAAAGCCGTCCTGGCAAAGTACTGCCCGCAATCCAATGCGCTTTTCCGTGCACGGATCGCTCAGGAACTGCTCGGCACCACGGTCCTTGAAGCTGCGAATACGGAAGAAAAGCAGGCTTTCCTGCTGAATGATGTCCTGGATAAATTCCTGATGAAAAAGGATTTTGCGAACTGCATCGCGCAGGTCCTGATCTATCGTCAGAATGAACAGGATCACCTAGACACAGCGTGGAGCAAAACACTGGAAGAAAATCTTTTCCTCAGTCACCTGACGCTGATGAGGACCCACTACTCGTTCCTTGATGAGAAAACGCTCGAAGAGTACCGCAATGCTCTTTTAGCCAAGCGGAATCGATTGGAAGCAGAGGACAAAGCGCGTCAGGAAGCAGAAAAAAGCGCTTCCAGCTCCTCAAATGAGCAGGTTGCCGTCTCACTGCTCAGCCGCCGTGCTTCGCAGGAAAAGAACCTGGGAAATCAGAGCAGAAGTGCAGGATCTTCTTCCGCATCGTTTTCTCCTGCGGTGGAATTGCTGTTGGATCCGCGCTCCAGTTCGGCACTGGCCAAAGAGTTGTGGACGCAGGAAATGCGCTCCATACTTCTGACTCGGGTCCAGGACGTCATGGAGCCTTACATTTCGGAAGCTCTGAGCAACATGCCGGAGCCGGGGAGCAAAACGAAACCGCGTCTCCCGAACCTTCCGCGTGAAGACATCCAGGCGGTCCAGCTTTATCTGACGATACCGTGTGTGGAAACACGCAAAGAACTTTACCGAATGCTTGACAATGCGTGGCTTTTGGGACCGGAAGCGTTCCGAACCTCGTTCTTTGAGCGAGTCGAAACAGAACCGGGGTTCCTGATGGTCGTGAAGTCACTGGACCGCCGTGCTCTGCCGAAGGAAAAGGAGAAGCCGAAGCGTCAGACTTCCAACCGCAAGCGTCCGACCGTAAAGAAAGATCCGTCGACTGGCGAACTGATGCGCGAACAGCGTCAGCTGACGGGAGCTGCTTGGCAGGAGCAGGTCTACAAAATGACGTGCCAGTGGTGTTGGAACTACTCGCTTGCTGCGGAGAATCAGCGAAAAGTCGCTTCTGCCGCGCGTATTCTGGACCGCAATGCGCCGAAACAGAGTGCCCCGGAACTTCCGGAAGCGCTTGCAGAACGATTCCCGCTGCCTCCGGAAAGCAAAATCGTCGCATTTTACACGAATTCCGATCCGAAAATGGACGGCATTTCCGAAAAGAGCGGACTCAAAGTGACGTATTTCGAAGTGGAATGTACCGCCGCCATGCCGCGTCTGTTCAGTATGTTCCGTTCTAAAAATTCCCGTCTTCAGGATCACGGAATGCCGGGGAAAGTCACTGGCCAGAACACGGTCCTGAATGCGTATTGGCTGGAACGTTTCGAGCTGGATGATGAAACTGGACGTCAGGAATCTCTCGACATTCTGATCGCGCCGCTGCACCAGTCCGAAAACGCACGGCCAACCGGCGCCAATGAACCGGAACTCAAAAAAGGACCGGCGGACTATCGGATCTACGTGCTCCTCATGGAGATGGACGATTTGACGGGTGAGCACAAATCGAACTTTGAGGATGACGAGGACGAGGATGTGCGGGATCCCCGCAACGATGAAGAAGACAGCTCGGATGACGAGGATCCCGAAATGTCCGACGAAGAGTACGAAGAGTACGACGAGTACGAAGAGTAGACCGCAGAGACGAGTGCCTCAATGAAGCAGATCGCCCGTTTCATTTTTGCGCTTGCGGTTTTGCCGGCTCTCGTATTTTACGGAATACTGAGACTGGTTCTCCCGAAACAGCGTGCATTTTCGGACTTGACCCAATGCCTGGCTCTTGTGCCGGGCATTGTGGGAGAGTACCTTCGGCTTGCGTTTTTTCATTATGCGCTTCCGCGCTGCGGTCGCAATGCGTGTATTGGATTCGGAACGATCTTCTCGCATCCAACGGCTCAAGTCGGCGAAAATGTTTACGTTGGCCCGTACTGTATCCTCGGAGACGTCACGCTGGAAGACGACGTCCTTCTTGCCAGCGGTGTTTCGATCGCCAACGGCACGAATCAGCATTTTTTTGAACGCACGGACATTCCGATCCGTCTTCAGGGCGGAGAATTTCCGCGCATCACGATCGGTGAAGACTCCTGGATCGGAGAACGCGCCGTCGTTCTGGCCAATGTCGGCCGGCATTGCGTCATTGGAGCAGGAGCACTGGTCCTGGATGAGATCCCGGACTGCGCGATCGCGGTCGGTGTCCCTGCCAAAATCGTTAAGTTCCGTCAAAACCCAACGGCCAAGACGGAATCTTTTACCCAAAATCATTCACCATCAGCCATTCATCACCAATCCTAACCACTCAACTTAAGGACCTTTGATCCTGCCATGAGCGCAATTTTTGGTACCGTTTACCGCCGCGGAAACGCATTTCGACCTGCAGAACTTTCGACACTTCAGAGAATGGGAGCCGTCCTGACTCATCGAGGAAAGAACGGGGACGCTTTTTTTGTCAGGGAAAATCTGGGCATGGGAGCCTGTTTGTGGGCGGAAACGGTTTTTGAAGAGGCCGATTCTCCGATCGAGTACCATTTTGGAGAGAAAACGCTCATCGTACTGCTCGACGGTGAGATCTATAATTCGGCCGAACTGCGCGAGGAGCTGGACGATCTTGGGCTAGAGCTTCAAACGGAGGAAGACACGGAGCTTCTGGCGTTTCTTTATGCGGAGTACGGACTGGAACGCCTTCTTCCGAGACTGCGAGGCAAATTTGCAGCAGCGATCCTGGATCTCTCGGAAAACGCGCTCTATTTCGTGCGTGACCCGTTGGGACAGAAGCCGCTTTACTACTATCAGGACGACAAAAAACTTCTTTTTGCCTCTGAGCTTAAGGGGATCCTCGCACACGGGGACGTAAAACTCGAGATCCTGCCGACGGCGGTGGAAGACTACTTCATCATGGGATGCGTTCCGGGGGAACGTTCCATTTACCGGCACATACGCAAAATGATGCATGGAAGCTGGATGAAATTTCAGCTTCGGGAAGACGGTTCCGCGGAACCTCTGGGGCCGTTCCGCTACTGGAGATTTACGCCGCAGACGAACGAAGACGTGACGGAAGAGGAGTGGCTGGAACGTATCCGCGAACAGCTGGAAGAGACCATTTCGATGATGAAGGGGGAGGTACCCGGAGCCGGTGCGTTTCTCAGCGGCGGTCTGGATTCGAGCATCGTCGTAGCGATCCAGAGCCGCTACGGCTGCGAGCAGATACCGACTTTTTCGATCGGATTTCAGGAAAACGCCTTCAACGAACTGAACTTTGCAGAAGCGATCTCGGACCGTTTCGGCACCGATATGTACGAGGAGATCGTTGAACCGGACGCGGTCGAGGAACTGAAAAATCTCGTGGAGTGCTACGACGAGCCATACTCGGATCCGTCTGCGCTGCCGACTTTGCTGGTTTCGCGGCTGGCGGCGCATCATGTTTCGATCGTCTTCTCCGGAGACGGCGGTGATGAGTGTTTCGCTGGATACGCACGGCAGATACACGACATGAAGGAGGATATGCTCCGGAGTCTGATGCCTGGATTTTTGCGCCGAATGATTTTTGGTCCGCTCGGATACATTTACCCGAAAATGGATTTCATGCCGCGGATCTTCCGGTTAAAAACGGCATTCCGAAATCTTTCCATGTCGGCAGGAGATGCGTATGCAAACTCGCTTTCATTCTGCCGGGATCCGATGCGGCAGAAACTCCTGGCCCCGCTGTATCGCACGCCGGGATTCGTTCCGTCGGATATTGGAAAGCAGTTTTCCGACGCATTTGCGCTTGCGGGCGGACGAGACACGCTGTTGGGAATGCAGATGGCAGAGATCTCCGTTGCGCTGCCGGAAGCGATGGTCAAGGTCGACCGGGCATCGATGATGTGCGGTCTGGAAGTCCGTTCGCCGTTCCTTGACACGAAAGTGCTCGAGCTGGCGGGGCAGATCCCGTCGGAATTTAAAATCCGGGAAGGGCTGGGCAAATGGATCCTTCGGAAGTCCTTTGAGCCGCAGTTTCCGATGAAGCTCAAAAGCCGGCCGAAACAGGGATTTGAACTTCCAACGGACGCTTGGCTGCGTGGTCCGCTGAAAGAGATCTTCCGCGAAGAGGTCCTTGGGAAAAATTCCCGCATTTCGCAGTGGGTGGACATCAACTACGCGAAAAAGCTCTACCGTGATCACGCGCAGGGGATCGGCAGCTACGGCGGAACGCTCTGGTCACTGCTCTTTCTGGAAAAATGGGCAGAACGCTGGCTCGATTAAAGAGGACTCGGGCGGAAATGCCTTTTGTTTCCGTTCTGAGTTTACTCGGCGGCTTTCCTGAACTCTCCGTTCACGGCGATCCCTAAAAATTCCATTCCGCCTTCATTCCCATATTTTGTCCGAATTTTGCCTGAATGAACGAAAACGTAAAAGTTGAGATCCTGGACCATGACGACCCGCGCAGTTACGGGGAAGCTGGACCGGAATTCCCGCAGGAATCTTTCGAAAACGAGTTCCATGCCGGAACCTCTTTTTCCGGTTTTTCCGGATGGAGGCCGTCCGTTTTTTCCTTTTCCCTTCCAGGCTGCCTAGGGATGCTCTGTCTTGCCCTGCTCCTTCTTCTGGCGGGCGCTGTCTTTCTTATTCTGCTGCCGATCATCATTCTTTGCAGTTTTCTGCTTCCGTTTTTTCGATTTCGAGGTTTCGCATTCCAGAAGAAAGGGGGGGCCGGAAGTCCCGGCAGCTTCAATCATTCCGCGAATTCCGCGAATTTCGGAGATCCGCCGCTTTTCATCAAGGTTTTCCATTCTGAAAACTGGAAAAAGTAGACAACTGCGTACCGATCCGGGGCGCGGTTTTTACCACTGAAAACACTGAAAACACTGAAAACACTGAAAACACTGAAAACACTGAAGAGGCACTGAAAGACTCTGAAAGGGAAGAGAAAAAAGGCTGAAAAAATCCTGACACGAATTTCACGGAAGGCACAAAATGGATTTTTAAAAACATTTCGTGAGATCCATGTTTTTTCGCACTTTTCGTGTTCCTTTTTCTGCGTACTTCTGCGTACTTCTGCGGCTTTTCAGTGCTCTCTGTGGTGAAACAGATACGCAGCTGCCGGAAGATCACAGATCACATTCGACAGACCGTCCTGCCCCCCCAAAAAGAGCATTTTGGCGGGTCAGGACCATTTTACGGGCGGATTTTTGGAAAATTTGGATAAGCAAAACAAATTCTGTGCCGGACTCCTTGACTTTTCTCTCTCTTTTTGCTAAAATGAAGTTCATGAAAATTTGATTTTCCCCATCCTTTAACCCAAAATGGAAACGAACCATGAAAAAATACGGATTTGCCATCATCGGCTGCGGAATGATCTCAAACTTCCACGCAAAAGCCATCGAATCTCTCGAAAACGCGAAACTGGTCGCCTGCTACGACGTTTTCAAAGCCTCGGCCGAACGTCTTGCGGAACAGACCGGCTGCCGTGCGTATGACGACTTGGACGCGATGCTGGCGGATCCGGAAGTCGAGATCGTGACCATCGGTACGCCGAGCGGAGCGCATCTTGAACCGGCACTTGCCGCTGCGAAAGCCGGAAAGCACCTCATCGTCGAGAAACCGCTTGAGATCACGCTGGAACGCTGCGACCAGATCATCGCCGCATGCAAAGAAAAGAACGTCAAGCTCGCGACCGTCTTCCACAGCCGATTCCATGACTCGAGCGTCACCCTGAAAAACGCGATCGATTCCGGCCGATTCGGCAAACTGACCGTCGGGGATACCTACGTGAAATGGTTCCGGACCCAGCAGTATTACGACAGCGGCGCGTGGCGCGGAACGTGGGCGCTGGACGGCGGAGGCGCGCTCATGAATCAGGCGATCCACAGCGTCGATCTCCTCACGTGGCTGATGGGACCCGTCGTTGAGATCCGCTCGATCATCGACTGCCTCGATCACGAACGTATCGAAGTCGAAGACACAGCCGTCGCTTCCCTGCGTTTCGCCAACGGTGCGCTCGGAGTCATTGAAGCAAGTACCGCGATCTATCCCGGCTACCTGAAAAAAGTGGAGATCCACGGCTCAAAAGGCTCCGCCACGATCGAGGAAGAAGACATCGTCCGCTGGGATTTCGCAGAAGAAGCTCCGGAAGATGCCAAAGTAAAGGAAGAAATGGCCAATTCCAAAAGCTCCGGCGGCGGTGCGGCCGATCCATCGGCGATCAGCTTCAAAGGACACGCGAAACTCTTCGCCGACATGATCCGCGCGATCGAAACCGATACGGAACCCAAAGTCAATGGTCCGGAAGGCCGACGCTCCGTCGAGATCATTCTCGGGATCTACGCCGCGGCAGAATCCGGCCAAGCCGTCCAGCTCCCGCTCGCCAAAGACCCGGAATTGAAGTGCAAGGCAGACAAATGCGTCAAAAAAACCTGACTGTCGGTAAGACGTTGTGTCTCTGAACGGACCGAAAACCGGAAGTCCCCATTCGGTGTTCTCGCACAAGGTACTGGCTTCCGGGCGCAAACGCACGATTATTCCATTTGTATGTTTTGCGACGGCAAGAAAATCGTTTCCTTGAAAAAAAAGGCTCGAAAACCGTCAATTTTCGTCCGGATCATGCCCGATAAATCAAGAAATAGATGACAGAAGAAGCGCGTTAATGTTTTTCGCGCGGTTGGATTTAACATAAAATTCGTAAATCGAATTTCATTGGGAGAGAAACTATGTCCCGTATTTTCACCTCGGCACTCAGCCTCCTTCTCGTCTTGGCACTCGGTACGTTTGCCATGGCAGACAATGCGGCCAAAGAAGCCAAAGCTAAAGTTCGTGATCTCGCCAAAAATGCCCAAACGGTGAAACTCAGCGACAAAGCCCTTGACGGTGCCGCTGAAGTTGACCTTTTCCAAGCGATCGAAGATGACCAGATCGAAGTAGGCGTCATTCAGGGCGCGATGAAAGGCGGCAAGCTCTTCATCAAAAATAAAACGGAAAAACCGTTGAGTGTCCGCATCCCGAAAGCCTTCGGAACCCGCCCCGTCATGGGACAGGATATGGGCATGGGCGGCGGAAACCAGCTCATAGGCGGAAACGGTATGGGCATGGGCGGCGGTATGGGCATGGGCGGCGGTATGGGCGGCTTCCAGAATATCCCGCCGGAAAAAGTCACGGCCGTCAAGTTTCAGTCGGTCTGCTTGGAATACGGAAAACCTGAACCGAATGCAAACGTGGCTTACGAGATCTGCCCGATCGAAGAATGCACGAAAAAACCGGAAGTCATTTTCCTCGTTGAATCTCTTCATGCTGTAGACCTCCGCAGTGCGCAGTTTGCCGCATGGCACATGAACAGCGAAACCCCGGTCGAACACCTCGCGTCCGAGACCGTCCTTCACGCTAACGGTGTCCGTTCGACGAACTTCTCCCGTCAAGAAGTGCAGCAGGGACTCCAGCTCATCCAGATGTCCCGTGCAGCTACGGCTGAAAAGATTTCCGATGACGCTTCTTCCTCCTCGTCGTCCGGATATTGAAAACGAAGTGAAATTAAAAACTAAAAATTAAAACGGGTGCCTTGGTACCCGTTTTTTTTATCTGCATTTCGGCTGCACTTTTTCTTCAAATGCAAACGACACCGTCATAAAAAAGCTCATCCACTCCGAATGTACCCGTTCACTCGGGGAAAATGAACCTAAAACGCATGATCCTAACCCTCTCAAGAATGTTGAAGCTGCCGTAAAACAGCTCCAATAAACTCCCCTTTCACGTTTTTCAAAACAGCAAAAGGTACTTCAGCACTAAACATTTTCCCCATTGCGCTCGCAAAACGGGTCGAAACGGGCAGCGTCAAGAGAGGACGCAGAGGAAGCGGCTCACCTTCTTTCATGAGAAGCAGATCATGGAAGAAACAAAATCCCTCAAGATGTGACTTTACATTGACATTAGGATTTTTCTGTACCAAGACCCACCCCGCTCCGAATTTCCGAGCCGTCTGGATCATTTCTTCGCGCATCATTTTCTCATGAATGACCGGAAATTTCTTCAGCGGCACGGAATATTTACTCAACGGAACCGTCTGCAGCTGAAGGATCCTGACAGCAAGAGTTTCCTGTACAGGATGCAGGATCCCCGCACTCTTTCCTTCACCGATCATCTGCTTCAACTCCGCATCCGACATCTGAAGAGCGTATTGTGTATTTTTTTCTCCCAAAAGCCATGCAATGAGAAAATTCAAACCGCTAAGAAAAAGACTCACCGGCAAAAAAATCGGCACGAGGATCCAAAAAAACGGAACACTGAGTTTCAGAAGGCGGTTCGGCAAAAGCAAAAAAATGCTTTTCGGAAGCAGTTCACCGTAAATGAAAACGAACGGCGTCGCAACCACCGTCGAAAGCAAAGCAGCCGAAGAATCCGGAAAAAGGACCTGAAAGATCAAAACAGCTCCCAGCGATACAAAATTATTCGCCAGATTGTTGCCAAGCAAAACTGTCGAAATGAAGATCGGAGGATGATTTACCAACCAAAGCAGAAATCGCGACCTCCGGCTCCCAAGAAGTGCCTCCAGTACGACTTTTGCTTTGGAAGCCCGATAGAAACCGATCTCCGTCCCGCTGAAAAAAAAGCTGGCCGTCATGCCTCCGCAAAAAATTGCGAGTGCCGTCAAAAAATCTGCAATTTCCATGCCCGTTCCCTCAAAAATTCTCAAACTCAAGAACTCGGTTCTTCCAAACCGTTTTCATGAGAAAATTCCCGATGGATCATCCATCAAAAATCAGGGTCACTTTTTCCCAATTTCCTCCACTCCCTGGAACCACTCAGGACCGATTTCCCGGCCAAGGAGGTAGCGTTTTCGGTCTGGGAACCAGAGGATCCCTTTACCGTCCCGAACCGTGTAGCTCGTGTAGAACGAATTGCCCCCCTTGCGCGGTGCGAAAAGCTGCGGCTCGGTAAACCAGATCGGCTGATGCGCACCTTCAACGTACTTTCCTGCAATCAGATAGAGGGGCCCACGTGCTTGGTAGGCCGTCTGTTTCTCAAACTGAAAATCAAACGTATTGTGGACCAGCGCGAAATAGTATCCGCTCGCGGCCTCGCATCCTTTCCAGTCGTAAAGCGGTGCGGGAGAACGCGGATGAAGGTACGGTTTTCCGCCGTCACGATCCCGCAAAATTTCAGGACGAGACCACGTTCTTCCGCCGTCTGCACTGACCGTCCAGTACGGATACCCGCCGTCTGTGCGCATCATGACGAAAAGACGTCCGTCGGGAAGTTTCACCGGAGCGGCTTCTTCGCACGCATTCTGTCCCGGAAAAACGATCTGGTCCCCGGTCAGACAGAGGATCTGATCTTTTTCTGTCGAAAATGCCGTGATCCGAATATCTTCCACATTTGGATCTTCATCAATATTCTCAAACTGCCAGAATTCGATCCCGCATCCGCCCTTTCCATGATGTGAGGAACCAACAAAATATTTACCGTCCTCGCCAAGCCGAAGCGGCCGCTGCCAATTGCACCATGACGTCGGAATGGAAACATCATCCGGATCTTTCCACGTGCGCGGGATCTTCACCTGACGCGGCGCGGACCAGGTCTCACCGTCATTATCCGAATAAATTCCGAAACAGTCGCCGCAGTGTGGTCCGCGGGAGGTCGTCTGCTGATTCCAGAGAAGGTAGATCCTGCCGGAACGGGAGATCATCGGCTGCTGCCAGCTGGCGAGAAGCTGCGGATTTTTTTTGTTCGGTGAGCCGGCAAGTACTTGGACCGGTGTCCAGGTCAAACCGCCGTCGGAACTTTTGGAAAATGCGATATGCTGGTCAATGTCTGACTCACGGGTCGCCTGCGTCCAAAATGCCAGCAAAAGACCGTTTTCTTTGGAAATGACCTGAAAATGGTCATTGTACGTGTCGCCGAGGACCATGCTGTCTCTTTTCGGCGTAAAAACGACGTAATCCGGTTTGTTTACCAGAAGTTCCGCCGCGTAATTGGAAAGCTCACCAGGTGCATTTTCAAAGGATGCCGCGATCTTCCGCGCATGTTCCGACTGCGCCATACAGAAAGAGGCTGAAATCAAAAAAATCACCAAACCAGGCAGGAAATTGCGCATAAAAAACCTCACCAAATAACAAATTCCACACTTTTCATCGTTTCGAACCTCGAATCGGTCGGGAACGGTACATCTCCGGCTCTGTTGCCGACCTATCGATCTCACTGAATGAACTCCGAATCCCATTCCCGTATCGATCGTATTGAATGACCGCCTCACCAACCGGAGTCTGCGAGGCGGTGAATCCGTCTATTTCGCGGCCATGGCATCACGAAGAAGCGCGAGGCTGCGGGGAATCGCGGTGCTGATGTCTTCCGCACCTTCAAATTCAAGCGAAATGTACCCTCTGTAGTTGGTTTTACGCAGGATCTCCGCGATCTTGTAGTAATCGAGGTTCAGCGTATACCAGTTTCCGCCGCCGAAATACGTCTTGGCCTGAACCAGGACCGCATACGGCGCGAGGGCCTCGATCTGCTCGTAAACATTCTCCAGGAAGCAGCCCGTATCGAGCGTCGCTCGCAGCCAGGGCGATTTAATGGCTTCGATGATCCGGATCACACCGGCGGCCGTCCGTCCAAGCCCCCAATGATTTTCCAATCCAAGCACCACTCCGCATTCCTGTGCCGTCTTCACGCATTCCGCAATACTGTCGATGACCCACGGAAAGCCGTCTTCTTCCGTGTATCCCTCGATCGAAGGCTCGATCCCCTTGTTCTTCATCAGAACGTCGAAATTCTCGCTCGTGAGCCAACGTCCGGTATTGATCCGCATGGTGGGAATGCCGAGTTTGTAGGCAAGATTAATGCTGTTTTTCGTGATCTCAATATTCTTCTTCCGAAATTCCGGATCGGGAGAAAGAAAATGCTGGTGGGTGGACAGCCCGCTAAGTGTCATGCCGCGGACGAAGGCTTCACGCTTGAGCATCTGCAGGTAGGCATCGTCGGTGCGATCCATCTGTTTTTCAAGGATCTCTACCGCGTCGAATCCCTGTTCTCCTGCCAGAGCGATGCACTGTTCGATCGTTTTGTACTCACGCCGATACCCCCAGTAAGAATAGGTCGAAACTCCGATCGGATTCGTGAGTTTTCGCCCGGAATCCGGCTTAAGACCGGGCCGTTCGTAATGCGGATCGATCGTCTCCGGCGCGGGCGGGTCACTGGCCTGCGTATACACGATCGGGGCGGCTTCGTGAGCTTCATCCCCCTGCACATTCGTCATCAGAACGGCTCCTGCCGCAAGCCCGGTACTCGCCTGAACAAATTGTCTGCGTGAAATCATGACTGTCTCCTGACGTAAATAAATTTTATTTCTCGAGGGAGAACTACTCGCAACGCCCCCGACATAGATCTGCGATAATAGTATACCGAAATCTTCCTCAAATGTCAAGAGCCTGCAGAAATAAAATCCTCTGAATATCGGCGGAAATATGTGCCGAACTAAGCTGCCAGAAGATCCTCAGACTTCGCAACTCCAATAAAAAAGACTGCGTAACTCCCTTCTTTTATAAAAAAGTTGAGTTGATAACGGAATGACACACTGAAAAAGGAGGAAATTCCATTGAAAACGGAGAGCCCACATTTAAGAAAAAAACCGAAGTTTCAGGTGAGTCTCCCCTTATTTTTTAATCTTCCAATCCTCAAGCCCGCTAAGCATGCAGCATAAAAACGATTAGAGGTTCTCGGACGATGCGCTCTGGTTTTTAAGGTCTTCCTCTCTTTTACGCGCGCCGCCAAGTTTGGAGGCAGACTGCAACAAAAAAATCCCACAACAAGCCGGCATCACTCCAGTTAGGCGCCCCATTTCAATCGAATTTACTAACACCATGGCTAAAGCAACGAGCGCAGTCCCGCACGCAATAGCTCCAGGAGCCTTCTTTGCTAAGAAAGCCATACCAGCATAGAACAAGAACAAGAACACATTCATCCCCAAGACTATGGGATTTTCTAATAATTCTGAAAAGACAAAAAAACCTGAAAACACCACGAGAAAAGCCAATATCCAGCACATTGTACTGATATTTTGAATAATTTCTTCGAGTGTTGATTCTTTTTGCGACATTCCAAACTCCTTTCTTTCTCCAAATCAACGAAAAACCGAATTCTCAACACCATACGTAAAAAAAGCCTTCGAGAAAACTCTCAAAGGCTTTGATATACAAAAGATGAAATCACACGAAGCTCGCCAACAAGGAGTCTCCATTCTTTTTTTCATCCAACTTATGTCGGACGTTCTAATTTCCTTAGAAAGGAGGTGATCCAGCCGCAGGTTCCCCTACGGC
>JAFQOH010000100.1:0-2427 GCA_017403345.1 Thermoguttaceae bacterium
AAATTGTTTCCCTCTCAGACTCTCTCTTCAAAAACTTTTTAAACCTTTTTTGTGTTTTTGTGTTTTTTTTCGTGCTTTTCGTGGTTAAAATTTGGCTAAAGGTCCCACGCACGGCGACACTCTGCTTGAAAAGCGACGCGAGACGCGCCGCCTCCCAACTGATTGAAAAGCGACGCGAGACGCGCCGCCTCCCAACTGATTGAAAAGCGACGCGAGACGCGCCGCCTCCCAAAAGCAACGCGAGACGTGCAGCCTCCCACTGCTTGAAAAGCGACGCGAGACGCGCCGCCTCCCAAACTGGCTGCCCGTCATGTCGCCGCGGCCGTGAGGAAGGAACATCTTGAAAGTTGTTCCTCCCTCAGACTCCCTCTTCAAGAACTTTTTAAACTGTTTAAACTTTTTTTCTTTTTTTCTTTTTTAAAATCCGAAAAAATTCACTCTTCCGCCCCTTGACAAATCAGGTTTCAGCAATTACAATCGAAGTGTTGCTTACTTCCTGGAAATCGCAGACACCCATTACGATTTCCTATCCCAGCCTAACCCAACCCATCCCATCCCCAAAGGAAAACTATGAAATTCAAGACGATTTTCTCACTCCCATGCCTTTTTTTCCTGCTAAGCATGGTTTCGGCCGTTCTTGCGCAGGATGATTCCTACCGGAATTTCCTCAACCATAAAGAACAGTACATGGTCCCGCTCGGCGAACTGCTTGCGGAGACGGAAAAGGATCTCGGCATCACGATCCAGCAGGGTCAGGAACCGGGAGACTGTCTCGACCCAAAAGTCGTCATGGCCCCGTGGAAATTCTGGGACGATCCGAAACTGCGTCTCGCTTACTTCCTTGCGCCGCTGGATCTGACGTTTGAGCAGACCGGCGAGAAGGCTTTCCGCATCGTCAAACCGGCAGGGCAAACGGCTTCGGGCCCCCGTCTTTTAAGCGAGCTGCTTGCGGAGACTGAAAAGGAACTCGGCATCACGATCCAGCGGGGCCGCGGTCTGGATCGTTATCTTAACAGAAAGATCGACACGACGCAGTGGAGTGTCCAGAAGGATCCGGAGCTCCGTCTCGCGTACATTCTGGCACCGCTGGACTTGACGTTTGAGCGAGTCGGCGAGAAGACTTTCCGCGCCTACGAACCGTGGTACTACATGCGTCCGGAAACGGAAGCGAAAGCTCACCTGGACCGTCTGAGCCGTCAGTATTCCACGAAGGAACTCTGGGAAACACGCAGATCGACGCTGAAAAGCACGATCATGAAGAAATTCCATCTCGATCCGGTCCCGCGTGAGGTCCTGAACGCCAACGTTTCGGAAAAACGAGTCTACGATGGATACTCGGTCCGGAATGTCGCGCTGGAGATCCTCCCTGGCTACTTCGCAAACGGGAATCTTTACGAACCGCTCACGGAAGGCAAACACCCGATCGTCCTCTGCCCCCACGGTCACGGTGCCCTGGGACGTTTCGGAGCTGACCAGCAGATCCGTGCAGCCGTTCTTGCCCGAATGGGAGCCGTCACGTTCACGTACAGCATGTTCGCATGGCGTGCCGAAGAATCCCCGCTGCCGACGTCGGCTCATGACGACACGATCTCCGGCATGATGCAGACGCTGCACACGATCCGCTCGCTCGACTGGCTCGTGACGCTTCCGAACACCGATCCGGAAAAGATCGGCATCACCGGGGCGTCCGGAGGCGGAACGCAGACGTTCCTCGGCACGGCAGTCGACCCGCGCATCACCGTTTCCGTTCCGGTCGTGATGGTCTCCTCGCACTTCTTCGGCGGCTGTCCGTGCGAGAGCGGGATCCCGTTCCACGTGCGTCACGGAGGCACCTGCAATACAGAAGTCGCTGCAATGGCGGCTCCGCGTCCCATGAAGCTCATTGCTGTGACGCAGGACTGGACGAAAAACACGCCGGAAGTGGAATTTCCGTACATTCAGAAGATCTACGACTTCTACGGCGCGAAAGAGAACGTGGAATTTGAGATCTTCAACGAAAAACACGATTACGGCGAAAGCAAAAGGAAGGCGATGTACCCGTTCATGGCAAAACACCTGGGACTGGACCTGACGCAGGCCGACGAGACGAAAGTCACCGTAGAAGAGCTCGACACCATGCTCTACTGGGGGCCAAACCACGTGAACTACCCGAAAGAGGCCGTGCAGACGCTGGACGACCTGAAGAAAGTCTTCTTCGCGAAATAGTTTTCAGCAATTCCAATAAAAAAACGGAAAGAGAAACCGGCCATTTCGCCATTCTCTTTCCGTTTGCCTTTTCCTGCGGGTCTCACCTTCCACAGACTCTAAAGTACAGACTCTAAAGTACAGACTCTAAAGTACAGACTCTAAAGTACAGACTCTAAAGTACAGACTCTAAAGTACAGACTCTAAAGTACAGACTCTAAAGTACAGACTCTAAAGTACAGA
>JAFQOH010000101.1:0-3005 GCA_017403345.1 Thermoguttaceae bacterium
AAAATTCCAGACTCCGCGTTTTCGCTGGCTTCGCAGTCCGTAAACGTTCCGGAGGCGCCTTTGCTGACCAGAATTCCCGCATCTTGATTATTCGTGAATCGGCATTTCTCCACCGTCGGGTTCGTGCCGCTGTCGCGGACCAAAATTCCAGACTCCGCGTTTTCGCTGGCTTCGCAGTCCGTAAACGTTCCGGAGGCGCCGTCGTAGACCACAATTCCCGCCTGTTGATTATTCGTAAATCGGCATTTCTCCACCGTCGGGTTCGTGCCGCTGTCGCTGACCTCAATTCCAGACAACGCGTTTCCGCTGGATTCGCAGTCCGTAAACGTTCCGGAGGCGCCGGAGCAGACCACAAATCCCGCAGAGCCGCAGTTTTTCGCCGCACAGCGGGTCACGATCGGGGAAGAGTCTTTCCGGTCAACAAGAAAACCAACGCGTTTCTCGGAGGTAAACAGGCAGTTTTCAAAGGCGCACAGGGGAGCAAGAACACGAACTGCACTGGTTCCAGAATCTTGAGAGTCTCCCTCATTTTTGATCGTGAGGTTTTTGATTTCCGCGAAGCCTGTTTCGAGGCGGAGGACGTTTTGCTCGCCGCCTTTAAGGACGGTATCGTCGCGGTTCGTGCTTTGGCCGGTGATCGTGATGTTTTTGCGGATGACGAGCGTTTCCGGCACGTCGTGCACGCCGCGAAGGATGGTAAGCGTGCCGTCTTCTGCAGTTTTATCGTACGCTTCCTGAAGCGTCAGACCGTCGGCAGGCCAGCTGACTTCCATCAGCTCATTCTCCGCGGCGCGGGCATTCATTCCGCACAGCAAAAGGCAAAGGAACATCCAATTCCACAAGACAAACGGCTTTTTCATGTTTCTGCTCCCTAATCAGTGAGTACAACTGAAATAAAATGAAAGAAAGAATTTTGAATAAATTCCAAATCACAGATTTTCTATTTTAAAAGAAATGAAAAAAAAAGTCAAGGGGGGGCAATTTTTTTCGCAAAGTTTCTGCCGAAGCCCTGCCCCTTGAACTTTCTCTGCTTTGTGGTAAAATAGTATTTGTTGGATCCGGCATTTTCGCCAAAGCGTGAATTTGCCGAGGTTCCGAGTTGAAAATTTTCTCCGAATAGGGAGGGGGGGATTTTCTGAAATCGGATCCTGTGTATAATATAAAAGATGGAATGAAATGCCAATTGGATCGAGATCCGGTTTTTCAGCACGCACAGTCGGCCTCGTCTCCCGTTTCGATCCACATCAATATAAATTCGGAAAATCGAATGATCGAGAAAAATATAACCCTGTCGGAGGGGCTCCCTCTGACATCCCTGTTTGGATTCCGTGACCGATACCAGCGCCGCGTGAGCGATACGCTCGGCGTCCGGATCTGGGCACGCGGAAATGATATTTATTTCAGCGGCGGCGATCAGGCAGTCGAAATGGCGGTGGAGCTGTTTCGTATAATGAAAGAAAAAATCCTCAAACGCGGCGAGATCACGGACGACGATGTGCAGTGTCTTCTTTCGCAGGTCGTCGAGGAAGAGATCGCGGACACCGTGGGACGCATCCCTCCGTTTGAAGTCATGAATGGACGCCGATTCCGTCCCAGAACAGCTGGACAGGCACGGTATGTCAAGGCGATCATGGAAAATGAAGTCGTTTTCGGCATTGGACCTGCCGGAACGGGGAAGACGTACCTCGCGGTCGCAGCGGCGGTCGCAGCGATGAAGGCGGGCAAGATCAAACGCCTGGTCCTCGTCCGTCCCGCAGTGGAAGCCGGGGAAAATCTCGGTTTCCTTCCCGGTGACTTGAAAGCAAAGATCGACCCGTACCTCCGTCCGATCTTTGACGCGCTGCGCGACATGATGGATCCGCTCCTTCTGCGCAGAATGACGGAGGAAGAAGTCATCGAAATGAGTCCGCTGGCGTACATGCGCGGCCGAACGCTCAACGACGCGTTCATCATTCTGGACGAAGCGCAGAATACGACGGTCTCGCAGATGAAAATGTTTCTCACGCGCATGGGAAACAATTCACGTGTCATCATCTCCGGCGACGTCACGCAGGTCGACCTTCCCCGAAACACACAGAGCGGGCTGGTCGATGCGATCCGGCGCCTTGAAGGGATCCCCAATATCGCGGTCGTGGAAATGGGAGAAATGGATGTCGTGCGGCACGATCTGGTCCAGAAGATCATCCGCGCATATGATGAGCCGGAAAGGATACCGGAAAAACGCGACTCGTACTTTTCATAAACGGAATTTGAGAGAAAAAAAGCATGTCTACCGGAACCACCAGAACCAGATCCCAGCGCATGGCAGCCCTTGCGGCCGGAAGTACGCCGTTTCACCGTGCGCTGCATCGATTGAGACAGAAATCGTTCATTTTCTGCGGTCTGATCTTTGCTCTGGCGTTTATCGCATTCGTCATCTCACTCGGAATCTGGAATCCTCCATTTCCTTACTATGAAGGAATGGCCATCAACCGTGACATCGTCGCGCGTGTCCCGTTCGTGACCATCGACGCTGCAGAAACGGAGAAAGAAAAGCTGCTTGCCGCAAATCGTGTTCCGTATGTTTACGTGCGGAATCGTGCTCCGGAATTGCTCAAGGCAAACATCGATTCCATTTACCGGATCCTGGTCGAAGCTTCTGCCGCGGAATCGTTCGATCAACTTTCACCGGAACTCAAGCAGCAATTCCTCGTTCCTGAAGACTCCGAAAATTCCGGAATCGAAACGGGAACTGGAAATATTTGGAAGTTTTTGAGAAAAAATCCTGCACCGGAAGAATCTGTTACCGCCGTTCCGCAGACAAATGCCGCACAAACCGGGCAAACTCCCACGGTACCCTCTGCATTGAATCCATTTTTCCTTTCCAAAGAGGATCCCCAAACGAATGAAAAAGAGGTAAAAAATGAAAATGCACCGCACGCCGGCGAAACTGTAAAAACGGCTGCGAGTGACGCAGAAGAGACTCAAAACGCAGAAGAGACTCAAAACGCAGATGAGACTCAAAA
>JAFQOH010000102.1:0-8644 GCA_017403345.1 Thermoguttaceae bacterium
ATTATATATATTATATATATTATATTATGCACTCTTGCTTTAGCCATTGTCTTTTTGATTCTATGGAAAAACTATTGCATACCGGGGGATTGACAAATGAGCCTTTCTATGCTAGATATAGTGTTAGGTGAGCGGGAAAACCGCTATGTGTTCGATTTTCTACAATCCCCGGATTCCGGGAGAGAGGAAGAGACAGTATGTCCAATTTGATTGGTAAACAGGAAGTGGCAAAAATGCTGGGTTGCTCTGTTCGTCAGGTCGATAACTTGCGGAAAAAGCGCGGATTGCCGTTTCTGTTGCTTGAGAGCGCGGTGAGATTCCGCCCGGAGGATATTGAACGCTGGATTGCGGAACGGATGCAGAATGCCGTAAAACAGTAGGCAATATCGTCCCGAAAGTGCCAACATTACAGGAGGTGAGTTAGCTCTTTCTTTTCATTCCGTGGCCCCGGTTCCGCTGGGGCCGATTCTAAATTTTACGAAAGAGGATTGATATGAAAAAGAAAATTCTTAATCGTCTGGATGGATACAAAGTGTATCCCCGATTTATCCGCGTAATACCAGAGCAACACGACCCATTGTGCTTTAAACTCCGTGAGGCGTGTTATGATAAGGAAGGGCGCGGATGTTATCGGGATTGTTTTGCCCTATATGCTATTCTTGCGAGGGAAGCCCTACAGCATGATAGCGGATGTTTAACGATTTGGGAGATACAGCGTTTCGCGTGGCTTGATTATGAGCCGACCGAGGTTGAAATATGTCTTGAAACGTTGGTTCGTTGCGGGTTCGTGTTTGAGATTGAAGACCGAGAAACCGGTTTGAAGCGGTATGCGTTTCTTGACGAGCAGTGTTCCCGGTTGAGCCGAAATTATGCGGATGCAATGAATAGAATAAAGAATGGGAAATCACGTGCAAGCAAAATGGGGGACCATGAAAAGTTTGCGCTATATGATAAAGCGCAAAAATCACTAATGCCGGGTGATGTTTTGGAATATGGAGTCGATGGAGCAATTGCCCGGTTCTTGAACACGGAACAGGGACAGCCGGAGGCGGAAGTAATTACAGGGGATGGCGCGGAATGTGTTCCGCCGGAACAGCCGGAGACCGTACCGGCGGAAACGGAGGAAGACGAAACGGAGACCGAGCCGGAGGAAATCGAAACGGAGGAAACAGAGATTGACAGAGAAAAGCAAGAACGAGAGTCGGAACGGAAGGCGGAACAGCTACGCTATCTGGAAAACGCAATGCAGGGCAACCAGAAAGAGACGGAACAGCCGGAGACCTCCCCACAGGGCGAGAATTGCGCCGGAGAGAGTAGGGGGTACTGGAACGATTGCATGACTTAGCGTTGGTTACGTTACGGTAATGTTACGGTAATGTTACCGTTAGGTTACCTACAGTATAGAGTTAAGAGTTAAGAGTCCAGAGTTTTTTTAAATTCCTTTTAGTGGGGAGTATATATAGGTTTAAAGTAATATTAGGGGGGGGAACGAAAAAAAATTGAAGTTTGGAAGGTAAAAAATATTTCGACCGCCGAGCGGAAGAAAATTTTGAAGTTTTGAAAGAGAAAAAATGACTCGACCGCCGAGCGGAAGACAAAATCGACTTTTAAATCTTTAAAAGTCGAAATGGTCACCTGCACGCAATGCGGATTCAGCGCGTGTAGGGAACAAACTGACAAGAAAACCGGATTTTGCAGAAAAGTGTAGGGCTCCCCGTGAAGTATCCGGCAATATTTCCCGATGTTTCCGGAAATTTTCAAAAAAATTTACGAAAAGCAGGGAAGGGGGAATATTCAAGGCCGTGCTTTTCTGGTATAATGCAGATAAACAAACGAAAACGACCTGCTAGTGGAGGCTACAAAATGGCAAGCGTGAGTAAAAAAGGCAATGGCTACTATGTGAAGTTTTCATTCCAGAAACAAGAGCGGAAACTTTACGGATTCACCGACCGGCGGATCGCGGAACGGACAGGCGAGAAAATCGAGGATTTGAAGACCGCCGTTCTTTCCGGCGTAGAGTCCCCGGAGTTGACAGCATGGAAGCGGAAACTTGAGACCGACTCCCCGGCAATGTATGACCGATTGCAGGGCTGGGGACTGGTTCCGGAGCGCGTGCAGGTTTTCACAGTTAAGGATATGGCCGAATTGTGGGAGGAACAGGCTAAGCAGTCAAGCGAACGGACGCAGTACAAACACGAGCGACACGGAAAACGGCTGATTGAGTATTTTGGAGCAGACCGCCCCGCCGGAACGATAACAACTACGGAGGCGCAACAGTTCCTTCATTGGTTTTCGACCGCCCCTCTGGATACCAGAGGGAAAACACCGAAAGCCTACAGCCCCGCGACCGTAGGGCGGGAAATCGGCAATTTTAAGTCTGTTTTCGGCTGGGCCGTGACTTGCGGGAAATTGTCGTTTAATCCGTTTCTGGTTTTGCGTGGGTGGGAAGCGAAAAATCAAGGAAACCATGAATACGTTCCGGCGGAAATCGTCAATCAAATTTTGGAGTCAATGAGTAGTTTAGATTCCGCCGAAAGCCGGAAGTGGAAAGCGATTATTGCGCTGGGGCGTTTTGCCGGGTGCCGTGGGGCGTGTGATTTGTGCCTGTTGACGTGGGACCGGATCCGGTGGAGTTGCGCCGGAGAGGTGGGATCCGTAACTCTTGAGGGAAAGACGAAACGCGGAACTATACCGCTTGCGCCGGTATTGGAACAGGCTCTTTCTGATTGGTTTGATGTTGCGCCGGAGGGTGAGCGCGTCTTTCCGGATTTGACCAAAGACTCAAACGTAAACACGATGTTGAAAAAATACGCAAGGCGGGCGGATGTGATTTTGCCGGATCGGAAGCCGTGGTATAACTTGCGGAAATCTTTCTGTACTGACTTGATGAAAACAGGGACCGATATTTTGACGTATCAGAAAATAGCCCGGCACTCTGGAAAGGTTGCGCTACAGCATTATTCAACCGATATTGAGGACGGAGGATACACCGAAACGCCCGCCGGTTTGGAGCTGGGCGCATGGCTGAAAAAGTACGCTACGCCGTCCAAACGGACGCAGGGGGCCGAAAAAGGGGCCGATTTGAGAGGAAACCGGAACAGTTCGGGGGTGGTTTCATACTATGAAAACACGGCACGAAACGCGGATTTTGGCGGGGGCCGAAAAAGGGGCCTTCTTGAGCAGAAAAGGGGCCAAAATGGGGGCCTGTACCGCATTGCAGAGAAAAGCACGGGCGAACAGAAAAGCGCGTCAAGTCCCGTAATTTGCGAACTCTTTCAAGAAATTGAAAAAGGCTTGCGAAATCTTGCAAGCCCCAAAATTAGCCGAGGCGGGGATCGAACCCGCACGTCCTCACCGGACAGGGGATTTTAAATCCCCAGCGTCTGCCATTCCGCCACTCGGCCATGATGATAAAATCTAAAAAAAAAGAGACTTTAAATTCTCTAAGAAACTATTCTACCACTTTTTGATTTTTATGCAAGGCGGGGGGAGAACTTTTTTATTGAATTTTTCCGAAGAGTGTACTTGCGGATCCCTTAAATATTGTGTCGGATAAGATCGGAGCAGTGTCTCTGCGGGGCTTCGGTTTGTTTTTCATTTTACCGGGTTGGCCTGAAATGAAACTAAAAGGGCTGAAATTGCAGTAATGTCCCTCTTTTTTTGCCGGAAAATCATGAAAGTATGAAATTTTTCGGTTTTTTCATGGGATCCCCCTGCCAAAAAATGCCGATTCTGTGTATAATAGAGAAAATATTTTACCTCGAGAGAGGAAACCGTGCGCGGATCCGGTGCGTATCGAATTCTGGCGGGAAGCTGCGTTCCTGAGAGCAGGCGGAGTTTTTTTGCTGATTTTGAAATGAAATAAAACCGACACATAAAGAGGAATTTTTATGTCTGAAGTCGTAGTTGAAACAAGAAACCTTACGAAAATTTACCGTGACTTTTGGGGACGCAGAAAGGTCCATGCGCTCAAATCGCTGGATCTGGAGATCAATCGGGGAGAGATCTTTGGGCTGTTGGGTCCGAATGGTTCTGGAAAGACCACGACGATCAAACTTTTGCTGGGGCTTCTTTTTCCGAGTGAGGGGGAGGCATTGATCTTTGGCAAAAATGCCAGTGACGTCCGCAGGAACGAGAGGATCGGATACTTACCGGAGGAATCGTATCTTTACCGGTTTCTGACGGCGGAAGAGATCCTGGATTTTTATGGGAAGCTCTTCCACATTCCGGCGGCGGTCCGGCGTCAGCGTGCGAATGACCTGATCGAGATGGTGGGTCTTGGGTATGCGAAGAAGCGTCAGCTGAAGGAGTACTCGAAGGGGATGGTCCGGCGTGTTGGTCTGGCGCAGGCTTTGATCAACGATCCGGAGGTCGTGATCCTGGACGAGCCGACGTCGGGTCTGGACCCGATCGGGACACGCGACATGAAGGATCTGATCCTGGATCTGAAGCGTCAGGGGAAGACGGTCCTGATGTGCAGTCACCTTCTCGCGGACGTTCAGGATGTCTGTGACCGGATCGGGATCCTCTTCCAGGGCGAGCTGAAGGAGATCGGCCGGGTGGACAGTCTGCTGACGGTGAAGGACACGACGGACATTCAGACGAGCACGCTTCCGGACGCGGCGATAGAGGAGATCCGCGAGATCGTGAAGAAGTACGGCGGCGAGGTCAAGTCGGTCGGAAACACGCGTACGACGCTGGAAGATTTGTTCCTGCGCATCGTGGAAGAGAGCCGGCTGCATCCGGGACGCCGAGCGCATGGTGTCGGCAATGCCGTTTCTGCGCCGCTGGAAGAGAAGACCGACGCACCTGCAGGCACGGCAAACGGAGGTTGAGCGCATGGTAATTGAGGAAAATGTACCGAGTATTTTCACGTGGCTTCCATCTGCGTTCCTGGAATGGGGAATGGCGGTCTGTGTCTTTTTCCTGCTGCTGGGATTTTTGGGAATGCTTTTTTCCAGCCTGCGTCTTGGGCCCAAGAAAGCGTTTTTGCTTGTGAAAAAGACGATGGGGCAGACACTTGCCGACGTTTTTTCGATTTCTGGAAAACGCGTGGGTGCGCTGGGGCTGCTGACCTTCAAGGAAGCGATACGCCGCAAGGTAGTCGTCGTATTCATCATTTTCGTCCTGATCGTCTTGTTTGCCGGGATGTTTCTTGACCCCACGAGCCCGCATCCTGCGCAGCTGTACGTCAGTTTCATCTTCAATACGACGGCATATCTGACGATCGTGCTGATGCTTTTGCTTACGGCATTCAGTCTTCCTGCGGATTTTCAGAAAAAGACGATCCACACCATCGTGACCAAGCCTGTCCGGATCTCTGAGATCGTGCTGGGGCGCATTTTTGGTTTCGCGCTCCTTGGAACGGCATTGCTCGTTCCGATGGGGCTGGTGAGCTACGGATTCGTCATCCGCGGGCAGGCGCACACGCACACGGTGCAGGAAGAACTGCGGCTTGACGATAAAAATCCGCTTCTGGAACGGGGGCAGACGACGACGGCGCGCGACCACAGCCACAAGATCGTGTTCGACAAAGAAAATAAGATACCGTACCTTACGCCGAACCGGGATCACACGCATGAGATCCGCATGACGGAACGGCCGGACGGGAGTCGGCATTTTGAGCTCGGACCGCCGATCGAAATGTACCGTGCGCGTGTTGTGCAATATGGTGACATCGGGTACTTGGACCAGCGTGGGATCGTATCGGAAAAAGGCGTGAACGTTGGCGACGAGTGGGAGTACCGAAGTTTTATTGCGGGAAACACGGACGCTGCTTTTATCTGGCAGTTTGACAACATTACGCCGGCGGCTCTGGTCGACGGTGCCCTGCAGTTTGAGTTCACGCAAGAAGTTTTTCGTACGCACAAAGGGCAGATCGCCCGTCAGATCATCGGCGGTTTTTACATTCGGAATCCGGAAACGGGATTGATGCTTGAGGTGGAGATCTTCCAGTCAAATGAAAGCGGAAAATCGGTCTTCCGTGTGCCGCGCATGATCAACATCAGTGCGGACAAAATGAACCTGAAGTCCAGTCACCGCAATCCGAACGGAACGAGCGCCTCTCGTGCGAGCGCAGTCGCTGTTAAGATCGCGAGGCAGGGGGGTGAGCTGAAGTCGTATCCTCCGGAAGAGAAACTCAACGTCGGCGGCGCAAGCCGTGCGGAATTTGACCTTTTCGCTGACTTCGTAGCTCCGGAATCCAGCCAGTTTGATGCGCAGGGGCGTGAGATCCAGTTGAAAAACGTCATGGAGGTCTGGGTGAAGTGTTTGGAACGCGGACAGTATTTCGGTGCGGCAAAGCCCGATATGTACCTGCGGCATCGTGATGCGCCGTTTGCATGGAACTTCTTCAAGGGATACCTTGGGATCTGGTTCCAGATGCTTCTGGTGACGATCTACGGCGTCGTTTTCAGTACGTTCCTTTCCACGCCGGTGACGGTCCTCGCGACCCTCTTCATGACTCTTGGGGGCAGATTCCATCAATTCATGGCGATGATGGGGGCCGGCGAAGTTGAGGGGGGCGGACCTATGGAGGCGGCGATTCGTCTGTTCCGACAGGAAAACATGACGATCGATCTGAACATGAACTCCTACGAGGTCATCATTTCAAAAATGCTTGACACTGTATTTCAGGCGTTTGTGCTTTTCCTGTCGTATCTTGTTCCGGCATTTAGCCGATTCGATACTTCCGAGTACGTCGCGCAGGGGTTCAATATTTCCTTCGACATGGTGCTCATGAATTTCTGCACGGTCATCGGATATGCGGTTCCGCTTTACATTTTGGGTTACCTCTGCCTGAAATGCCGTGAGATCGAACGCTGAGAGTGACACACAGCACGTCGGGGACTTGCTTCATACGCGGCGGTCCCCGTTTGGGTGTTTCAAGTTTTTGTGCTTCGGAAGATTTTAGTCGCAGATTTTTACATTTTAAGGTTTTGTCATGGAATTCATCAAAAATAGATCCATTTTTCTGGTTTTGTTCCTGTGTGTTGCCGGTGTCCTTGGAGCGATGTACTATGAGGGGGTCGCGACGGAACGCTGGGGTGAAATGCGCAGCGAAACGCTCGAATCTTTCAAGGCTGCCGTTGAAGAGGCGCTGCCGATGACTGTCGATGCTTGGAAAGCCAACGTCGACGAGGACGTCATCGGGATCGAAAACGAAGATGTACGCCGTGTCGCAGGTGCGTACGGCTCGCTGGCGAGACGGTATCGCGGATCCTACGAAAATCCGGATATTCACATCAACATTACCTGCGGATTTAGCCGAAATGTGGGGGCGCATACGCCGGATGTTTGTTTCGTCGGAAGCGGAAACGAACAGCTGGATAGTGTGGAAAAACTCTCTGTTGGGTACATTGTGGAATTACCTGATCCGAATGATCCGGAAAAAATGATTCCTGAAGACCGTATCGCGACCTTCAACACGGCAGTGTTTCGCGGTTGGGATCAAAATGGAAATTCATACGATCAGCGTGTTTTCTGGGGATGGAAAGATGCGGAGGAAGGCTGGCAGGCTCCCCGTTTTCCGCGAATGAAATGGCAGCCGAATGAACCGATATGCAAAATGTATGTGAGCCTTTTGGAGACTAAAGATGGCGATACCATGAAAGTTGCAGAAGAGTTCCTTAAGGTGTTTCTGCCCAAGGTAGATCCTCTCTTGAATGGAAAATATCACGGGTTGAAGAGTGCCTTGTATGCGGACGGAAACGCCGAGGGTGAAAGTACGTCCGGTGAGCCCCTCACGTCTGACGGAGGAGCCGATGCTGTCATGGGAGAAGCAGAGGATGAGGTCCTCACGAATGCTCCCGTACTGGAAGACGGTGAAGATGACAGCAGCTTGGAATTGGGGATCCCGGACGGGCCTTTGGAACCTGAAAAAGACGCAAAACAGGAAAAACAGGAAGAAGAAGAGGACGAATTCACCCTCTGAATCAGTTTGGAAGGCTCGGGCTTATGGCATTCAGACCGGAAAATTTTGTTCGCGGATGGAACCTAATGCGCGTGATCCGAAATTTGCCGGAAGCAATGGGGAAAGCACGGAATTTGGGACGCCATGTGCGTGAATTCCAATACATGCTTTCCCTCCTGCAGGATTACGCAGCCGGACGGTACACGAATGTGTCAGCTTCCACTGTCGCATTGATGACACTGACGGCCGCGTATGTGATCTGTCCGATGGATGCGATGCCGGATCTGCTGCCAATGGTCGGATTCGGCGATGATATTGCGCTGCTGGGAGCGACTCTGGTCAAAGTAAAGGGCGAACTCGCCCCATACTTGGAATGGAGAAAAGCAAAGAAGGCCGAAGAGAAAAATTCTTCAGAAAAAAATGACGAAAATAAGTGATAAATGCAGCCTCGAACGCTGTGTTTTAAGAAAAAAGAGAGGCGGTTTTGCGAAAAAACGCCTTTTTTTATGGGATCATAAGAGAAAATTAAAAAAATTTGGAAATGCGTTTGGTTCGTAAAAACACGGGGTGCGGCGTTGATTTTGGGAGGTCGGTGTCGAGAAAAGTTGAAAAAAAAGGCGGGACCCCCCTTGAAGGATTTTCAGAATGTGTTATATTATCTCGCATCTTAAGTGAAAGCAATTGAACTTAAGAGAAAGTCAAGTCTTCAAAAGACTGGCTTATCTTTGACAA